>JBGUYA010000041.1:0-19898 GCA_045118435.1 Quinella sp. | reverse complement strand
TTTCCCTAATTCCCTATTTCCCTAATAACCTAACACTTACCAACGCTGAATTTTTTCGGGCAAAATCTCGTCCAACTTGTGCAAGAGCTTTTCGACCAAATCATCTTTGCTGTCGAAACGCGAGCCAACAAACAGCCCAATCACTCCGCACAAAAAGATAAACAGCGTATTGAAAAAACCAATGGTCAAAATCGCCACGCCAGTGATTACGCCCGCGATAAAGCCGAACTTCCGCGTACGGTGCGATTCAAAAATATCGATAACAAAGTTCTTGACTGCTTCGAGCATATTCTCACCGCCTACCTGACGCGCCGCCTTTTCGGAGCGACGACCTGCGCGATCTCTTCGACTTTGACCTCAACCGGCACATAAAATTCCAACTGTAAAGATTCTTTCAACGCGGCGTTAATTGCTTTATCTGCCGCCTCGCTTACTCGCGGCGCGGAATATTTTTCAAGCAAAGTTGCCGTCAGTCGTATTCTCAACGGATTTGCTTCGGAAAACTTTTCGACCGTGAGCTGACAATCTTTTATTCCCTCGACCGAGCTAAGTGCTCGCTCTGATATTTTTCTGATTGTCTCGAACTCAACGCGAACTAATCCGAAGTCCGTTTTCTTCAACAAAAATTCGCCGCTCGACCGAGCCGCCGGAAGTGTCACGACCTTTGTCGTCTTCTTGAAAATTTTTCTGATTAAATCTTTAAACATGTCGGCACCTCAAACAACCCGCTTGTCGCGCTCGATTATTGCATGAGTGATTTCGTTGACCTTGACCTCGACGGGCACATTTTCCAATTCAAGAGCCGTCCTCAATGCGTCGTTAATCGCGGCTGTTGTTGCCTCGCTGACTCTTGGAGCCGAGAACCCTTGACTTAGTACAATCGTCAAATGAACTTTTATCGGCATTTCGCCTTCCTGTCGATAAACAGACGCCTCCGCCGAGCGTACGCCGCTGACCGTGACCGCCGCCCGTTCGACGACACCGACTATCGCAGGTACCGTAACTTTGACTTCGCCGGGTCTATCTTTTTCAAGATGAACATCGCTTGATACAAGCGACATGCCTTTATCCGAATGCCGCGCGAAAAGTCCCGTCAAGAGTATCAAACTCGCCAAAGCCATGCACGCCAACGCCGCCAAAGTTTCTTCCTGTGTGGTTATGTAATTCAATTCCCTTTGCCAAACGTCGACGGGTATTAGTTTCAAGCACACGCCCGCGCAGATGACCAACGCCGCCACAACTGCCAAGACGTAAAAAAGTAATATAAGGCGTCGAATTATCCCCATAGTACTTTTTCACCTCCCGACATTTTTAAATCTTGCTTGCTCAATGGACGCGAGTATTGTCTTCCGGCTTTTCTTCTTCTTCGGGGAAACTGACGCCTTGCACGTGAACATTGACTTCGACGACCGACAAGCCCGTCATTGTCTCGATTGCGCGTTTGATATTCTCCTGCGCCGCCAACGCAACGTCGGGAATTCTCGCGCCGTATTTGACGATAATGAACAGATCAATCGCCGCCTCGCGCTCGCCGACTTCGACTTTGACGCCTTTGGAAAAGTTTTTGCGACCGAGCATTTCGGCAATGCCGCCGACAACGCCGCCGCTCATGCCTGCGATTCCGTCGATTTCCGTTGCCGCCAAGCCCGCAATAATACTGACAACCTCGTCAGCAATTTTTATCGCGCCAAGTCCCGTTTCGTTTTTCATCAAATCTTTTTCTTCCGCCATTGGAATAGACCTCCTCATTTCTGTGTGACTACTTGCCACTTTTTCTGAATTATTCGCCGCATTGTTTAAATCCCCTGCCGCAAAAAAATTTTTCTTTTGCCGCGACCTAATTCACTTTTTGCTTGCTCTCAAACAAAGTGTACTTGGTGAGTGCGCCGCTCTGCCGAAACTTAAAGTTACCGTGAAATTTTTTCTTGCCCTCGCCGTAAACATTGCTCTCGACAATCACGTCGGGGAAGGAAACGATACTCGGCGCACCGTTCATAAAAGTGAATTGCGCCGTTCTTTTCAACATGTCGACGCCGCGAAAGGTCACGTTCTCCAATTCCTCAATGCCAAAGTTTTTAGGGTCTGCGCCGTTCAAAATATCGGCGTATTCTTCGGGCGTAATCGGTCGCGCAAGTGTACGCTCGAAGAATTTTTGAACCTCGACGAACTTGCCCTTCTCGGCGGCAACTCGCGCGATTTCATCTTCCATTCTCTCGAAAACCGAATCCTCGACCGCGCAGGACAAATCCTCGACCGTAGCCATAATCCTCTTATCTTTGTAAATCTGACAAAGGGCGTCGCCGTAAACGAATTCAAAATAAATCTCGAAGTCGCTTGAGCCGTCGGGAGTTTGCCCGTAGCTCAAAACGTATTGACCGGCGGCGTTGCGCGGAACGCCGTCAACAAAAAGTTGCGGCTTTGTGCCGGGATAATCGCAGTTCAAAGTATAGCCTCTTGTCGTGTATTCGATTGGCGAGCCGTAAGCGAATTTAATTTTTTGGTCAACGAGCGGCTCAATTTTTATACGCAACCTCGAATCAAAGTTCATGCCGACTTGCTTAAAGATTTGAACGAGGCGGCGGACTTCTCCTTCCGTGAGCTTGTAATTTTTTGCAACGTCAATAAATCTGTCCATGTCGTCTTTTGTAACTTCAATGCTCGTGTCGACAGGGTAGCCGTATTCAACTTCCGCCATAGCGCGTTGTCTTTCGGCAACCCGCTGTTCTCTTTCCGAATCACTTTCCGAATTTTGAACGGGCGCATTTTGTTGAACGGGAGGTTTGACTGAGCCGCAACCGCCGAAAAAAATTACGCCGCTCACCAAAGCCGCCGCCAATATTTTTATCTTCTTCATGACAAACACCTCATTAAGCCGAATAAATTGCAATGCAAATAAAACTGAGCACGACGGTTATCCAAGCCGCTGTATTACGCCGCGCCCGCTCGTCGTTGTCGTAAGCTTTGACGACCGACATAATCCCGTAGACAATGTAAAAAAAGACAATGAACCCGATAACTTCGGCGATAACGAAAATGACCGTGTTGATAATGCAATCGACGGTCGGCTGACCTTTGTAAGTGATTTCATTCAACGCCAGAAAGTAATCGACGATAAACGAGCCGCCCACGCCAAAGCCGAGCGGCGTTATCGACTTCAAAATACTTCGCTCCTGCTTGCCTTCCGCGTCGGGCGGAATATCTTTTATGGTATCAAACTTGCAAGCCGCCCCGCAAAGTACCATGCCATACGCAATCGCCACAAGCCCCATTAAAATTTCCATGCGAAAAACCTCCACAATTTAAATTTGTGCTTAAGTAAACCACAAATCACTTTGCATTTGGTGTTCTCGCAGGACACTGCAAAAAAAATTCCCCCGCAACGCGCGAGGGATTTTTTGTCGAAAACTTTTTAAACTTTGAACTTACCGACGGCGGTTTGCATGTCTTCCGCCATTTTCGCGAGGGATTGAGACGCGGCGGCGATTTCTTCGTTGGAGGCGGATTGTTCTTCGGCGGAGGAGGAAATTGCCTTCATGTGGTCGGAAGTCTTTTTGCTTATCTCGTCGATTGAGTCAACCATTTTGACAATCGTCGACGCCTCTTTTGTGACCGTCTGCACGGAAGAATTTATCTCGTCCATTTGCGTTTTAATGTTGTTGACCATTGAGAGAATGTGCCCGAATTGCGAGCCGACTTCATTAATCGCAGTTGTGCCCGCCTTAACTTCGTCCGTGCCCGATTGCATGACCTCAACCGCATTGCCGGTATCCCTTTGAACGGAGTCGATACGCTCCTTGATTTTCTCTGCCGCCTCTTGAGATTCAGCCGCGAGCTTGCGAACTTCTTCCGCAACGACTGCAAAGCCCTTGCCGTGTTCGCCCGCGCTTGCCGCCTCAATCGCCGCATTGAGTGCCAAAAGATTTGTCTGACGAGAAATAGCCGCGATTGTCTCGACGATTTGCCCGATTTGTTTACTGTCCTCGCCCAACTTTCTGACGACATCCGCCGAAGCCATAACGCTTTTTTCAATCCTGCTCATGCTCTTGACGGCGTTGCCCATAAGTTCGGAGCCTTTCTGCGCGGCGTCGGCAGTTTGATTCGACATGTCGGAAATGTCGCGAGATTTTTCCTCTACGCCTTTAATATCGGTAAAAATTGCGTCGACATTGCTTTTGGCGGCGTCGATATTTTTCATTTGGTCACCGACGGCGTCAGAAACTTCGTTGACGGTCTCGGCGACATGAACAGACGCATCAGCGGAAGATTGAGAACTCGCCGTAAGCTCCTGTGAAGACGCGGCGACTTGTTGAGAGTTCGTTGACATTTTCAAGATGAGTTTCTGCAAATGGTCGCGCATGGTGTTGAAAGCTTTGGTGAGCGAGCCGATTTCGTCGTTTGAAGTTATCGGCAAGTCTTTCATGGTCAAGTTGCCGTTGGAAAGTTGCCCCGCGTATTCTTCAAGCAACGCGACGGGCGTCGTAATTTTGCCCGCGAAGATAATACAACTTCCAAACGCCAAAACAAATCCGAGAACGGTTAAGACAGCAAAAAGAATCCGCAAATTTTTCAGCGGCGCGAAGACTTTGTCGGAAGGAACGGTTATTCCGATAAGCCAACCGGTCGCGGGCACGGTTGCATAGGCGAAAACCATATCCTCGCCGTTAATCGTCGTCTCGAAGTAGCCTTTGCCTTGACTGACCATTTCGCTGAAGTGTTCGCCCAAGCCGTCAATCTCTGTGAAATTTTTCGTAATCTCTCCGAACTGCGCGGTTGCCAAAATAGTTCCGTTCGATTCGGTGATAATGCCCGCGCCGTCGCCGTGATAATTCATTTTAGACGCCTGTTTTGTCAAAGTGTCAAGCGAAATGCCCACGCAAGTCGCGCCGATAAAATTCCCATTCGCCTTGACCGGTGTGCTAATCGCGATAATTAATTTTTTTGTATTAATGTCAATGTAAGGGTCGGTGATTGAAGTTGTATTACTTTGTTTCGCTAGTTGATACCAAGGACGCGCCGTCGGATCAATTTTGCCTGTCCAATCGCCCGCTTTGTAGCTCCGAAAATATTTGTCTTCCAAGCCCAACGAAAGTTCCAAGAGATCGCTGTCGGCATTGACCGCGCTTAAAACTTCTCTGTCCTTGAGCAAAGCCGGGTTGCCGTTGAGGCTCGTTAAGACGTTTGAGGCAGTCTCTCCGAATTTTTTCTTTTCTTCGAGCCAACCTTCGAGTTGCGTCATCTCCTTTGCGACCGTCATGCTCAATTCGCTGTCGGTGCTTTGCTGAAGTTCCTCACTGGCGAAGTGATAGCTGATAATGCACACGACGGCGACCGCCATCCCCATCAGCCAAGCCAACGTCATAAATTTTTGTCTCAGTCTCATCGCTTGTCCCCTCGTCTTTACATTTTTCTTTAACGGGAAAACATTTCGGGTTTGAGTTTTATTTTCCTGCAACATATAAAAGAGCTCGTCCCAAAAAATTTTGAGACGAGCTCTTTTTTAATTCATTAAATATTTTATCCGAGAATAACGAGCGATTCGTGAGCCTTGACGCTTTGACCTGCCGCAACGTTGAACTTCTTGACAGTACCGTCTGCGTCGGCGGTGATTTCGTTCTGCATTTTCATTGCTTCGAGAATCAAGAGGACTTCGCCTGCCTTGACGGCTTGCCCTTCGTTGGCGACGAGCTTGATAATTTTGCCGGGCATGGGAGCATCGATTGAATGTTCGCCCGCGCCCGCCGCAACTTTCGGAGCCGCCGCAGGAGCCGTCGCTTTCGGAGCGGGAGCCGGTGCGGGAGTAGCCTTCGGAGCTGGAGCCGCTTTGGGAGCTGAGCCGCCCGCCGCTTTGACTTCTTCAACTTCAACTTCATACGTCGTGCCGTTCACGGTGACGTTAAATTTTTTCAGTGCCATTTAAACTTTCCTCCAATTAGCGATTGATTTTTGAAGACAACGCCCAGTTATCATTGCGTTTGATTTTGACGGCGACGACTTTTCCTCCGCTGCACACGCTTTGAATTGCCGCCGTGATTGCCGCGATAATTTCGGGTTTAATCTTGTCAGCCATAGGAATTCCTCCTTGCTTAGGTATTAGGTATTAGGTTTTAGGTTTTAGCTAACCCCTAACACCTAACCCCTAATACCTAACACTTAACACCTTACAACGGAATATTTCCGTGCTTTTTGGCGGGACCGACTTCGCGCTTGCTGGCGAGGGCATTCAACGCAGTAATGACGAGCGGGCGAGTTTCTTTCGGCTCAATGACCATGTCGGCGTAACCGCGCTCAGCCGCTTTGTAAGGCGTCGCAAATTCTTCGACGTATTCGGCAGTCTTCTGATCTTTGTCGGGGTCTTTGCGGAAAATAATGTTTGCCGCGCCCGCAGGTCCCATAACTGCAATTTCTGCGGAAGGCCAAGCCATAACTTGATCCGCGCCGAGTTCGCGACAGCACATTGCGATATAAGAGCCGCCGTAAGCCTTGCGCGTAATGACCGTGACTTTCGGAACGGTCGCCTCGCTGTAAGCATAAAGCATTTTCGCGCCGTGACGAATTATGCCGTTATACTCTTGGTCAACGCCGGGCAAAAAGCCGGGCACGTCAACGAGATTGACAAGCGGCAGATTAAAGGCGTCGCAAAATCTTATGAACCGCGCGGATTTATCCGAAGCGTCAACGTCGAGACAGCCCGCCATAACCGAAGGTTGATTGGCGATAATGCCGACGCTCCGCCCGCCGAAACGCGCAAAGCAGGTGATAATGTTCGTCGCGAAGTGCTGATGAACTTCATAGAACTCGCCGTTGTCAACGATCATGCGGATAACGTCCTTCATGTCGTAAGGCGCGTTGGGGTTGTCGGGAATAATCGTGTTAAGCTCCTCGTCTTGACGGTCAGGGTCGTCGTCGGTATCGACAAGCGGCGCGTCCTCAAGATTGTTGCTGGGCAGGAAGGAAAGCAGGTAGCGGATTTGCTCAATGCAATCCTTTTCGTCTTCTGCCGCGAAGTGAGCAACGCCCGAACGTGTGTTGTGCGTCATTGCGCCGCCGAGTTCTTCCGCCGTGACTTCTTCCGCCGTGACGGATTTGATAACCGCAGGTCCCGTGATAAACATCTGGCTGGTATTCTTGACCATGTAGATAAAGTCGGTGATTGCGGGAGAGTAAACCGCGCCGCCCGCGCAGGGACCCATAATGACGGAGATTTGCGGGATAACGCCGCTCGCCGCCGTGTTGCGGAAGAAAATCCCCGCGTAGCCGCTGAGCGCGTCGACCGCCTCTTGAATACGTGCGCCGCCCGAATCGTTAATGCCGATAAGCGGTGCGCCCATCTTCATTGCCAAATCCATAACCTTCCAGATTTTGTGAGCGTGTTTCTCGCCGAGTGAGCCGCCCTCAACCGTGAAGTCCTGCGCGAACGCATAAACCAAACGCCCGTCAACAGTGCCGTAGCCGGTCACGACGCCTTCGCCGGGTAAATCCTTTTTGTCTTGTCCAAAGTTGGTGCAACGATGCTTGACGAACATATCGAGTTCAACGAAAGTTCCCTCGTCGAAGAACATTTCAATGCGCTCGCGAGCCGTCATCTTGCCCTTTTCGTGTTGTTTATCGATTCGAGCCTTGCCGCCGCCTTGAAGAATTTTATCCTTCTTGGCGTGCATAAGCTCAATTTTTTCTTGAACTGTCGCCATTTATTACGCTCCTTTTAGTCGCTTAGGGAAGTAGGTTAGTAGCGAAGTAGTGAAGTAGCTACTTCCCTATTTCCCTACTGCTCTACTTCCCTAATCTCTCTGGCAAAGCTCCAACAATACGCCGTGAGTTGCCTTCGGGTGAATGAACGCAATCGACGCGCCGCCCGCACCCTTGCGCGGTTTTTCGTCAATGAGTTTAATGCCTTTCGCCTTAAGGTCGGCAAGAGCCGCTTCCAGATTGTCGACGCGCAAAGCGATATGTTGAATGCCGCCGCGTCCGCCGTTTTTCTCGATGAACTTTTCAATCGGACTGCCCGCCTCGCTTGCAACGAGCAATTCAATTTCGCCGTGTTGTTTGTCGGCGGTCGTCGGATAAAAAGCCGTCGTGACTTTCTGCTCTGCAACGGTTTCTTCGCCCGTGCACTCCAAGCCGAGAGCCTTCCAGAATTCGCCGTCTTCCAAACTCGTCGACGCAATGCCGATATGATCTACGCCAAGAACTTTAAACATTTCAAGCCCTCCAAATTAATAAATCTCACGGAAAATTTTTACACGTGTACCGGTCGGAACTTTGGGCGGCATCGGCGGATCTTCCAATTTCTCGCCGAATACCATTTGCGCGACTAAATCCCAACTGTCATCAATGTCGAAGATTTTTCTGATGTCCTCATCAATCAGCGGGTTGTAGTGCTGAATGTTGACGCCCAGTCCCAAATCCGCAAGTGCCGTCCAGATTGCGAATTGCAACATGCCGTTAGCCTGCATTGCCCAGCCGGGGAGATTGTGTTTGTACAGCGGGAATTGATCCTGCATTGCCTTGATCATGTTACTGGATTCAAAGAAAAGAATCGTGCCGTAAGCCGCCTCAAAGCCGTTGAGTTTTTCCTCGGTCGCCGCGAATTTATCAGCGGGAACAACCGATTTAAGCGCGGATTTGGTTATGTGCCAAATGTTTTCGTGGTGGTCAAGCATTGTCACGACGACGCGAGCCGATTGAATGTTGAATGGTGACGGAACATCTTTAACCATACGCTCGACTGCCGCGATTATCTCCGATTGCAAGCAGGGAATATTTCTGCCGAGCTTGTAGATTGAACGACGAGATTTAACTGCCTCTTGAAAACTTTTCATTTCTCTTTCTCCTTATTACTAAACAATTCTAAACGTCTTTGACCTTTGCGCCCATAGCGATTGCCGGGTTAATCCAATTCCCATTTGAATCGTAACTCATCATTCGATTTTTTATCGCCTGCGGGTTTGTGTAAGCTATGCCGTTGCCCGCCGATTGTTCCATTGAAGATATAACGACTTTATAAGCTTTGCTACTCGTGTCTATTCCAGCGTCCTGCAATTTTTTTATTCCGGCTTTGCTTTTCACCGATTCACCTTGCATTTGCTTAATAAAATCGTTTACGTCCCTAACCATTAGCATAAAAACTCCTCCTTGAGTAAACTCGCTCCTGCCGACAATGGATTTATTTACGCATGTCTCCTGTCTCAAGGAAACGGGTATGGAAACTCAACGCCTCGTTCAGAAGGTGCGGCGTCGCGGCTTTCTTCGTTGCAGTAAAGGCGCGTTCGTAATAATCAAGCAACAACGGACGATAATCGGGGTGAGCGCACTTGTTGATAACTTCAAGCGCACGAGTTCTCGGCTCAAGCCCGCGCAGGTCGGCAATGCCGTACTCGCTGATAATAATATCAACGTCGTGTTCGGTATGGTCGATATGCGAGCACATGGGAACGATTGAACTGATTTTGCCGCCTTTAGCCGTCGAAGGCGTGTAGAAAATCGTCAGGTAAGCGTTGCGGGCGAAGTCGCCGCTACCGCCGATACCGTTCATCATTTTTGTGCCCGTTACGTGTGTCGAATTGATGTTGCCGTAAATGTCGACTTCAAGCGCGGTGTTCATTGCGATAACGCCGAGCCTGTGAACAACTTCGGGCGAGTTGGAAATTTCTTCAGGGCGAAGCAAAATGTACTTGCGGTATTTGTCAATGTCCTTATAAAATCTGTCCATACCAGCGGGCGAAGGACTGAACGCTGTACCGCTTGCGAACTTCAACTTGCCCGCGTCGATAAGGTCAAGCATTGCGTCCTGAATAACTTCGGTGTAGACAACGAGATTATCCATATCACTTTCCACAAAGCCAGCGAGCACAGCGTTTGCAACGTTGCCAACGCCTGATTGCAACGGCAGGAGACCTTTGGGCATGCGACCAGCTTTAATTTCGGCGTCGATGAGTTCGAGAGTGAACGCCGCCATTTTCTTTGAGTTCTCGTCAACCGGCGTCAAGTCGCGCGTATGATCTTTGATGTCGCAGGGCACAATGAATTTAATCTTGTCGGGTGTGCAGGGGATAAAGGTTGTGCCAATTCTGTCGTCGGCGTGAACAATCGGTATTGGCAGACGATTAGGCGGGTCAAGCGGAACGTAAACGTCATGCATACCCTCAAGCTCAAGCGGCTGCGTCGTGTTGACTTCGACGACGACAACGTCCGCGCTTTGAACGTAACTTGCCGCGTTGCCGAGTGAAGTCGTCGGGATAAGGTTGCCCTCTTCCGTGATTGCGCAAGCCTCGACAAGCGCGAAGTCGATTTTCTTTTTGATAAAGCCCGTGCGGGTCAACTGCGCGGACTCGCTCAAGTGCAAGTCGAGATAATCAACAGTGCCGTCGTTAATTTCGGGGCGAAGTTTGCTGTCCGTTTGATAGGGCAGACGCTGTTTAATGCCACGAACTTCGGCAAGTGCACCGTCGAGTTCGGGACCTGTCGAAGCTCCCGTCCAAATGTTGACTTGAAAATGTTCTTTCTTCATGCGCTCGGCAAGGGCAAGCGGCACTGCTTTGGGATAAGCACTCGCCGTGAATCCGCTACAAGCAATCGTCCAGCCCGGCTGAATCCAATTAGCGACTTCCTCCGCGCTGACAATCTTGCTCAGCAATTCTTTGTTGCGCACTCTGTCTGTAATATCAATCATCAAAATCCTCCTTTGCTTGGTTGCTGATTGTAATTTCACGCGAAAATCTTAGCACTTCGACACTTCAAAATCAACCGTTGCATAAAAAAATCCCGCCGAGCTTTTCGACGGGGGAAAAATTTTTCGCGCAGATTTAGTTCTCGACGAGCTTTGAGCCGCTGATTTTATAACTCGTGCCGTTTATGTTGAAGTTCGTCGAGCTGTCCACGTCGTTTAATACAATCGTGCCGCCGCCCGATACCGTCAACGTCAAAACGTCGTCGCTGAACGAAGACTTGGTAAACGTCGCCGCCGCCTTGCCTTTCGCGTTTAAGATTTGCAAAAGTTCGCCGCTGTCGTAATCCATAATTTGATCGGTGCCTTCGCCCGCAAGGATTATAAAAGTATCGGTGCCGTTGTTGCCCCAAAGCGTGTCGTTGCCTTTGCCGCCCCAAAGCGAATCATTTCCCGCGCCGCCATATAAAACGTCCGCGCCCGCGTTGCCGTAAAGCTTATCGTTGCCGGTGTTGCCCCAAATTATATCGTTGCCCGCGTCTCCAAGTAAGCTGTCATTGCCGGAGCCGCCATAGAGAATATCATTACCCTTGCCGCCTGAGAGAATATCATTACCCTTGCCGCCTGAGAGATAATCATTGCCGTTTTGTCCGTAGAGCCTGTCATTGCCCGTGCCGCCCGCGATTGTATCGTTGCCGACGCCGCCGTAAAGCGTATCGTTCTTGGTACCGCCGACGATTGAATTTGCAAGCGCGTTGCCCGTGATTTTAACGGCTTTGGTACGCGTCGCGGCAGTTATAGTTTTGATAGCCGAGCCGACGGTCACAGGCGACTTGGTTTTATTGGTGACGGTTTTTATCGTTCCGTCCGACGCCCCGCTCGACTTCTTGCCCTCGATGTAGATTGATTCGTTCGCCGCGCCGACCAATGTTATCTTGCCACTGCCGACAGTCAAGATTAAATCGTTGCCGCTTTTTGTCGAAGAGTAGGTACCCGTACCGCCGCCGATTTCCAACGTGTCCGTCATGCCCAGCCCTTCGACGCGGTCGTTGCCGTCGCCTTCCTTATACTTGAGCAAAACATTTGTCCCGTTAATTTCAATGGAGTCGTTACCTGCCCCGCCGTTGATTGTTGCAGTGTTACCGCCATGATAAATGTGGTCGTTTCCTGCGCCGCCGTTGATTGTCGAATCGTAGCCATAGTTTGTAATGGTGTCATTGCCCGCTCCACCCATAATCGAGCCGTAGTAGTAGTTATAAACAGAATCATTGCCCGCGCCGCCATCGATTGTAACCGTGTCACCGTAGTTTATAATGGTATCGTTGCCCGCTCCACCCATAATCGAGACGTATTCGCCGTAGTAGCTGTTATAAACGGAATCATTGCCCGCGCCGCTTGTGATTGTAACATTTGAGCCGGCATTGTAAATGTAATTGTTACCTTTCTTGCCACTAACCAAAATGTCGTCTTCGCTGTTTTCAATGACGGCAAAGCGTTGGATGTCAAAAAATCTCTCGCTCATAAAACCCTCTCCTTATTAAAGTTTTTGAATGACTTCACAGGCATTATAATAATTGTTTTTTTTTTTTGTCAATTACTCCGCGCCGATTTCTGCATAAAAAATTTCCCGCCGAAGAATTTTTTCTGTAATTGCATTTTGCGCGGCGATTGTCTATAATGATTCTGAATAGAAATTGAAAAGGAGTGAGACTTTTGCCGACAAGAACAATCGACTTGGCAGCGAAGTCGCCGGAGATAAACGATAACGAAATACCCGCCGCGCTAATTTATTTGGGGGAACGCGCTCCCGTCAGCGATTGGCAAGAATTATTTTTTATCGCCGTCAAGTGCCTCTATACCGAGTTTCCCGACACTATTAACAGCCTGTGCAGTACCGACCCGACGCGAATTCTTTTCCTTCGCACAAACACAATCGATATGGAACGCCCGAAACGTATCGCGCCTATTATTTATCTGGAAACAAAACGCACACCCGCGCAGATTATCAAGGCAATCAGATTTATTTTTAGCCGCGCCGACGTCCGCAATCCCAAAATGCAAATCGAACTTCGCGAGCCGGAAACTTTCGCGCCGCACTACATTGAAAAATTTTCTCCGCGAGCTAAAACGCAAAAGCCAGTTCTGCATTTGAATCAGACGATTGAAGAAATGCTAGCGGTTCTCGACGCAATGGAAACTTATCCGCAAAAAAAATCGTCGGTTGTCCTGCCACACGCCACAAGTCACGGGCGAGCCGAGCCGCAAGTTTTTGGGAATTTGTTTTTCGTTTTGGAGGGCGAGCGGCACGGTCCCTTTTCAAATGAAAAAAATCGGTACGTCGCGTTAATGCAATGCCTTGCCGAACTTTATCCCTACCAGATTTTGAAGGAGGCGGGACACCACATCAACAGCCAACACCGCTTAACGCTCATGAAGGGCGGCAGTTATTTGTACTTCCGCGAGCCGGTCGAGTTGCCCAACAATTTATTTCTCGACAAAGATTTTCCCGACCGTGTGCTTGTCGAGAACGAGCGGTATTTTTTGGCGCGTTGCGGCTTGCACTTTGAAAGTGTCATGTTCAATGTCTGAAGAAACTGCGCGGCGCACGGATTGGATTGACTTCGCAAAAGGATTCGTGATGATAGCGGTCGTCGAAGGTCACGCGACTTTCCACTTCACGCCCGCAAATGAATTCTTTGCCACGTTTCGTATGCCGTTCTTTTTTATAATGGCGGGTTTCCTGCTGAACTTGGATAAGTGGGGCAGCAAGGAGAATTATAAAAAATTTTTGGTGAAACTCTTCAAGCGGTTGCTCATGCCCTATTATCTTGCCGAGTTGCTGTTCTTCCCGATTTGGTATTTCCTCTGCTACAAGGCTAGTTTCGGTCAGTACATGTGGAATTGGGCTTACGTGGAAAATCCGCTCAACGCGCTTGCGGCAATTTTCGTTGGCAATCACAATGACGGTCCGCTACTTTTGATTCAGCTTTGGTTTCTGCCGGCGTTGCTTGTCACGGAAATAATTTTTATCAATCTGTACAATCGCTTTGAAAAAATTGGCACGAGAATTTTCGTGGCGGTCGCAATCTGCGCGGGCGTCGGCTTTAACATGGAAAAATTTTTTGTCCTGCCGATGGGCGCGGACATTGCACTAGCCGCACAAATTTTCATACTGGCGGGCGTCTTGCTGAGACGATATAAAATTCACGAGCGACTTGACTTTAAAATCTGCGCGGGGCTGATTCTCCTGCTCTTGGCGGCGTTTCGTTTTAACGTCTTGGTTTCAATGGACTTGCGCCAATACGGAGATCCGTTGCTGTTTTATGCGGGCGGCATTGCGGGGACGTTGCTCGTCATGAAACTTTCCATATTGCTGACGAAGTTTGGCGGAGTCTTATGCAAAGTCATTAATGCTTGCGGGCGACAGAGCATGGCGATTTTAATTTTCCACCCGCTGTTCATAGCACCGATTTACAACTTGCTCGACGCCGCCAAAGTCAATCCCGAACTCTATTTGACCGACCCGCGAATAATTTTTGCGGCAACGGCGGCGGGAGTCCTCTTGCCAGTTTTTGTCGCAAAACGCTTTGGCAAACTTCCGTTGTTAAGATATTTTTGCGCGTAAAAAATTTCCTGAACGTCTTGCCCGAAGTCGACGCTGTACTTTATAATTATACAAAGTATTTTTTGGAGGCGTTGACAATGACCAAGCTCACTCGCAGAAATTTTATAAAGTTCGCTGGCATTGCAGGACTTATCGGCTTAACGGGCGCGATGACGAGCTGTTCGGAAAAAATGGCGGGAAATAAAAATGTGGCGGAGGCTGATAAAGTTCCGCCCGCCGAAAAAGCTAAAGTGTACTTCACAAAAAATATAGACGCAGAGCATTTGATTGCTATTTACCAAAAGATAAACGCGAACATTGGCGGCAAGGTCGGCATAAAGGTTCACACGGGCGAGCCGAACGCTCCGAATATTCTTCCTCCCGATATGGTGCAAATTTTTCAAGCGCAAATCCCCAACTCCGCAATCGTCGAGACGAATACGCTTAATGACGGCGCACGCTCCTCGACCAAAAGCCACAGAAAAGTTTTGAAGACGAACGGCTGGACTTTTTGTGACGTTGATATTCTCGACGAGGAGGGCGAAGTCAATTTCCCCGTCAGCAAGGGCTTTCACCTTCGCGAAGTGGCAATGGGTTCACATTTGCTCAATTACAATTCGATTGTCGTCTTGACGCATTTCAAAGGGCACTCAATGGGCGGCTTTGGCGGCAGTTTGAAAAATATCGGCATGGGCTTTGCGTCGGCGAAGAAGGGCAAGCGTCAAATTCACGGTCTCGAACAATTCGACGATTGGATAGAGGGCAAAAAGTTCATGGAATTTTTGGCGGACAGCGGCAAGGCGATTTGCGAGCACTTCGGCAACCAGATTGTCTTTATAAACGTCCTGAAAAGATTGAGCGTCGATTGTGACTGCGTGGGCGCGGGAGCCGCCGCTCCGACTATGCCCGATTTAGGGATTCTCGCCTCGACGGATATTCTTGCCGTTGAGCAAGCGTCGGTCGATATGATTTACAATTTCCCCGACAAGCGCAAGAATAATTTGATTGAGCGGATTGAAAGTCGCGGCGGCTTGCGTCAACTCTCCGCTATGGCTGAACACAAGATGGGCACTTCCAATTACGAACTCATTTCCATTGATTAACCGCGCGTCGATAAGATTTTGAGCGGCAGGGCGACCGCTCTTTTTTCTTACCTTAATTTTGCAAGCAGAAAATCAAAGGAGCCTCCGATTTCTCGGAGACTCCCGTTTATTTACGTTATGAAGTTTCTAAGCTTTGTTGTCCTCTGCTGTGAAGGTGTCGGCTTAATAGAAGAACTCGACACGAGCGAAGAGACGTTCGGCATCGCCAGGCCCGGTGATGTATTTGCCTTTGAAGTACTTGGCGAGGAAGACGACTCTGTCCATAGGAGCGACCGAGAAACCGGCGACAAAGCCTTTGGTGCCCGCGAATGCGTCATCCCAGTTGATAGCGATCAAGGAAGTGTTGGAGCCGAGTTCTTTGTAACCAGCCCAGACAGCCCATTGCCCCTTCTTGGTGCCTTGGTTGCCGCCGCCGTAGAGGTTACCATATTTGAAGAGAGCCTGCCAAGATCTGTTTTCAATGTCGGCCTTGCTGTTCTTCGCGTAAGAACCCCACAGTTGCGCTCTGTCGGTGAATCTGTAACCAGCGTTTACCGACCAGATCTGTGCTTTGCCTACTTTATTGTCTTTATTGCTGTAGGTGTGGTAAACATATCCGTCATCAGGATCGACAACGTTATTCAGGTCGTCGTCTTTGACTTGATAGAAACCTGCGCCACCGAAGAGACCTTTTTGACCCGGATCATACTGAACGTTGACAGCCCAGAAGCTGGAAGGATCTTTAGCGTCGTCATAGTATCTTCCGAAGGTGCCTGCTGCTTCTGCGAATCTGGCTTCGCCGGAACCGCCATCTTGTCTGCCGTCCCATGCGCCCGCATGACGAACGCCGCCGGCAACTTTACCAGCCTGGAGACGACCGCCGTAAGCAGTAACTCTCAAGCCGTCAGCGAGTTTGCCGAAAGTGACCTCACCGCCGGTGTACTCAGTATCCCAAACGATACCGTCTTCATTGGTGTAGAGGGGTTGACGACCGACTTTGACTTGGAATTTGTCGTAATCGCCTTGCGCCCAACCACGAACCAGATTGAAGTCGCTGGAGGCGTCACGGCTAAGATCGACGTGTGCATCAATACGAGCGCGGAGCGTCCAGTGACTGTTGACTTCCATAATCGGCTCAAAACGGAAAATCCAGTCGTCCTGTCTAACGCGGGTGTGGCTGTCGGTGCTGTGATGACCGGAGCGTCTGTTACCATACCAGTTGTCGGTCTTGTGGTTCTTGTAGGTGTACTCGATTTTGCCTTGCCAAATGACTTTGTCGGCATATTTTTCGAGTTCGGCAACGCGAACGCCGAGAGCATCGAGTTCATCGCGGAACTCGGCGGCGAGACGATCCAATTCGGCTTTGCTTGCGCCGCTCGGATTCTTCGCCATTGCTTTGGCAACCATCTGAGCCATTTCGTAACGGGTAATGTTGCGGTCGCCGCGATAGGTGCCGTCGCCGTAACCTTCGACAACGCCTTCTGCCGCGAGTTTGGCAACGGACTGATAAGCCCAGTGACCCGCCGGAACATCGCTGAACGGATTTGCCGCCGCGAACGTGGTTGCGCCTGTGCCCATTACAAACGCTGCTGCAAGGGCTGCTGCTACTGTCTTCTTCATTTTGAACATCCTCCTTAAAGATGCCGCTAAAGAAATTTACTCGGGTTGACTCTCGCGACTCGGTTCGGAAGTTGTTCAAAATTGAGTGGCCGTGTTTCCTCAAGCTGTCTTACTTCTTGACCCAGTCCTTCAAGTCGCCGCCATAATAATACAGAACTTTTCGGCTGTCAACACTTTGCAAAAAAATTTTATTATTGGTTTCAGATTGTTTTCATGTTATAATTTAAGTTTTGTCTTGAGCGCGGCGGCTTGCGAAATTAAAATACACATTAAACATAACACAGCCGCGAAAACTTTTCTTGACGGTAAGCTGAAAATAAAAAAAAACCGCCGTTGTGAGCGGGTTTAAGGGGGCAGGAGTCTGGGGTCAGGTGTCAGTCTTGGCGTTGCGCTTAGCTGTAAGGTATTCGTCCATAGACTTGGCGACGATTTTGGAGTACTTGACGGCGAGCACGACATTTTTCGCGCCAATAACGACGTCGCCGCTTGAAAAAACGCCTTCGCGAGTGGTGCGCCCGCCCTCGTCGACGACAATCAAGCCGCTGTCGGAGACCTGCAAGCCGTGCGTCGTGTTGACGATTTTATCTTTGGGACCTTGACTTATTGCAATAATCGTACTGTCGGCGGGCATGAGAACCGGCTCTTCTTCGCGAATCAGATTGCCTTGCTCGTCGAAAATTTTTGGCGTAAAAATCGGACCTTCCTCCGTGAATTCTTTTATCGCCATGCCCTGCTGAAGTTCGATACCGTCAACTGCCGCGTAATCGAGTTCGCGCTGACTGGCGGCAATTCTCTGACGGCGGGCGTAAAGCGTGACGTGGCGAGCACCTTGACGAACGACAGTTCGCGCAACGTCGATAGCACTGTTGCCCGCGCCGATTATCGCGACGTTATCGCCCAAGTCGTAGGCGTCGGGGTTTTGCAGATAGTCAATCGCGTAGTGAACATTGCCGAGCGACTCGCCCTTGACGTGCGGTCTGCGCGGACGCCAAACGCCAGTGCCGATAAAAATTGCGTCGTAGCCGTCTTGAAAAAGATCGTCGAGATGCAACGCGCCGCCAATGGCGGTGTTCGGGCGGAAGTGAATTCCCATTTCACGGAGCTTGCTTTGATAGCGGTCGATAAGATTTCTCGGCAGGCGGAAGGCAGGAATTCCGTAGCGCATCATGCCGCCGACTTTGTCCATGCGTTCAAAAATTGTAATGCGATAGCCGAGCGCGGCGAGTTTGATAGCAATCGTAATCCCTGCAGGACCGGAGCCGATTATCGCGACGCGCTGACCGGTATCGGGTTGACGTTCCAAACTTATCTTGTCAAAATAAAAATCGGAAATATAATTCTCAATGGCAGGGATTTGAACTGCCGCGCCGTCTTTGCGCTTGCCTTGAATACAGTTACCCTCGCATTGATTTTCGTGGTCACAGACAAGCGAGCAAACGACGCTTAGCGGATTATTTTCAAAGAGCATGCGCCCCGCCTCGACTGTTTGACCCGCCAAGAACAGGCGAATCATTTCCGGTATGTCGGTTTGAATCGGGCAACCTTTGAGTCGGCAGAGTGGTTTCTTGCATTGCAGACAACGCCGCGCCTCGTTGATTACGTGTGCAGCCATAGTTTTCCCTCCTAAAATAATTTCTACACGCGCAGTTTAAAACAATTCGGCGCAAAAGTCTATTTGCCGCGAAGGATTTTTTCTGTTATCATAGGAAAAATTTCTAGATTCGGAGACAAGATTAATGACAGACGTACAAAATCAGCCCGACCTGCGCGGGATAAAAATACAAAAGACAGGCGTCACGAAAGTACACCTGCCGTTTTTAATTTCGGACGGCGAGAAAATTCAACATGTCGCCGCGCAAATTCGGTTCACGGTTGCATTGCCTGAAAATCTGCGCGGGACGCACATGAGCCGCCTTACAGAAATTTTGACCGATTGGACAACGCGCCCGATAAAAATTCCCGAAGTGGAAAAAATTTTGCGAGAGGCACTGGAAAAGCTCTCGACTGACTTCGCCTCGATAACCATTGCTTTTAAGTTCTTTATGGAAAAACTTTCGCCCGTGTCAGAAAAAATTTCCCTGTCGCCCGTCGACTGTGAATTTATCGGCGAACTCAAGCGCGGCGAGCGCATGAACTTTACTTTAGGCTTGAACGTGCCGTTTACGTCGCTTTGTCCTTGTAGCAAGGAAATTTCGGACTTCGGGGCGCATAATCAACGCTCAATCTGTAGTGCTAAATTGACTTTCAAGAATTTTGATAACGTCTCAATAGAAAAATTCGTTCGGCTTATCGAGGCGCAAGGCTCGGCTGAAATTTTCCCGTTGCTTAAGCGCGAAGATGAAAAATTTGTTACCGAAGCCGCCTATAAAAATCCAAAGTTCGTCGAAGATATTCTGCGCGACGTGGTGATTGCTCTGCGCGGAGTGGAAAATTTATCGGCGTTCGCGGTCGAGTGCGAGAACTTTGAATCAATTCATAATCACAATGCCTTTGCCGCTCACGAGGAGACGCTTTGAACTTCCTGAGCCATTAAAGAAATAATTTCTGCAGGCTTGCCCTTAATCGGCTCCAAAGTCTCGTTAATCGCCCTGTCGAAGTTGCAAAGCGCGGAGTACAGGCAATATTTGCAAGCGTCGTCGTCAGCAGAAAATTTAGCGGGCTTGACTTCGATACAGCCGCTCAAAATTTTTTCGGCGGTCGTCTCCAAAATCTTTTCCGCGTATTTGATAATCGTTTGAAAATCTGCGCGGGCGACGAGATTATCTTTCTTGAAGTCAACGAAGTCGCCTTCTTTGTCGAGGGCGGCTTTTATTTCCTCATCGACGCGAATCAAGCCCGGCATTTTCAATTCCTTGTCGCGCTCCGCAAAAGCCTCCGTGTCGTTTCTGCCGCTCTTAGTTGGCATTTTCAAGAGGCAGTAAAGCATTGC
>JBGUYA010000040.1:0-9993 GCA_045118435.1 Quinella sp. | reverse complement strand
TTCTTGCCATTGAATCATACTCGTGCGCTTGTCTCGAATTTTTATCATCGACCAGAACGGCCAATAAATTGGAAATTTTTTTCTTTGCTCGCTTTTTACAAGTTGCAAATTTGTTTCAGAAAAATCTTGCTCCTCTTCAAGCTTGTAATTAAAACATGCGTCGATGAAATACGGCTCCTTAATTTCCTCCGTCATTATGCTTTTAAATTTTTCATAGTCGGGGCGGAGCATGACAATATCCACGTCGTCATCCCAAGGAATAAAACCCTTGTGACGCGCCGCGCCGAGCAATGTGCCGTAAAAAGCATACCAGCGCAGATTATGTTTCTTGCAAATGCGGGCGAACTCGTTTATCAAGCCGATTTGCGCGTTCCACAACTTTTTTCTGTGGCTCGTGACCAAAAAACCGCTTCGCATTTCGTCGCGATCAATGTCTTTGATAAAAACTTCGCGCTCGTCACGAATTGTCGCTTGCCGCAAGAGTTCGTTTTGTTCGCGGAGCAAATCGTTTTGTTGCTTAAGCAGTTCGTTTTGCTGAGCGATAAGTTCAAGTTTGCCGGCTCCCTTGCCCATAAAATTCCTCCTCAACTTTCAAAGCCGCAACTCCTTTGCGATTGTCTTAAAGATAAATTCGCTTGCGGTCGTGCCGTTCGCTTGCATGTAGTTTAAATGCTTGTCGAAAAATTCTCTGCGCGGCTCGCGCAAGTCGTCTTCGCCCGCGATAAAAACTTTCTGCAACAGCTCCGAAATTCCTTTTAAGTCCTTGCCGTCGACGCGATAAAGAATTTTCATGAGCGCGTTGCCGAGTTCGTTAAATTTTTGCGTGTCGCGCGTCAAGAATATCATCGGCTTGTGCGTGTATTGATACTCGCCAATCCACGAGCCGCAATCCATAATCAAGCCGTCAGAAGTCGCGAAAAGCCCTTGATACTCCGAGCCGGTGAAAACTTTCGCGTTTGGCAAATCGTCCCACGCCTTTAAATATTCTTGAAATGACTCTTCCGAAGGAAAAACTTTGTGCCCGACCGCCGACGCAAATAACATAGGGTGCGGCTTGATAACCCACGACGTTTCGGGATGAGCTTTGGCGAACTCGTAAAAGAACTTGTAATTGTGTTGAAACGTCGCGTAGAAAATGCCGCTGTTTATTGACCAGTGCGGCGCGTAAATAATTTTTTTCGCATCGGGGCTAGTCATCTTCCAATCAAAAGTGGGATTTTTATAAAGGGCGTCAAGCTTTGGATAGCCGCTGAAAATTCCGCGCGGCATGCCCGTCCGACATTTATTTTCCAACAAGTCAACATGAAATTGCGTCTCCAAGAAAATTTTCCAACCGACATGATAAATCGGCGTGTCGTAAATGTTCCAAGCCGACGTGTTGAAACCGTAAGGAATGTAAGTTAGCAACGTCTCCGCGCCGATTGACGACAGCGCAAAATTTTTTGGCAGGTAATCGAAGTACGGGCGCAACATTATCAACAAGTCCTGCGCGGGAAAAGATTGCTCGTCACTTGTCACGGCAACGACGTTCACGACACGCGACTTGAAACTTTCCAATCCGCGATTAAAATCCTCCACGCTGAGCGGCTGATCGCGCAAACTTTTCTGCAGGCAAAGGAAAAACGTCGTCTCGCAATGCCGATTGTTCGCGAAAAGATTATACAACTCGTCGCCGCACCACATGGACGGATCGTCCGTAACAAAGCCGACGCGGATTTTTTTCTTACTGCGAATTTTCTTCGCCGCGTGATTGAAATACTTTTCGAGCGTCTCGTTGTAAGCGTCCTTGTCGAGAAAGTTCGACGTGTTGAAAATGTCCGCGTAGTTGAGCTGGGAAATTTTTTCGAGTGGCAAGAAATTTTTCCAGCGAAGTCGAAAGTTAATCGCCGCACTTGCGAGAGCCGCGCCCTTTGAATTCAAATGCGTCATGTCGCTAAAACAATCGTAATCAATCTGCGCGTCGAACATATCAATGACCGTGAGGTTGTAAATTTTTTCAAGGCGCAGGAGTTCGCGGCGGAGCGTCAACAAACTTTCGCGGTTGTAATTTTCCTTGAGGACAGTTGCGAACGGAAATAAAATCGCAATCGGATTCGCGCCGTTGTCGACGCACAGCTTTACATAATCTTCGAGGACGCGCAGATTTTCTTCGACGGTCGCGGAGTCAAAAGTTTTCGTGAGGCGGGCGAGTTCGTCTTCCCAAGCCGTCATGCCGCCGACGGTGATTTTTTTATCCCGCGCAGTCTTGAGCTTGTCGAAGTTTAAATCGGCGGTCGCACTCGTGACTTTCGCGAAAAATTTTTTAATATTGCCGCTGAGAAGATTGACAAGCAACTTGTCATGAGCTGTTGCGGCGGAAATGTTCTCGCGCAAGGCAACGGCGTAAGAAATGTCGTCCGCGCAGGTCGAAAAGTTTTTGCGAGTGTCGACACGCAACGAGTACGGCGCAAGCCCGATAAAGACACTTTTAATCGTGCCGCGCTTAACCGTTTTGAAAATGTGCCGAGCAATCGAAAAGCTTTGGCGCAAGTCTTGATTTGGAGCTGAGAGGTTGACGCCCGCAATTTCTTGGAGCTTGTTAAAGTCAAGTCCGTAAGTCGTGAAGTCGTCGCCCGTCGCGAAACTTGCAATCGGATTTTCTTCGGCGTAGCGCAAGTTCGCCAGCCACAGCGGATTTATTTGCTCCATGACTTCAAAGTTGAGGATATTTTCTTCGGGCACGGCGTTTGCCGCCAAAAACTTTTTCAACTTCGCGGGCGCGTCAATATCTGAACCCTTGCCGCAAATCAGCCACAGAAAATTTTTTCCAAGCACAATGACTTGACTAAGCGACGCGAATGGCACAACTTGTATTCGAGCTTTTTCGCCGAGCTTGATAAATTTGTCGTCGCTGTCCATTAAAATCACGACCGGCGTCGCCTTTCTGTAGTTCAAAATCGCCAACGCGCTCCGTAAAAAATTTTTGTTCAGTACGACCAGAATCACTTTTAACTTTTCCATTGCGACCTCCGCAAAAACATTTCGCAAAGTTTATCACGCGCGGAAAATTTTTTCAACATTGATAAACGCGGCGCGACGTGTTATATTTTCCAAATCAAAGGAGGATTATTCATGGCAAAAAATTTTCAACAGCAACCGCTTGACGAAAACGAGTTGATAAAGATTCGGCGCGAGAAACTCAAGGGCTTTATAGATAAGGGCATCGAGCCTTTTGGTTCGCGTTACGAGGTCACACATCACGCGGCGGACGTTCGCGCGGAGTTCGGCGAGATTGAAGGCGAAGTCGACGCGGGCGAAGTTTCGATTGCCGGGCGTTTAATGGCGATTCGCGGGCACGGCAAGGCGAGTTTCGCAACGTTGACGGACAGGAGCGGCGCGATTCAAATTTACTTCAAGCTTGACGTTATCGGCGAAGAAAAATATTCCGAGTTCAAGCTTTTGGACATTGGCGACATTGTCGGCGTGCGCGGTCAAGTTTTCAAGACAAAGCGCGGCGAGCTGACTGTTCGCGTCGAGGATTTTAAAATTTTGTCGAAGTCGCTCCGCCCGTTGCCCGAAAAGTTTCACGGGCTTAAAGACGTGGAGATTCGCTATCGCCAACGCTACCTTGATTTGATTATGAATCCCGAAGTGCGCGAGACGTTTATCAAGCGCGACAAGGTCATCAAGGCGATTCGCAAGTATCTTGACGAGCGCGACTTTGTGGAAGTTGAAACGCCTGTTTTGTCGACGATTGCGGGCGGCGCGGCGGCGAGACCTTTCATAACTCACCACAACGCTCTTGACGCCGATTTGTACTTGCGCATTGCAACCGAGCTTAACTTGAAAAGATTAATCGTCGGCGGCTTCGAGCGCGTCTACGAACTTGGCAGAGTTTTCCGCAACGAGGGCATGGATATTCGCCACAACCCCGAATTTACGAGCGTGGAAATTTATCAAGCTTACGGCGACTATCGCGACCTTATCGAAGTCACGCGCGGGATTGTCTGCGCGGCGGCGGAGGCGGTCAACGGCACGACCAAAATCACTTATCAAGGCGTCGAAATGGATTTGGCGAATACGCCGCAACTGAGCATGAATGACGCAGTTAAAAATAAGACAGGCAAAGATTTCTTGTCGTGTGAAACTGTCGACGAAGCGCGGGCAATGGCTGACGAGTTGGGCGTTGCTTACGAAAAACGCTTTGGCATTGGCGGGATTTTGAACGCGGTCTTTGAGGCGAAAGTTGAGGACGATTTGATTCAGCCGATTTTTATAACGCATCACCCGACGGAAATTTCTCCGCTTGCCAAGAAAAATTTCGACGACCCGCGAATTACTGACCGCTTTGAATTTTTTGTGTACGGCAGAGAACTTGCGAACGGTTTCACAGAGCTAAATGACCCGATTGATCAGCGGGCGCGTTTCGAGGAGCAACTCAAGCAACGCGAGGCGGGTGACGAAGAGGCGCACGTTATGGACGAAGATTTTATCCGCGCGTTGGAATTCGGCATGCCGCCGACGGGCGGGCTTGGTATCGGCGTTGACCGCTTGGTTATGTTCTTGACTGACGCGGCGTCTATTCGCGACGTGTTGCTTTTCCCGACAATGAAAATTATCGCGGAGTAAAAAAATCAGCCTCGACAAAACGTCGGGGCTTTTTTGTTGCGGAAAATAAAAAATAGAGCTTGCTTTGAAACAAGCTCCGAAAATTTTTATGCCGATAAGCCGTTGACTTTCAAAGTGAGTTTCGACTTTTTGCGAGCCGCCGAGTTCTTGTGAATGGTGTTGTTCGCCGCCGCCTGGTCGATTGCCTTGTGCGCCGCCGGCAAGAGTTCTTTGGCTTTGTCAGCGTCGCCCGCCGCGATTGCCGCCAAGACTTGCTTTTGAGCCTTCTTCATGCGCGTTTTCTCAAAAAGGTTGCGCTCGTGGCGTTTCGCGTCAACCTTCATGCTCTTTTTCGATGATTTTATATTGGGCATTTATACTCCTCCTATTCTTTAATAACTTCGCAATGTTATCACACGTGATTTTATTTGTCAATGAATCATGTACGCGGCGAGAGCCGTCAGCGCGACGAACAGCCCCGCAAATACGTTCCGCTTTAAGCGAAAATCTTTTGCCGCCTCCAAATCCTCCGTGTGCGCTTTGACTGCAAAGAAGATTGTCGCGAACAACAGCAACAGCTCGACCGTCGCCGTCGCCGCGAGTTTATCCTTGTGCCAGATTTTGAATCGCGCTTGCATGAACTTTTCGCCGCCGTTAATCGTCACGTGCGCCAAGTGCCACTTCAAATATTTTTTGTCGGATGAAATTTCGTCGGCATTGGTTGAGTCCGCCGCGTTCGGCAAATTTATTTCCATGTCGAAAACCGCCTGCGACAACAACGCTTGATTAACAGTCGTTTCAAAAGCCGTCAGCTCCGGCGCACCCGCGAAGTACAAATCAAAGTCGTACGTGTCGAAGAACCAACTCGCATGTTTTGAGATGCCGGAATTTTTTTCGGGGTGAGCCGCGTAAAAACCGCCCGCCATTTTCGCGAAGGTCTCAACGTCGGGATAGTTCACGTCGAATTTGTAGCCGCGCATGTCGCCTTCCTCGACCGCTTTAACTTGCAAGTTCGGATTATTTTCCTCCGCTTGTTTTTTCCACGCCTCGATTTGCGGAGACAATGCCGCCGTCCCGATAAATTTGCTATGCTGAATCACCGCGCCGCTGTCCGTGATTGTTAAGCCGAATTTTACTTCAAAGCAACCCGCGCAGAGAATACAACTCATGAAAAGTGCGACGATTAAAACTTTTCTCATGTTAAATTTTACTCTCGCCGACTTTGTCGAAGGTTTTCAAAATATCTTTATCCGGCTCGGCGGTCAGCTTGCTCACGAGGAAAATCGCAATCAGCGCGAAGATAAAGCCCGGCACAATTTCATAAAGACCCAAGAAGTTGAACTGTTTCCAAATTAAAACCGTGCTCCCGCCGATAATTATTCCCGCGATAACTCCGGCTTTAGTCGTGCGCCGCCAGAACAAACTCATAAGCAACGCCGGACCGAATGCCGCGCCGAAGCCCGCCCATGCATAAGCAACCATGTCGAGGATAAAGCTATCAGGGTTGAAGCCCAAGAACACCGCGATTGACGCGATTATCAAGACTGACGCCCGCGAGATCCAAACCAGCTCCGTTTGATTGGCGTCCTTGCGAATCAGCGTTTTATAAAAGTCTTGCGCGAACGCCGACGCCGCGACGAGCAGTTGACTTGACGCCGTTGACATTATCGCCGCGAGGACTGCGCTAAGTACTAAGCCCGCGATTATCGGCGGGAAAAGTTTATTGGTCATGAGCAGGAAGACTGTTTCGGCGTTCGTGCCTTCCAAAGTTTCAGTTAAGTAGACCGTGCCGAACATGCCGACCGCGACTGCCGCCGCCAAGCTCAAGATTACCCAAGTCATTGCGATTCGCGTCGCCTGCGGAATTTCTTTTGTTGATTTGATTGCCATGAACCTAACCAAAATGTGCGGTTGTCCGAAATAGCCGATACCCCACGCCAACAGCGAGACGACTTCGATAAAACTAATCGTCGAGCCGTCGGGCTTGAGGAAAGGATCAAACATCGTCGCCTTGTAAGTTTCTATCGCAGTTATCGTGTCGCCGAAACCGCCCAAACTCATTGCCGCGCACGTCGGCACAAGCAGGATTGCAAAAAACATCATGACGCCTTGAATAAAATCTGTGCGACTGACCGCGAGAAACCCGCCTATCAAAGTATAGAAGACGACCGAACCCGCGCCGAGAAAGATTGCGTATTGGAAGGGCAAGCCAAAGACCGTCTCGAAAAGTTTGCCCGCCGCCACAAAGCCGCTTGACGTGTACAGGATAAAAAATATCAGAATAAAAATTGCGGGGACAATTCGGAGCAAGCCGCTTGTATCTTTGAAACGGTTCTGCAGAAATTCAGGGAGCGTTAACGCGTTGCCCGCAAGTTCGGTGTATTGACGGAGCCGCGCTGCTACGAATTGCCAGTTTGCCCAAGTGCCGATTGCAATTCCGACGGCAATCCAGCCCGCATTCAGTCCCGCAAGATATGCAAAGCCCGGTACGCCCATAAGCATCCAGCCGCTCATGTCGGACGCCTCCGCAGAAAGCGAAGTTACCCACGCGCCGAGCTTGCGATTGCCCAAAAAATAATCGCTCATGTTCTTCGTGCGCCGATAGTAATAGACACCTATCGCCATCATCAGCCCGATGTACAGCACGAACGCATTAATTATCATTATGTCGTTTGTCAAAAATTTTTCCTCCTTTCACAATGCGCTGATTATAACCGCGCAGATTATTTTTAGCAATAAAAAAATCCCGTCGTGTTGACGAGATTAAACGCCGAGCAAATTTATTTGACCAATTTTTTCCCGTTGATATGATAGTCGTCGCCGTTAACATTGAAAGTTGTCGCGGAGAAATTTTTCAGCGTGAGCGCGTTTGAAGTCGAGCCGACCTTAAAATAAATTTCCTTCTTGGATTTGTTGTAAGTGGCGGAGAAAGTGCCCGTGATTTGCAACATGTCCGTATCGTCGAAACCAAAGATAACGTCGTTGCCGTCGCCGCTGTCATAGATAAAAGTATCCGCGCCTTTGTCGCCCCAAAGTGAATCATTACCCTTGCCGCCGCGCAGAGTATCATTGCCCGCCTCGCCGTAAAGTTTGTCGTTGTCGGCGTTGCCCGCGAGATAATCATTACCCTTGCCACCGTAGAGCGTATCATTTTTCGCACCGCCGAGTATCGTGTTGGCTAAGACATTGCCGGTGATTTGAACAGCCTTTGTAGCGGTCGAGGCGTCGCCGACAATGCGCCACGATTCGAGCGTCGCATTTTTTGTAGCGATAAGTGCGCCGCCGATTATTTTTTGCTCCTTACCTTTGGCATTGATAAACGTAAGCTCCTTATTCTTGCCTTTGGTTACGGTCAAAGTGTTCTTGCCGATTGTAAAGATCGCGTCGGAACCTTTGAGCGAAGTCTTGGCGATTGCCGCGCCGATTGAAATTTTATCGCCCGCCGCGTAGTCTGTGATAACGTCGTTGCCCGCGCTGTAAATGAAAATGTCGTCTCCTCTGCCGCCCGTCAATGTATCGTTATCCTTACCGCCCGACAAAGTGTCGTCGCCTTTGCCGCCGCTGAGTGAATCATTACCCACGCCGCCGTTCAAATAATCATCGCCGTTGTCGCCCAAAAGAATATCTTTACCGTCACCACCGGAGAGCGAATCATCGCCCGCGTCGCCATAAAGTTTATCATTTCCTGCGTCGCCCGACAAAGTGTCCGCGCCTTTGCTACCGAAGATTGAATCATTGCCCGCGTTGCCGAAAAGTTTATCGTCGCCCGTTCCGCTGTGAATTACATTGTCAAGTTTGTTGCCCGTGATTTGAATTGCCTTCGTGCGATTGGTGGCGTCGGCAGTTTTGATAGCGGCGGCGAGCGTGACGGCGGCTTTAGATTTATCATTAAAATCTGCGCGGGTCGAGTCGGCTTTGACGATATTTAACTTTTTCAAACTTGCCGCGCCCGTCAAAGTCACCTTACCTTTGCCGACAGTGACGAGGATATTTTTGCCGCTCTTAGTCGTGGAGAAGTTGCCGCCTGAAATGCTGAGCGTACTCGTCGCGTTAAAGCCGGAAATTTTATCGGAGCCGTCGCCGTTCGCGTAGTTAAACAAAACATTTGCGCCGCTGTTGGTGATAACGTCATTGCCCGCGCCGCCCGAAATAGTGACATATTCGCCGTCGTTGTTGTAAATTGAATCATTACCTTTGCCGCCGCTGATTGAAACTTCGGAGCCGTGACCGTCCTCGCCGTCAAAGTTGCGAATAATATCGTTGCCGTCGCCGACATTGAGCGTGACTTTCGCGCCGTAATTGTTGAGATCGTCGTTTCCTGCGCCGCCGCTCACTGAAACTTTTTTGCCGAAGTTGTCGACATAATCATTACCCGCGCCGCCCGCGACAGTAACTTTCGCGCCGCTGTTGGAGATAACGTCGTTGCCCGCGAGCGCGTCGATTGTGACGTTGGAGCCGCTGTTGATAATGTTGTCGCCGACGGAAGTCCCCGTGATTAAAGTCGACTTAATTTTGTTGGCAATGTCGAGGGCGGTCGGCGTCGTGTCAACCGAGCCGTCGGGCAGGAGAGTATCACCGACGGTTTTATCGGCGACGAGGATTTTATAAACACTGTCATTGGAAGAAAGCGTCGCCGTGTTGATAGTTTTGCCTTTCGCGCCTTGCAGGGTCATCTTGCTTTTGCCGTCAGTCAAGATAACGTCTGTACCGACGGTTTGGCGAGTGAGCGAGCCGACAGAAAGAATCGTATCGCCCGCGTGATAATTGATGACAAGGTCTTTGCCGCCGCCGAAGATAATTTCGTTGTTACTTGCATCTTTGGCGAGCGAAATTGTATCGTTGCCCTTGCCCGTGACGATTATATTGTCTTCGCCGCCCGCGAGTGAAACGAAGTTGCGACCCGACCCCGCGTTGATAAAGGAACTGTTGCCGCTCGTGTAGATTAAATCGGAGCCGGTGCCCGCCTCGACCGTGTTGCATTGATTATAGTTGCCGTCGTAGTAGTGGTTCGTGAAAATCGTATTTCTGCCGTCACCGACCGAGATAATGTTATAGTTGCCGTCGCCCGCGATTGAGACGAGGTCATTGCCCTTGCCCGCAGTAATCTTGCCGTAAGTCATTGAGGTGTTGACGGTGATTCTGTTATCGCCCGCGCCCGCAACTATTGAAGTGTAATTATAGTAACGTTTTTCGCCACCGCCCGTGATGATTGTATCGTTGCCAGAGCCTGCGATTATCGTCGACGTCTCAACGTTATTGTTGTTTATGTAGTTGTTGCCGTCGCCCGCATAAATTTCATTGTAGTAGCGTTGCTCTTCAGTCTCGTCTATGTCGCTGACGTTAATAGTGTCGTCGCCCGCGCCCGCGATAATCTCTGAATTGCCCGAATTCAGAGAAACGTTATTC
>JBGUYA010000039.1:0-24108 GCA_045118435.1 Quinella sp. | reverse complement strand
TCAAGTCGGCAAGGAACTTTGTCCTGAGTGCTTTAAAATTTTTAAAGTTGGAACTTGCCTTGATTGCCTCGTTGAAGGCGGCGGCTCGTTGAGCGTCGAGTTGTCGAGGCTCTGCATAAATTTGTAAATGACTTCTTGTTGGGTCGCCATAAAATTTTGCCTCCACTTGTTCAGTATGATTATTTCCAAAGGATTTTAAGAAAGTTTTCAGAAAAAGTCAAGTGGACGGTTTTCATACTATGATTCAAAGTTTCAGTAAGTGTTGGGCGTTGAGTCCGAGAATTTTATCTTTGTCGGCGTCGGCGAGCGGCAAATTTTTTATGAAGTCAATCGAAATTTGCGCACTTGTCCACGGGCTGTCCGTCCCGAATAAAATTTTCTCCGCGCCAAAAGTTTTTACAAAGTCCATGAACTGCGCGGGCGTCAAAAGTTTCAAGTCGTCCTCTTGCCAATGAAAATCTTTGCGCGGAATTATTCTGCCCGTTGAAAACGAAGTGTCGATAAAAATTTTCGTGCCGCGCAGAACTTTTAAAACTTCGTTCCAATTTTTCCAACCGCCCATGTGCGCGAGGACAAATTTAAACTCGCCTACCTCCTCGACGACCTTTTTAGCCATTTGCGGCGAACACCTCACGACGCCTGGAAAGCCTATATCAAGCCCGGCGTGCGTCACGACGATTAAATCCAACTCGGCGGCGCGGTCAAGTATTCGCAAAAATTTCACGTCGTCGAGATTTATATCTTGATAAACGGGGTGAATTTTGATACCCTTTAGCCCGTGATTTTTCACGCGGCTGAGTTCCTCGCGATAATTTGTAAAATCGGGGTGAATGCAGCCGAAGGAAATTATTCCGTTGCCCGAAAATTTTTCATTGAGCGCGGCGGCGGATGAATTTATTTTTTTGACCTGGCCTGTGTTTGTCGCGACGGGCAGAATCACCGAGCAATTAATCTGCGCGGCGTTCATAGATTTTTTCAAGCCGTCAAGAGTTCCGTCCGTGAAGGCAGGAATTCCGGCTTGGCGGCTCAACTTCTCGACGACGGCGACGGAAATTTTATCGGGGAAAATGTGCGTGTGGAAGTCAATGCGTAATTCGTGATGCGTAATTCGTAATGAATTGTCTTCAATCATTATTTTAGTCTCCTTTTTGAGTTTTTAATCATGTATTATCTATTCGTAATGTGCAATTCGTAATTGTTTTTCCATTACGCATTACGCATTGCACATTCCTAATTGCAGTTTGGAGGTTGTTTTATGAAAGTTGCTTTATTAATTTTGTACTTCGCAGTTTTGATTGGAATCGGGCTTTACTGCCGCAAGCACGCCACCGACGTTGACGGCTTTGTTCTCGGCGGGCGTTCAGTCGGTCCTTGGCTTACCGCTTTTGCTTACGGCACGAGTTATTTTTCTGCAGTCGTGTTCGTCGGCTACGCGGGACAATTTGGTTGGAAGTATGGCATTGCGGCGACGTGGGCGGGTATCGGTAACGCGCTGATTGGTTCGCTTATGGCGTGGTTCATTTTGGGAAGAAGGACGCGCGTCATGACTCGCCACCTCGACACCGCGACCATGCCGCAATTTTTCGAGAAAAGATTTGGTTCGCCCTCGCTCAAAATCGGCGCGGCGATTATAATTTTTATTTTCATGATACCTTATACCGCCTCGCTTTACAACGGGCTTTCGCGACTGTTCGGCATGGCGTTCAGCAATTTCTTGGATTATTCCGTTTGTATTTTGCTCATGGCGGTGCTGACGGCGGTTTATGTCATCGCGGGCGGCTATATGGCGACGGCGATTAACGATTTTATTCAAGGCGTCGTGATGCTCATTGGCATATCGGCGGTCATTTACGCGGTGCTTGAGACGAAAGGCGGCTTTATCGCCGCGCTCGACGGCTTGGCGCGAATCACCGACGATAAAGTTTCGTCTACGCCGGGAATTTTCGCCTCGTTCTTCGGCACGGATCCTCTTAACTTATTGTTCGTCGTGATTTTAACGTCGCTCGGAACTTGGGGCTTGCCGCAAATGGTTCAGAAGTTCTACGCGATAAAAAATGAACAGGCAATTCAGAAAGGAACAGTTATTTCAACGCTGTTTGCCTTCGTAGTGGCGGGCGGCTGTTATTTTCTCGGCGGCTTCGGCAGATTATTTTCCAATCAGGTCGACATTGCGCTTGACGGCTACGACTCGATTATCCCGACAATGTTAAGCGGCTTATCGGAGGGAATGATTGCGCTCGTCGTGATTTTAGTTTTATCGGCGTCAATGTCAACGCTGTCCTCGCTGGTTATCGTCTCGGCGTCGACGCTGACTTTGGACTTAATCCGCGACAACTTTGCACCAAACATGACGCCGGAGCGGCAAGTTTTGCTGATAAGAATTTTAATCGTGGTGTTCATTGCAATCTCGGCGGTGCTCGCGCTCGTTCAGTACAAAAGCTCGGTGAATTTTATCGCTCAACTCATGGGAATATCATGGGGAGCAATGGCGGGCGCGTTCCTCGCGCCGTTCATGTATTCGCTTTACTCCAAAAAAGTTTCGACGGCGGCTTGTTGGACATGTTTTATCTTCGCAAGCATGTTAATGACCGCGAACATGTTAATTCGCCCCGCCTTCCCCGCGATAATGCAGTCGCCGATAAATTCCGGCGCGATTGCAATGTTGGCAGGCTTGATAATCGTCCCGATAATCAGCGCGATAACTCCTGCGCCCGACAAAAAGTTAGTCGACCACGCTTTCAAGTGTTACGAAGAAAAAGTTGTCGTGCCGCTCTCAACCGCACTCAACAACGAGAAATAATTTTAAGCAAAAAATTAACCGACAGGGTAAAAATCCTTGTCGGTTTTTGTTTTTTGTCTGCAAATCTTTCTTACTTGAACCACTTGTTATAAATTTTGTCGTATTCGCCGCCGGTTTTGAGAGCTTTCAGCGCGGCGTTGATTTCTTGTTGTAACTTCGTATCTGCCTTGCGCATTCCTATTCCGTATTCTTCATGAGTCAAATTTTTGCCGATAATCTTCAATCCGTCAATATTTTTATCTGAACTCAAGGCATATTCGATAACAGGGCGGTCAGTTATTAACGCGGCGGCATTCCAATGCTTAATTATCGAAAATTTATCGCTCAGAGTGTCAAACTCAAGAACATTCGCGCCTTTGACTGTCTTGGCAATGTCCGCGCCCGTCGTGCCCTTTTCAACAAAAAACGAACCGTCAATAACTTAGCAAAAAAATTTTCCTGCGCGGAAACAAAAAAGCGACGGGCTTTTTAACGGCTCGCCGCTCACTTTTTATTCCTCAAAATTGATATTAGCCGATTGAGCCAATTTTTTTAGCCGATAGACGGGCAGTCCGACGACGTTTGACCAATCGCCATGAATTTTTTCAATGAACTTTGTCGCGCCACCCTGCAGAGCGTATGAACCCGATTTATCGAGCGGCTCGCCCGTCGCCACGTACTCGCGAATTTCTTCCGCCGTCATTTCGCCGAAGAAAACTTCCGTGACCTCCGCCGTCGTGAAAATTTTTCCGCCCGCGCAGATTGCCAAGCCGGTAATGACTTCGTGCTTTTTACCAGAAAGACGCGCCAACATTTCTTCCGCGCCTTTAACGCCGTCGGGCTTCCCGAAAATTTCTCCGTCAAGCACGACGATTGTATCTGCGCCGATAACGATTGCATCGGGATTTTTCGCGGCAATCGAACTTGCTTTGAGCTTTGCATTTTCAACGGCTAAAGTTTTCGGGCTGTCGGAGTTTTGAACTTCTTGCGCGTCGCTGACTTCCACGACGAAATTTTTACAGAGCTTGCGAAGTAGTTCATGCCTGCGCGGCGAGCCTGAAGCTAAAATTATCATTGCGTCGCCTCCAAAATTTTCAATCGAACCAATCATTTGGGATAACAAAATGCGTCAACATGTGCCGATAATTTTTGATAAAATTTTTATGGTGCGGCTCAAGTTTCAAACGCCCCGTTTCAATCGCGTTGTTGAGCAAATCACCTTCCGAGCTGTCGCGCCGCGACTTCGCCATTGTCTCCATAATCGCATCGGAAAAACTCGTGCCCGAACGGTCGCTGACATACAAATAACATGGATAAGAGTAAGGAAAATATTTATCGCCCAAAAGCCCGTCGAAAACTCTTTTAATCATCGCCAAAAACTCGTCGCGTCGATAAATTTCGTTGAAGGTGAGATTTTCCTTAACAAGCTCAATCGTCAAAAAAACGTTGTTGCCTTCGACCCGTGCAGAAATTTTCACGACGGCTATCCTGCTGTCGTAAGCGTCAACGAGATTTTCAGAGCAACTTTCCCCGTTCCGAACGCTCACGAACATATTCACGAGCTTTGGAAACGGGTCGCTCAAAGTTTCGTCAAAAATGAATTCATAGACGTTGAAGCCCTCGTTAACTCTCAACGTGACAAAGCCGCACTCAACGCCGCCATATGCAATTTTCAATTTATCGCCAATCATAATCAGCCCTCCGCCGTCAATCGTCGGCTTGTTATTCGCAAAAATATTTCATGCCGGTTTTCTTCCACTCTTTTTTTGTGTAAAGGATTTTAAAATCGGTGACGCCCGTCAAAGTCGAAAGCTCGCCGATAATTTTTTCGCACTCGTCGCGCGTCTTGGCATGAATCATTGTATAAAGGTTATAATTCCAATTCGGCACGGGCGTCCTGTCGTAGCAGTGAGAAACAGCGGCATGAAGAATCATAATCTGCGCGGTGTCGTCGAGTTTATCGGGCGGGACTTGCCACGCGCACAAGGCGTTTGCATTAAATCCAACTTCGCGATGACGGAGCACGGCCCCCATCTTGCGGATTTTTTTTTCGTCGACCAACTCTTTTACTCGCCGCAAAAATTCTTCCTCGCTGATTCCGACACGCGCCGCCAAAATTTTATACGGCTCCTCACACAGCGGGAAGTCTTCCTGCAATGCCTTGATTATTTCCTTGTCCTGCCGACTTAAAATTTCCAACTCCGACCCTCCGAGCTATTGGAGTTTGAACTGTACATTGATTTTATATTTTTTGTTCGCCTTGAGCTTGAGCATGTCCTCGACGCCGCGCAGTGACCTGATTTCTGCCAAAATGTTTTTCTCGTAATCGGCGTTGGGCGTCAACAACGTGAACCAAAGATTGTAAATGCCCTCGCGCTCGTAATTGTGAGTTGCGCCGGGATAACTATTGATCGCCTCCGCAACCGCGCAGAGTGCTGACGGCTCGACTTTGAGCGCGACCAATGTCCCTTGATAGCCCAGTTGATTTGAATCAAAGAAAGTTCCGATTCGCCGCAAAAATCCTGCCGCCTTCAACGCGCGGAGCCGCTCAAGAACGGTCTGCTCATCAGTGCCGAGTCGGCTCGCCATTTCCGCGAACGGGTGACTGCAAATCGGTATGTCGCCCTGCAAAAGATTTAACAAAGCTTTGTCAAAAGTTGTCAGCCTCGTCATTTCAAATTCTCCTCTAGTCCCTAGTCCCTAACAACTAATCCCTATTTTACAAAGAGTTTATGATAACGTCAAGCAAATCTGAACGCCCTTCATTTTTTACTGAGGAGTAGGGAAGGATTGATTCCGCGTCGATTCCGAGAGAATTTTTTATAACGTCGAGATGTTTTTGGCGTTCGGTCTTGCCGAGTTTATCCGACTTGGTCGCGACGACGAGTACAGGCAAATTTTTTTCGACAAGGCTCGCGAAAGAGTTCAAATCTGATTCTTGCGGCGGGTGGCGCATGTCGATTAGTTGGCAGACAAATTTTATATCGCGGCGGCTCGAAAGGTATTCATCGATAAATTTTGTCCAGAGCTTGCGATTTGTCTTGGAAGTTTTGGCGTATCCGTAGCCGGGCAAGTCAACAAGATAAAAGGTGTCAGAGGTCAGGGGTCGGGAGTCAGGGGGAGTTTTCAGCGTGACGCGAAAAAAATTTATCGTTTGAGTTTTGCCGGGCGTCCCTGAAGTTCGCGCGAGTGATTTCCTGTTGGTCAAGGAATTTATCAGCGAGGACTTGCCGACGTTCGACCTGCCGACGAAAACAATTTCCGGCAAAAGTTCTTCGGGGCAAGTCTTTTTACTCACCGCCGAAGTCACGTATTCGCTTTTGATAATTTTAATTTCTTCCATGCTCTTACCTCCAAAAAAATTTGCCCTCCGACAATCGGAAGGCAGTCGTTATATCCAATTTTCAACTCGTAAGCCGTCAACGCGATTGAATTCTTTGAGATTGTTTGTTACGAGCGTCAAGCTCAATGACTTTGCGTGAGCCGCGATTAATAGAGCATTCGCGCCAATCGCTGTGCCGCGCCGCTCCAATGTCGCCCTTATGTTATCGTACGCTCCGACGGATTCAACGCCAGAAATTTTTCCAAGACTTGCGGCGGTTTTTTCTTGATAATGTAAACGCAAATATTCGTATCGAGCATGTATTTCATGACACGTCACGCACATTCGTCGAGAGTTCTTTTTTGTCGTCGCTCATAAAGTCTTCAGTGAATAAATCCAGCGTTGTGTTTGGGTATGAGTATCAATACGTCGCGAATACGTTCTACCACAACTTCCCTTGACTTGAATTGGAAATTTTTCGGCAAAGGTATCATTTGAGTTTCGCCGTCGGAAAAAACTTTAACAACTTCTAAAGTTAATCCTCCTTACTGAATCAGCGCGGCTTTCAAAACCTCGTCCATATTTTCAACCGTCACGAACTCCAATTTCTCGCGAACGCTTTCGGGAATGTCTTCAATGTCGGGCGCGTTTTCTTTAGGAAGAATAATCGTGTGCATACCCTCGCGATAGGCGGCAAGAACTTTTTCCTTAAGCCCGCCGATTGGCAAGACATTTCCGCGCAGAGTAATTTCGCCGGTCATTGCGACATCGCTACGAACTTTTTTCTTGGTCAAGGCGGAGATCATTGCCGTTGCCATTGTAATTCCCGCGCTCGGTCCGTCCTTTGGAACTGCGCCTTCGGGTACGTGCACATGAATATCGTTTTTCTCATAAAAATCGTCGTCAAGTTGCATTAAGTCACTGCGACTACGAATGTAAGTCAAACCTGCCTGCGCGGACTCCTGCATAACTTCGCCGAGCTTGCCCGTCAAAAGCAATTTGCCCTTGCCCTTCAAAACGATTGCCTCTGTCGGGAGAATATCGCCGCCGACTTCCGTCCACGCCATGCCCGTCGAAACTCCAATTTGCGGTTGCTTTTCGGCGCGTGTCTGTAAAAACTTTGGACGCCCAATGAAGTCGCGCAGATTTTTTATCGTGATATAAACTACGCCCTCATGACCTTCAACGATTTTCCGCGCCGCCTTCCGACATGCTCGCCCAATTATCCGTTCAAGCTCGCGAACGCCCGATTCCCGCGTATACTCCGCAATCATTTCTTGAAGTACGCCCTTTGCAAAGACAACGTCGCCTTTCTTTAGTCCGTTCTCTTCCTTTTGCCGCTTGGTGAGATAACGCCGCGCGATTTCAAATTTCTCATTCTCCGTGTAACTCGACAGCGTGATAACTTCCATGCGGTCGCGCAACGGCTTGGGTATCGTGCTGAGCGTGTTCGCCGTGACAATCCAAAGCACCTTCGACAAGTCAAACGTCGTGTCAATGTAATGGTCATTGAACGAATTATTCTGCGCGGGGTCAAGTACTTCAAGCAACGCCGACGAAGGGTCGCCCGCCCAACCGTCTTTGCCGAGCTTGTCAACTTCATCAAGCAGGAAAACGGGATTGTTCGTGCCGGCTTTCTTTATGCCCTGAATGATTCGACCGGGCATTGCGCCGACGTAAGTCCGCCTGTGCCCGCGAATCTCCGCCTCGTCGCGTATGCCGCCCAAACTCGCGCGGATAAATTTTCTGCCCATTGCCTTCGCAACTGACGACGCAAGCGAAGTTTTGCCGACGCCCGGCGGTCCCACTAAACACAAAATCGGCGCGGGCTTGTCCTTTGTCAAAACTTTCACGGCGAGAAAATCCAATATGCGCTCCTTGACCTTCTCCAAGCCGTAATGGTCGGCGTCGAGAATTTTCGCCGCCTCCGTTATGTCCATTGAGTCTTCCGAAGAAATTCTCCACGGCAAATCTATCAGCCACTCAATATAAGTGCGAATCACATTTCCTTCCGACGCCATTGAAGGAATTCGCTCAAGCCGCTTCAATTCCTTATCCAGAATTTCTTTGACCTCGTCGGGATAATCGCCCTCCTCAATTTTTTTTCGATAGCCGGAAGTTTCTTCCGCAACGTCTTCATCTTCGCCCAACTCTTTATGAATCGCCTTGAGTTGCTCGCGCAGATAATGATCCTTTTGTATTTTCTCAATCTGATTGCGCACCCGCTTGTTTATCTGAAACTCCATTTGCAAAACTTCAAGCTCGCGCGTCAAAATTCCATACAACTTTTCAAGCCGCTCGTTCACGTCCAAGCAACCCAAAATTTCTTGCTTGGAATCGAGTTTCAAATTTAAATGGCTCGCAATCAAATCCGCAAGCCGCCCGAAGTCTTCAAGTATCGTAATTGATACGAACGTTTCTGACGGTATGCGTTTGCTGAGCTTAACCCACTCCTCGAACTGGTGAACCACGCCGCGCACAAGTGCTTCCGTCTCCAGATTATCTTCCCAAGTGTCCTCGTGAACTTCAATTTCTGCCTCAATGTAATTTTTATCGGCGAACTCTCGATACTCAAGCATTATGCCGCGATTGATGCCCTCGACCAACACGCGAACATTGCCGTCCGGCAACTTGATTATCTGGCGAATATCGGCGATTGTCCCGACCGAGTAAAGATCTTCTTCTTGCGGGTCTTCGTTGTCAATGTCGAGTTGCGCCACCAAAAACACTCGACGCGTGCCGACCATTGCCGCCTCAAGTGCATTGACCGAACTGTCGCGCCCAACGTCGAGATGCATTATCATGTTTGGAAAGACGACGATACCCCGCAGCGGCACGAGCGGCAAAATCATATTTTCAGCCATGCAAAAAACCTCCTCTTAGGGCAAAAGTGGAAAGGCAAAGAAAACCTCTCCACTTCCCGCTAAAAATTAACCGTTAGTTGTTCTCTTAATTCTCTTTGTATTAGCTCTGAGTTTCGGCTCTTGATTGAACAGAATATCTTCCTTAGTGACCGTGCAAATCGTGTTGCCGCTGATTGAAGGCACCTCGAACATAACGTTGCGCATTACCCGTTCCAAGATTGACCGCAAGCCACGTGCGCCCGTTTTGCGTTGAATTGCCTCGCGGGCGATAAGTTGAAGTGCCTCGTCCTCGAACGTGAGCTTTGAGCCGTCCATTTCCATGAGCTTTTGATACTGTTTGACCAGTGCATTTTTCGGCTTAGTCAAGATTTTAACTAAGGCGTCTTCGTCGAGTGCGTCAAGCGTCACGATTATTGGCAATCTCCCGACGAACTCCGGAATCAGCCCGCCCTTTATCAAATCGTCCGGCAAAACTTCCTTTAAAATTTGTCCGACGTCTTGTTCTTCTTTTGAAACGACCTTTGCGCCGAAGCCGAGCTGACTGCCCTTTATACGCGTCTCGATAATCTCTGCCAATTCGTTGAACGCGCCGCCGCAAATGAACAAGATATTTTTCGTGTCGACCATGACGGTTTCGGGCGGCTGACCTTGTTTATTGTTGGGCAGAGAGACATTGACGCGCGTCCCTTCCAAAATTTTCAAAAGAGCTTGTTGAACGCCTTCGCCCGAAATGTCGCGATACATGCCGGGCTTGCGGGCGATCTTGTCAACTTCGTCTATGTAAATTATGCCGCGCTCCGCCTTGCTAACGTCGCCTTTAGCGGATTGAATCAGCGCGTACAAAACGTCTTCGGTATCTTCGCCGACGTAGCCCGCCTCCGTCAAAGCGTTTGCGTCGACAATCGCAAGCGGCACGTTCAAAATCTTTGCGAGTGTTTGAGCTAAAAGAGTTTTGCCGCTACCCGTCGGACCAACCATGAGGATATTGGACTTTTGCAACTCAAGCCCTTCCTTGCCGGCGGGGTAGTGCCCAATTCTTTTATAGTGATTGTAAACGGCGACCGAAATTGTTTTCTTCGCCTCAGCTTGACCGATTATGTATTCGTCGAGTTTCTCGCAAATTTCTTTCGGCTTTGGAAGTTTATCGGAGCCGACAATTTCGTCTTCGTCTTCCATATCCTTTTCCAAAATTTCCGCGCAGAGTTCGACACAACTGTCGCAGATATAAACGCCCGTGCCCGCTATTAACTTCTTTACGCTGTGTTCGGACTTGCCGCAAAAAGAACATTTCAATGTGTCGTGATCCTTGCCGAATTTCAACACGCTCCCACCCCCATTGTGAGGTGTCAGGAATCAGGATTCAAGGGTCAAGGTTTTTCCCTGATTCCCGATTCCTAATCCCTGACCACTAATCATTGCTTTTCGGCGGGCGACTGATTACGTCGTCTATCAAGCCGTAAGCTTTGGCGTCCTCCGCCGTCATGAAGTTATCGCGTTCGGTATCCGCCATTACTTTTTCGTGCGGTTGCCCCGTGTGCTTGCAGAGGATTTCGTTGCCGACTTCGCGCAGTCTCAAAATCTCTCGCGCTTGAATTTGAATATCGGTTGATTGCCCGCTCGCGCCGCCCAACGGCTGATGAATCATAATTCTTGCAAGCGGAAGAGCAAAGCGTTTTCCCTTCGCGCCCGCCGTTAAAAGCAGACTGCCCATACTCGCCGCCTGCCCGATACAAATCGTCGAAACGTCGGGCTTAATATACTGCATTGTGTCGTAAATCGCAAGCCCCGCAGTCACAATGCCGCCTGGACTGTTTATGTAAAGGTGAATATCTTTGTCGGGGTCTTCGCTCTCAAGGAAAAGCATTTGCGCGACAACCGAGTTGGCAACGTCGTCATTTATCGGACCGCCGAGAAAAACAATCCTGTCCTTGAGCAGACGGGAATAAATATCGTAAGCGCGCTCGCCGTAGCTCGTTTTCTCTATAACCATCGGCACATAGTAAGCCATAGTTTTCACCTCAAAAAATTTTTTCAAAAAAGGGCGGTGATTATTTTTCACGCCCTTGTTAATGTTCAATTCTCTTTAGTTTCTTCAACCTGCGCGGGTTCGTCCTTTTTAGTAGCCGCTGACGAATTGTCAATGATAAACTTCGCGGCTTTGCGGCGGCGAATCCGATTGTTGATGTTGGGAATTTGCCCGTTGTCCTTTAAAAGTTTTTCGACTTGCTTTGGCGGCATGCGATACAGTTGCGCCATCATTGCGATTTCAAAATCGAGTTCGGCTTTAGTTGCGTCGAGTTTTTCCACGCTCGCAACTTGCTCAAGCATGATGTCGGTCAAGACTTCTTTCTTTGCACGCTCGCGATAATCTTCGCGCATTTTGTCCATGTCGATTCCCGAAAACGCCATGTACTGTTGAAGGTTCATGCCTTGCGTTTGCAGTTGCGCGTCGAGTTCATTAAGCATTTGCGTTATGCGCGTCTCAATCATGACGGGCGGCAAGTCGATTGTCATGTTCGCGACGATTTTATCAACAATCGCCTGTTGCTGAGCCTCGCGAGCGCGGCGTTCGGCGTTCGCCTCCATGTTCTTGCGAATGTCGGCTTTGTACTCGTCAACCGTCTTGAACGTGCTGACTTTCTGAACAAACTCGTCGTTAAGTTCGGGAAGTTCGCGGTGTTTAATGCTGTTGATTTTGCAAGCAAACTCGGCATCTTTGCCCGCAACTTCTTTACTGTGATAAGTTTCGGGGAAGGTGACTTTAACGGTACGTTCTTCGCCGACTTTTGCGCCGATAAGTTGTTCCTCGAAGTCGCCGATAAATTTATGCGACCCGATGTCAAGCGGAGCGTCTTTAGCCTCGCCGCCCGCGAATTTCTTGCCGTCAACAGTGCCCGTGTAGTCAAGCGTGATAAAGTCGCCGTCTTGAACTGCGTCGCCTTCCGCCGCGTCTATTAAGTTAGCGTGGTGATTGCGCAGGGCCTCGATTTGTTTGTCAACTTCCTCATCGGTGACGGGCTCAACAACTTTTTCCGCCTCGATATTTTTATACTCGCCGAGCGTGACTTTCGGGAAGGGCGTAAAAGTCATTGTGAAGACAAAATCCTTGCCCTCTTCGCCGGTGATGACGTCGGCTTTATTTTCGGTGACGGGAACCAAGCCCAAGATCCTGAGGACTTCGCTCGTCGACTTTTGGATAAGCATATTGGACGCCTCGTTGATGAGCGCGTCTTTGCCGATACGCTGTTCAAGAATCGCCTGCGGAACTTTGCCCTTGCGGAAGCCCGGAATGCTCACTCGGTCGCCGACCAACTTCGCCGCGCGTTTAATTTCTTTGGAAAAAGTCGCCGCGTCTTCCGTGACGGTAATTTCGATATTGTAGTCGTCTATCTTCTTCTGACTGATTTTCAAAATTTTTGCCTCCTGTTCTTTGTGCAATGCGGCGTTTATATTAGCACACGGTTTTAAAAATTACAAGCCGTTTGATTCATAAGTGAACGCCGCGCGTAAAATTGTCGCCTCGTCAAGAGCCTTGCCGATTAACTGGAAGGCGAGCGGCAGATTATTTTTGTTGAAGCCGCAGGGAATTGAGACGCCCGGCAAGCCCGCAATGTTCACGGGCACAGTGCAAATATCCTGCAAATACATTGTGAGCGGGTCGGCGGTCATCTCGCCGAGCTTGAAAGCGGCGTTGGGCGTTGTCGGCGTCAAAATCAAGTCAACCGTCTTGAAGGCGTCGACGAAATCTTTTTGAATCAGCGTGCGAACTTTCAAAGCCTTAAGATAATAGGCGTCGTAGTAACCCGCGCTCAAGGCGTAGTTGCCAATCATGATACGCCGCTTGACTTCCGCGCCAAATTTTTCCGTGCGGGTGTTGGTCATCATCTCGACAATATCCGCGCCGTCAACTCTCGCGCCGTAGCTCACGCCGTCATAGCGTTCAAGATTCGTGGCGGCTTCGGCGGGCGCAATCAAGTAGTAAGTCGAAATGGCATATTCAGTGTGCGGCAAACTCACGTCGACAATCTCCGCGCCGAGACTTTCAAACTTTTTGGCGACGTTGCGAACGGCAAGTTCAACTTCCGCGTCGATACCCTTAACGAAATATTCTTGCGGCAAGCCGATTTTCAAGCCCTTAACGTCGGCAATCAAATTCTTTGTAAAGTCGGGAACCTGCGCGGCGGTCGAAGTCGAATCCATTTCATCATGACCGCAAATCGCATTGAGGACAAGGGCGCAGTCGGTGACGTCGCGAGTAAAGGAGCCGATTTGGTCAAGCGACGAGGCGAAGGCAACCAGTCCATATCTTGAAACTCTTCCATAGGTTGGCTTGAAACCGACGACGCCGCAGAAACTTGCGGGCTGACGAATCGAACCGCCGGTATCGGAGCCGAGTGAAAAAATTGCCTCGCCGCCCGCGACAGCCGCCGCACTTCCGCCCGACGAGCCGCCGGGTACACAGTCAAGATTATGCGGGTTGCGCGTGACGTGGAAGGCGGAGTTTTCGGTTGAGCCGCCCATTGCAAATTCATCAAGATTCGTCTTGCCGACAAGAATCGGATTCTGCGCGAAAAGTTTTTTGTAAGCGGTCGCGTCGTAGGGCGGGACGAAGTTCTCAAGGATTTTCGAGGCGCACGTTGTCTTGATACCCTTTGTGCAAATGTTATCCTTAATCGCGCAGGGAATGCCTTCGAGCGGGAAAATTTCCTCGCCGCGAGAAATTTTTTCATCAACGGATTTGGCGTCGGCAGTCGCCTTGTCGCGCGTGAGTGTGAGATACGCGCCGATTTTCTCTTCCGCCTCGTCAATGCGCGAAAAAATATCGGCAGTCAGCTCCGCCGCCGAGATTTTTTTTGCAGATAAGAGTTCATGAAGTTCATGAGCCGTCTTGTTGTTCAAACTCAAAATTTTTACCTCCCAGTGTTGCTGTCCTGCTCCGCCTTGCGAATGTCTTCTTTAAGGTCGGTCTTGAAGTCCAGCGAGTGGAAATTTTTCTTCGACGGCAAGCCCATTTCAAAGTTGTTGGTCTTGTCGAATTGCACCACGCCGCGTTTAATGTTCAAATTGAGAACGTGCCCGCCGATTTTTTTATCAGCGGAAATAAAGTGGAAGTGCCAGCCCGGCGTGTTGAGTGAGCTCATAAAGTCGGGGCAGTACAAGCCGACAACCGTACCGCTGATATTTTGCGGCGTGATTTCCTTTTGCGTCTTCAAAGCCTCGACCAAAGTTGGATAAGGTTCCTTAGACCCGCGCTCACTGCGAATCAAAACTTCGTTGAAGTCGCCCGTAATTTTTATCATGTAAAAGCTGTTGCGACCGAGCTTGTCGACTTTCTCGTTCAAAATTTTTTCGAGCGCGGCTTTGTCGGCGACGTTAATAAAATTCAAGGAAAAGTCGCTTTCAAAGAATGTCACGTTGGAGAAAGGAACTTTATCCTTGTCCTTCATGACGTGAATCTCGCAGTCACCGTCCGCGCGATAAACAACGCCGTCAAGGACAATCATTTCGCCATCAAGCCCCTCGAAGGTGCCAATGCCGATGTCGCCGTGCGTCTTCAAGTCCTTAACGCTAATTGAGCCGTCGAAGTAGCCCATTGTCAGCGATTGCAACAACGCAACTTGATAAATACTCTCTCTGTCCTGCGCGGGAGTAGCCGTAGTTGTCGTCGTCGTGTTGAAAAGCAACGTCCCTGCCAAGAGTGCTGACCCTAAAAATTTTTTCATTGTCAAGCCTCCAATACTCTCGGTACTTTAAAATAGCCGTCTTCTTTGAGCGGCGCGGTCGAAAGCGCAAGCTCGCGGTCGAGCGACGGTTTGACTTCATCAGCGCGGAAAACATTTTGCATTGGCAACGCGTAAGTCGTCGGCTCAACGTTCGTCGTGTCGAGCTTCTGCAAATTTTCCACGTACGTTAAAATTTTGTTCAGTTGAAAAAGAACGTCGTCTTTTTCCTCCTCGCGAATCCTTAGCCGCGACAAGCTCGCGACCGTTTTAATGTCCTGTTCGCTTATCTTCATGCGAAAACCTCCTTTTTTAGCTTTCAGCTTTTAGGTATTAGGTATTAGGTTTTAGGTTTTCCTGACAGCTGATAGCTGACCTTTGAGTTTACCAACATGCTCTAGTTTCTATTTAAACTTCTTTGAATACTCATTTAACTCGACAACGAGCCTGTGCACGGGGTAGGCGAGTACGACTTGCATTATCGCCGCCGGCCAAAAATCCTCGCGCAAAAACCTCACCAAGTCAATTTGCCGGTCGAGCAAAAATAAAAAGCCTATCGTTATCGCGAAGTGAATCACCAGCGCGGGAATTGAACATATCACGGGCAACAGCGACTGGTCGCGGAAGAGGTTGACCGAAAACTTTCCGAAGATTAGCCCTATCGTCATGTAGCTAAATGTCGCAAGCCCGAAATAACTTCCCGACGTTGCGTCTTGCAACAGCCCTGCCATAAACCCGAAGAACGCGCCGTATTTGTTCCCGTGCAGAAACGCGATTGACAGCGTTAAAAGCAACATTAAGTTCGCGCTGAACCCGTCGACGCTTACAAACGTCAACAGCGACGTCTGCAGGGCATAGAGCAAAATCATCAGCATTGCCCAAAGTCCAATAATTCTCATCGTTCAAATTCCTCAGCGTCGCTCGTCGTTGAAAAGTCTCGTGGCTCGTCGGCGACGTAGCCCGCCTCTTGAAGTTGTTGTTGTTGAGCCTCCTGAACTTGTTGTTGCGCGTCTTGAATCTGTTGTTGTGCCGCTTGAAGTCGCGCCGCCGTCTCGTAAGGATCGGTCTCGGTGCCGGGCGTCTGCACAGGCGGTTGAATCGGTTCTGGCGGAGCCTCGCGCGACGCTACAATTATTGCCACGTCTTCCAGCTTTTGAAAGTCGACCGAAGTATCAATCACGCCGTATTTCAACAGCCCGCCTTCCTCGTTGTGAATTTCGATAATTTTTCCGACGACAAGCCCTTTCGGGTAGACGCCGCCAAAGCCCGACGTGACAACCATATCTTCGACCAAGACATCAGAATCTTTGGGTATGTTGACCATTTTGGGGAAGTTGGGATTTTTAATATCGCCCTCGACAATGCCGGCAACGCGCGATTCGGGACGTTGAATCAAAGTTCCGACTGAGGAGCGCGGGTCAAGCAACAGTTGAACTTTCGCCGAGTTTAAGCCCGCCTCCATGACGTGACCGACCAAACCCATTTCCGTAACGACTGCCATATTATTCGCGACGCCGTCCAAAGTGCCGCGATTGATTATAATTACGCTTGACCAAGACGCCGACTCGCGCCCGATTACGCTTGCCGCAACCAAATCGAATTGAACCGCCGCTTGCTTGTAGCCCAACAAATTTCTAAGTCGTTGATTCTCGGAGGCGTATTCGCTCGCCGTCAAGTTCTGCGCCCGCAACAGTTCGACTTCCTCGCGCAGTTGTTTATTTTGCTCGTGGAGCTGTGACATTTCTTGAACAGTATTTTTCACGAAGGCAAGCTGACTGCCCGCCCATGAAAAGGCGCGTTGAAACGGCGACATAATCGCCATTGCCACGCCGTCGGTTGCCGTCGTATTAAATCTGGAACGCGCCGCGAAGAAGACAGAACAAAACACGCTGATAAAAACAAAAATCAGCGCGATGACTTTCTTTCCGGTTTTTTTTTCCTTGCGAACTTTATTACTCATTGTCTCAGCTTTTTAGGTCCCATGACGACGCGTTTAAGCAAGTTCATATTTTCAAGGGATTTGCCCGTGCCTTCGCCGACACAACTCAGCGCGTCGTCGGCGACAATTACCGGCATTCCTGTTTCCTTTGAAATAAGTTTGTCGATATTAGCTAAAAGTGCGCCGCCGCCCGTCATCATTATCCCGTGATCCATAATATCTGCGGCGAGTTCGGGCGGAGTTCTTTCAAGCGTACCCTTGACCGCTTCGACGATTTTAAAAATCGGGTCGCCGAGTGCCTCGCGTATCTCGCTTGATTTAATCTCGACGGTCTTTGGCAAACCGCTAACCAAGTCGCGCCCGCGTATCGTCATTGACTTTTCTGTCTTGGGCGTGATTATCGCCGTGCCGATTTTAATTTTAATTTCCTCCGCCGTGCGCTCGCCAATCATCAAGCTGTATAAACGTCTGATATATTGAATAATTGCTGAATCCATTTCGTCGCCGCCGATACGAATTGACTTGCTCACGACAATTCCGCCAAGAGAGATTACGGCGATTTCTGTCGTGCCGCCGCCAATGTCGACAACCATATTGCCCGTTGCCTCTTCGACGGGCAAGCCCGCGCCGATTGCCGCCGCCATTGGTTCTTCAATCAAATAAGCCTCGCGTGCTCCGGCTTGCGTTGCCGCGTCAATGACTGCGCGTTTTTCAACTTCCGTCACGCCGCTCGGAACTCCCACGACGACGCGCGGACGCATGAAGGATTTTGAATTCATTGCCTTGCGAATAAAATATCTAAGCATTGCCTGCGTTACGTCGAAGTCGGCAATAACGCCGTCTTTCATTGGGCGAATCGCGATTATATTGCCGGGCGTGCGACCAATCATTTGCTTTGCCTCTTCGCCCACTGCCAAAACATCGCCCGTGTCACTTTTTATCGCTACGACCGAAGGTTCACGCAGGACAATCCCACGACCTTTGACGTGCACGAGAGTATTCGCCGTTCCCAGGTCAATTCCCATGTCGTGCGACAAGCCTCCAAAAAAACCAAACATCTGAAAGTTTGCTCCCTTCTTTGGTTAAAAATTTTTGCCTGCGCTAAGCGGAAACATTTTATCATACTTTTTACACTTTGCAATATTGACAAAAGGATTTGCTGTGCTAAATTTTGGCGTATGAAATTTTTGGAGAGGAGCAAATTTTTTTATGGCAATATTGGTTTGCGGGGGCGCGGGCTATATCGGCTCGCACACGGTTAAACAACTCTGCGCGGCGGGCGAGGAAGTTATAATCGCCGACAACTTCAGCAAAGGACACCGCGCGGCGATTAGTCCCGACGTTAAGATTTACGAGTGCGACATCAGAGATAAGGTCGCGTTGAAAAAAATTTTTGCCGAGAATAAAATTGAGGCGGTTTTTCACTTCGCGGCGTTCATTGAGGCGGGCGAAAGCGTTCAACTTCCCTTGAAATATTTTAGCAACAACGTTTACGGTATGCAGATTTTGCTTGAGTCTATGACCGAGTGCGGCGTTGATAAAATTATTTTCAGTTCAAGCGCGGCGGTTTACGGCGAGCCGGAAAAAATTCCGATTGACGAACTCGACGCGACTTTTCCCGTCAATCCTTACGGCGACTCGAAATTGATTATGGAAATTATGATGCGGCGGGTCAGCGCGGCGCAGGGTGTTCGTTTTGTGAGCTTGAGATATTTCAATGCTTGCGGCGCGATTGAGGACGGTTCGATTGGCGAAGATCATCACCCCGAAACTCATTTGATCCCGCTGATTTTGCAAGTGCCGCTCGGCAAGCGCGACCACATTACAATTTTCGGCACGGACTATCCGACGCCCGACGGAACTTGTATTCGCGATTATATTCACGTCGTCGACTTGGCGGACGCTCATATTTGCGCGTTGAAATATCTGCGTAAAAACGGCGCGTCGGACTTCTTCAATTTGGGGAGCGGCAAAGGTTTTTCGGTCAAAGAGATTATCGAGGCGGCTCAAAAAGTAACGGGGCAGAAAATAAAAATCGAGCTGGGGGCTCGCCGCGCAGGCGACCCCGCTCGATTGATTGCCTCAAGCGATAAGGCTAGAAAAATTTTAGGTTGGACGCCGCGCTTTGATGACATTGAAAAAATTATCGCGACGGCTTGGAATTGGCACCGCTCGCACCCCAACGGCTACGGTGACTGAATTATTTCTTGCCACTGTAAGTGACAATATTATTTTTAATGCCAAGTTCTTTAATGTTCAAAGAAAGTTCGCTTGTCGAGTAGGTCTCAACATTTTTATCTTTAACAATCGCGCTTAAGTCGCTATTCGTGACAAAGTTATCGTCGGCGAGCAGGGCGTAAGTTTCTGCGGCTTTGCTTGCCTTGTAAGTTTTGGTTGAAGTCTTGCCCGAAGAATTTATAAAGTTAATTTCCTTGCCGACGGCGTTTTTGAGCGTGAGAGTGCTCGACCCGACTTTGACGACGACATTTTTGCCGCTCGTGCTTGCAGAATATTTGCCGCTGAAGATTTGAACGGTGTCGGAGGAGTTAAAGCCGGCGACTGTATCATTGCCTTGATTTTTTCCAAATCGATAGGTAATGTGTTTGCCACCCGAATTTTTGAGATAATCATTGCCCTTGCCGCCCGACAAAGTTACGCGGTCGCCGTAGTTGCGAATCGAATCATTTCCAGTGCCGCCGAGTATGTAAACTTTGCTGCCTTCGTTGCGAAGGTAATCGTTGCCCGCGCCGCCATCACTCGTGACGCTGTTGCCGTCGTTTGAAATATAATCGTTGCCTGCGTCGCCGCTAAGTGAGCTTAAATCGCCCCAGTTATAAATCGAGTCTTTATCCGCGCCGCCGAGTATCGAAATCCTGTCGCCAATGTTCGTAACTCTGTCCCTGCCGTCTTCACCATAAATAACAGCTAAGTTGCCGATATTGTGCAAAGCGTCGTTGCCCGCGCCGAGCGAAATATTTACCGACGCGCCGCTATTTTCGACAGTGTCATTGCCTTTGCCGCCAAAGATGCTGACAGTTGCGGCAGTGTTTTCAATGGTGTCATTGCCGGAGCCGCCGTCGAGTATCGAGTTGTCTCCCAAAGTTGTAACCGAATCCGATTCAACGGCGGAAGTGTTCAAGATAAAATCATTGCCCGCACCGCCGTAAATGCTCGCTTTCTTGCCAGTGTTTTTAATGCTGTCCGAATTACCCTGCCCGTAAATTCTGACCTTCGCGGCAGTATTTTTAAACGAGTCGTCGCCGTTGCCGCCGTAAAGGCTGACCCACGTACCAAAATTGACAATGTTATCCGCGCCGTCCTGCCCGTAAATTTTAACGTAGCCTTCGGTGTTAGCGATAGAGTCGTCGCCCGCGCCGCCGTAAATGCTTGACTTGTAACCTTCGAGACTGACGGCAACCGTGACGGAGGTCGAGTAGTTGTTGTCGTTAATGATAATGTCATTACCCGCGCCGCCGTAAACTTTTGTATAGGCTCCTTGATTTTGAATGGAGTCGTTACCTTCGCCGCCGTCTATTGTGACGTCCGCGCCGCTATTTTCAATCGTATCCTTGCCCGTGCCGCCGAAGATTGAAACGTATTCGCCTTCGTTGAGAATGTAATCGTTTCCTTTGCCGGCATTGACCGTGACCGTGTCGCTGTAAGTTTTAATCGTGTCATTGCCCTTGCCCGAATTGATTAAGACGTTGTAGCCGCTGTTGGTGATTGTGTCGGAATTGGAGGAGCCGCGCATTGTTACCGTGTCATGATAATTTGTCGCGAAATTCAGTGAATCAACGCCAACCGTCCTGTGATAAGTGTCGTAGTCAAAAGTTGTGGTCGCGGCTTGCTTGGCGAAGTAGCGCATAAAGATATAGCCGCCGCTGTAAAGTTCAACGTTCTCTGAATAGTCTGGGTCGCTCGGAAAACCGTCAGTCGTCAGAATATCTTCAAAAGCCGCTGGGTCTTTGGTAATCTCGATAATGCGATTATAGCGTTTGTCGTCGACACCGTGAACCAGCTCGGCGGAGCCGCCCTCTATGAAAAACGGCGGCAAGTTCATAATACCGACGACGTTGCTCGCCATCAGGCCGTGAACAAGTTCATGCGCCAATGTTCTGTCCAGTTGATATTTGACTTGATTTCTGTAGTTTGTGCCGTGCCGGTCGTCGGGATCCATATCCTTGAAGAAAGCCATGTTCACACAAAGGATACGCGATTCATAATCTGTCCCGTCTTCGGTGCCAAAGTCGACATAAGCCAAAAAAGTATCGTTCGGCTCATTGACGAGTTTAAGCTTGAGCCGCGAATTGGTCGTGCCCTCTTCGGTGAAGGACAAGCCGTAACTTTCCTTAATCAATTTCAAAGAGTCGCGCAGCCACCAGCTGTACAGTCCTTGCACGACGTATTGTTCATCGTCGGTGAGCGTGTCCTTTGGCGGGACGCCGTAAATCGTCACGCCTTCGACGGTAAAGGAGGTGCCCGAAGGATATTTTGCGTCTCCGGTTTCGGGCAGAAGATTATCTCCGTTTTTGACTTCGGAGCCGCCCGCGTCCGCGCCGCTGATTGCGCCTGTGTCTTTGTTGTCCAAAATTATGCCGCATTTCTCGACAAGGAAAGTGTGCCAATTCTTCGAGGCCTTTAAGTCGGCAAGGAACTTTGTCCTGACCGCGTTAAAGCTTTTGAAGTTGGAACTTGCCTTAATCGCTTGATTAATCGCGGCTGCTCCTTTGAGCGTCGTTTTGTCGAGGCTCTGCATAAAGTTGTAAATAACTTCCTGTTGGGTCGCCATAAAATTTCCTCCGCTTTACTTTTTGCCGCTGTAAGTGACAATATTATCTTTAATGCCAAGTTCTTTAAAGTTTGAATTGAGTTCGGCGGCATAACTCGTATCAACATTTTTATCTTTAACAATCGCGCTTAAGTCGCTATTCGTGACAAAGTTATCATCGGCGAGCAAGGCGACAGTTTTCGCAGCTTTGCTTGCCTTGTAAGTCTTGGTTGAAGTCTTGCCCGAAGAATTTATAAAGTTAATCTCCTTGCCGACGGCGTTTTTGAGCGTGAGGGTAGCCGTTCCAACTTTGACGACGACATTTTTGCCGCTCGTGCTCGCGGAGTACTTGCCGCAGACGATTTGAACGGTATCGGAGGAGTTGAAGCCGGCGACTGTATCATTGCCTTGATTTTTTCCAAAGCTGTAAGTGATATGCTCGCCGCCGGAATTTTTGAGATAATCATTGCCCTTGCCGCCCGACAAAGTTATGTGATTGCTGTCGTTGAGGAGAGTATCGTTGCCCGCGCCGCCGAGTATGTAAACTTCAACGCCTTCATTGTAAATATAATCATCGCCCTCGCCGCCCGAACTCGTTACGCTCATGCCGCTGTTGTAAATGTAATCGTTGCCGTCGCCGCTCGTCAAGGACGATTTGTCGCCGTAGTTGTAAATCGTGTCTCTGCCCGTGCCGCCGACCAGCGTAAAGTTATCGCCACGATTAATAATTCTGTTTTTGCCGGAGCCGCCGTCCGCGCTAATTGATTCGGCGAAGTTTTGGAAAGTGTCATTGCCCGCACCCAGTAAAATATACGACAAGTCGCCGCTGTTTGTAATGAAATCGTTGCCGTCGTCACTGCTGACAGAAACACTCACGCCGCTGTTGGCGATATAATCCTTACTCGCGCCGCCAAAAATACTGACTCGCTTGCCCGAATTGTCGATGCTGTCCGCGCCGTCTTGACCGTAAATCTTAACGCGGGTTGCCGTATTTGAAATGCTGTCATTATCCGCGCCGCCAAAAATGCTGACTCGCTTGCCTGAATTGGTAATGAAGTCCGCGCCGTCTTGACCGTAAACCTTAACGCTTTCCGCCGCGTTGGTGATTGAGTCGTTGCCCGCCCCGCCGTAGAGCGTAGACTTGGAGCCGGAGATTGTGCCCAGCAATGTGACGCTGTCGTTCAAGATAATGTCGTCACCCGCGCCGCCGTAAACTTTGGAGGAGGCACCGCGATTTTGAATAGTATCGTTATCTGCGCCGCCGTTGAGCGTAACCTTTTCGGAAACATTTTTAATAGAATCGTTGCCCGCGCCCAGTAAAATATATGCTGACATGCCGCTGTTTGAAATCCTGTCATTGCCTGTGCCGCTGTCTACAGAGACACTTGCGCGGTAATTAAAAATGAGGTCGTTGCCTTCGCCGCCGCTGATTGAAACGTTGGTGCTACTGTTTGAAATGGTATCGTTGCCGCTACCGCCGTTAATCGTGACATTCTCACCTTCATTGGAAAGGTAATCTCTGCCCGCATCGCCGCTTATCATTACGTAAGACCCGTTGTTTTCAACCGAATCATTACCCTTGCCGCCTGTGATTGTGACGTAGGAGCCTTCGTTGAAAACAGTATCCTTGCCGTTGCCGCCGTTGACGCTGACCGTGTCGCTGTAAGTTTTGATAAGGTCGTTGCCCTTGCCCACCGAGATAGTGACGTTATAACCGCTATTTGTAATCGTGTCGGCTTTGGAGGAGCCGCGCATTGTTACCGTGTCATGATAATTCGTCGCGAAGTTCAGTGAATCAACGCCAACCGTCCTGTGATAAGTGTCGTAGTCAAAAGTAGTATCGGTGCCCGCCTGCTTGGCGAAGTAGCGCATAAAGACATAGCCGGTCGCGTAAATTTCAATTGGCTCTTCGTAGTCTGGGTCTTCGGGGAAACCGTCCGCTGTTATGTACTTTTCAAAAACCGTCGGATCTTTGACGTACTCGATAATATCTTCTTCGCGGTCGTCGTCTATACCGTGAATCAACTCAGCGGAGCCACCCTCTATAAAAAACTGCGGCAAGTTCTCAATACCGAGCATGTTACTTGCCATAACTCCGTGAACCAATTCATGAACCAACGTTCTGTCAAGATAAAAATACACACCATTTTTTTCAACAAAGCCATGTCGGTCGTCGGCGTTCATGTTTTTAAAGTAAGCCATGTTCACGCAAAGGACTCGCGCCTCGTAAACATTCCTGTTCCCGTCGTCTTTGAAGTCGACATAAGCCAAATAGCTTTCGTCCGGCTCATTGACGAGTTTAAGCTTGAGGCGCGAATTGGTCGTGCCCGCCTCGGTGAAGGACAAGCCGTAACTCTCCTTGATTAAGGCGAGAGCGTCTCTTACCCACCAACTGTAAAGTCCTTTGACAACGTATTGTTCATCTTCGGTGAGCATTTCTTTTGGCGGAATGCCGTAAAGGGTCATGCCGTCTATAGTGAACTCGCTGCCTTCGGGATATTGCGCCTCGCCTGTTGCAGTCAAAATATCGGTCGCGCCTTTGACAGATGCGCCGCCCGCGTCCGCGCCGCTGATTGCCCCCGTGTCTTTGTTGTCCAAAATTATGCCGCACTTCTCGACAAGGAAAGTGTGCCAATTCTTCGCGGCTTTCAAGTCGGCAAGGAACTTTGTCCTGAGTGCTTTAAAATTTTTAAAGTTGGAACTTGCCTTGATTGCC
>JBGUYA010000038.1:0-30536 GCA_045118435.1 Quinella sp. | reverse complement strand
GCCAATGATTAAAGGCTCGCAACCGACCGATGACGGAAATTTTTTGTTGACGCCCGAAGAAAGGGACGACCTTATCAAAAAAAATCCTCGCGCGGAAAAATGGATTCGCCCGTTCGTCGGTTCAAGGGAGTTTATCAATCGAATTGCGCGATATTGCCTGTGGCTTGAAGGTTGCCCGCCCGATGAACTTCGCAAAATGCCGCTCGTCTATGAGCGCGTCAAGAACGTTCGCGAGTTCCGTTTGAAAAGCAAAAAAGCCGCCACGCGCAGAAAAGCCGATACTCCAACACTTTTTGACGAAAGGCGACAGCCGTCGACTAATTATCTGTTAGTGCCGCGAGTCAGCTCTGAACTTCGCCGTTATATTCCAATAGGTTGGATGGACGCAAATTTTATTGCAAGCGATGCAGTCTTTGTAGTGCCCGACGCGGATTTGTTTTTGTTCGGAATTTTGACGAGTTCGATACATATGGCTTGGGTGCGGCTTGTGGCGGGCAGGTTGCGCAATGATTACCGCTACTCGAATACGATTTGCTACAATGCGTTTCCGTTCCCGCTGTTTTATCTCGACAGTGAAAAGCCGCGCGTTGAGGCGACCGCGCAGAAAATTCTTGACGCGCGGAAAAATTATCCCAACGCGAGCTACGCCGACCTTTACGACGAAATTTCAATGCCGTCTGATTTACGGCGGGCGCACGCGGAAAATGATGCGGCAGTCTTGAGCTTGTACAAGCGATTGACGCCCGACATGGACGAAATGACGTTGCAAGTTAAATTGCTTTACATGTATGACGCCCTGCGCAAGCATTTTGGCGAAGACGACGAATACGACGAGTAACTTAAAGAAGATTTTGATTTTAAGGAGGAAAATTTATGAAACATGATGAGCCGACGCTCCAACAGCTTTTGAACAGAGAGGGAATCAAGAAACGATTTGAAGAACTTTTGGACAGCTCCGCGCCGTCGTTCATTTCGTCAATCTTGACAATCGTAAAAAGCAACTCGAAACTGCAAGACTGTTCGCCGAGTTCGGTCTTGGCGGCGGCGGGCATTGCGGCGGCGTTGAAGTTGCCGATAAATCCGAGCTTGGGCTTCGCGTACATTGTGCCCTACAAAAATCAAGCGCAATTCCAACTTGGCTTCAAAGGCTTTATCCAACTGGCAATGCGTAGCGGGCAGTATCGGACATTGAACGCTGGGGCGGTCTGCGCGGGACAAATCGCGGAGATTGACTTCGTGACGGGCGAGATAATTCGCGGCGAAAAAATTTCCGATGATGTCGTGGGCTACATTGCGTTCATGCGGCTCATCAATGGCTTTGAAAAGACGCTGTACATGACGGTTGAGGAACTTCGCGCACACGCAGAGAAATTTTCCGTGAGCTATTCCTACGATTTGCGTAGCGGCAAGCGGAGTTCCGTTTGGTCGACGAACTTTCCGGCTATGGCGAAAAAAACTGTGCTCAAGCGGTTGCTGAGCACCTACGGCATTATTTCGATAGACCAACAGAGCGCGGCGTTGGCGACGGCGTTGCAAGCTGACCAGGCGGCTATTACGGAGGACGGTTTCCGCTACATTGACAACGAACAGGGCGGCGTAGAAAAAATCGTTCCGTTCAGCGAAGTACTCGACTTGCCCGAAGCTGACGACGCGAACGACAAGCCCGACGACAATCCCGAAGACGCGGCAGGAGATAAACCGGAGGAGGAGAAAAATGATTGACGAAACTTTTCAAGGACAACTCGCGGCGGAGTTGTTGAAAAAAATTTTGCCGGAAGACATGCAGGCGGCGGCGTTGGCGGAACTCAACGCGGAGTTGAAAAAGACTTCCGCCGAGCCGACGGCAAAGTTCACTGCGACCGACCGCGCCAAAATTCTTGTCGAGGCGTTGCCTTATATTCAAGAGTTTTCAGGCAAGACTATTGTCATAAAGTACGGCGGCTCCGCGCAGATTAACGACGAGCTTAAGGCTAGCGTCATGCAAGATATTGCGCTGATGAAGTTCGTCGGTATAAACGTCGTGATAATTCACGGCGGCGGCAAAGACATTACTGGCTTTCTTAAAAAGTTGGGCAAGGAAAGTTCATTTGTGAGCGGCTTGCGTGTGACCGACGATGAGACTATGGAAGTTGCGGAAATGGTTCTCGCGGGCAAGATAAATTCGGAGATAGTGACGCTGTTAAATCGTCGCGGACTTCGGGCGGTCGGCTTGAGCGGCAAAGACGCCGATTTGATTCTTGCCGAGAAAAAATTGGCGACAGTCTACGAGGCGGGCGAGAAGACAAAAGTTGACGTTGGCAACGTCGGCAAGGCGAAGAAGATTAACATTGAGATTGTCGGCGACTTGATTGCGCAGGGCTATGTTCCCGTGATTGCGCCTATTGGCGTGGGCGAAGACGGGCAAAGTTACAATATCAACGCGGACGACGTGGCGGCTGACATTGCCGGCGAGCTTAAGGCGGAGAAACTTTTACTGCTGACGGATACGGCGGGCGTCTACAAAAATTTTGAGGACAAGAGCAGTTTTATTTCGACGCTCAAAGCCGACGAGGCGCGAGCACTCATCAAGGACGGCACGATTTCGGGCGGCATGATTCCGAAAGTCAAAGCGTGCCTGCGGGCACTCGACAAGGGCGCAAATAAAGCTTACATAATCGACGGGCGGTTGCCGCACTCAATAATTTTGGAGCTGTTCACGGCGGCGGGGCTTGGCACGGAGGTTGTTTAATGGTCGACAAGGATTTGTTCCTACATGACTTGGCAGTTGTTGCGATTTTGAAGAACGAGGGACCGTATCTCAAGGAGTGGCTCGATTATCACCTGTTGGCGGGCGTTAAGCATTTCTATCTTTACGACAATGAAAGCCCCGACAATCAAGCGGAAGTTGCCAAGCCCTACGTCGAGGCGGGGCTTGTTGATTATTTTCCTTATCCCGGTAAAGCAATGCAATACGCCGCCTAAAACGACGCTGTTAAGAATTTTAAATTTCATTGTCGATACATAGCGTTCATTGATTTGGATGAGTTCATTTATCCGAAAACAAATCGTAGTATCGTTGAGGTTGTCGACGAGATTTTATCGCACAACTTGAACACGGCGGGCTTGGCGATTAATTGGCAATTCTTCGGCTCAAACGGACAAGAGAAAGCGGATTACAGTCGCGGGGTGTTGGAGAGATTCACGCGGCGTTCTCCGAGTGATTGGTCTTTCATTAATGCAGACAATGTTCGCGTCGGAAATATTTGGCTAAAATCTATAGTAAATCCGCGCCGTATTGATTATTTTGCGGATCCGCACCATGCACACTATTTCGACAATTTTAAGGTTGTAAATGCAAGCGGAGTGCAAATTTTCAAGTCGTCGTCTGATTCGGTCGATACCAGCAAAATTGTTATCAATCACTATTACACGAAATCACGCGAAGAATTTGTCACAAATAAAATGATGCGCGGCTGGCCGCTTTCCGCCAAAGCCCCATATAGTCATGAATACTTTAATTTTTACGACTGCAACGAGGTTTTTGACGACGGCATTTTAAAATATCGAGCGACTCGCGCAGAAAAGTTTTCGCTTGAGCTTTGCAAGGTTAAAGTTCAGCGCGTGACAAATGCACTGACTGCAACGCTCTCAAAATTCGCCAACGATGAACTTTCCGACTTGGAGACGGCGTTGGTTTGTCGAGCCGCGAGCAATTATTTAGATTTGGAAGTTCATGAGGAGGCGTCACTTGTCGCCATTTTAAAATCACTTGAGAATGCAACTGTTGCTGACGCGCAACTTTTTATTCGCGAGTTGCCGAAGCTTTTGCGCTTGCCTTATCCTGCCGTTGAAGACCTGCGCGGCGTTGCGTTGCAAGTTATTCAGCAATTAATGGACTACATGCGCTTAAATTTTTTGTGGAAAAATTATGTTGAACTGAATTATATTAGTGACTTTTTGAAGGAGTGATTTATTTGACTGAAGAGAAAATTTTTGAGCGGGACGACAAGAATTATCTGCCTGTCTTCAAGCGTTACAAGATAGTTTTGGAGCGCGGCGAGGGTGCGTATCTCTACGACATCAACGGCAAAAAGTATATTGACTTCTTGGCGGGCATTGCGGTAAATGTTTTGGGTCACAACTACCCGCCGCTGGTCAAGGCAATCACGGAGCAGGCGGCGAAAGTTATTCATGTCAGCAATCTCTACTACACTGAACCGCAAGCGAACGCCGCCGCAAAACTCGTTAAGCTCAGCGGTTTGGACAGGGCGTTCTTTGCCAATTCGGGCGCGGAGGCGAACGAGGGCGCGATTAAAATTGCCCGCAAGTTCGCTAAGAAAATTTCCGCCGACAAAGTTCAAATCATCACGGCATGGGACAGCTTTCACGGGCGGACGCTCGCGACTTTGACGGCGACGGGTCAACCGCATTATCACAAGGGCTTTGAACCGTTGCCCGCAGGATTTGACTACGTTCACTTCAACGACGCGGAAGAGCTTGCCGTGAAAATTTCCGATAAGACTTGCGCGGTCATGCTTGAGACGATTCAAGGCGAAGGCGGCGTTTATCCTCCGAAGGGCGATTATCTTAAAAAAGTTCGCGAGCTGTGCGACAAACACGGCGCGTTGTTGATTCTCGACGAGATTCAGGCGGGTATGGGGCGTAGCGGCAAGTTCTTCGCCTACGAGAAATACGGCATTAAGCCCGACATTGTGACTTTGGCTAAAGGCTTGGCGGGCGGCGTTCCGATTGGCGCGTTCATATGCACGGAAGAAGTTGCGCGGGCGTTCAATCCAGGAGATCACGGAACGACTTTTGGCGGAAATCCTCTCGCCTGCGCGGCGGCTAACGTCGTTCTTGACACTGTGCCCGACGAAAAATTCTTGGCGCACGTCGAGGAAGTCGGGAAGTATTTCAAGGAAAAACTTATCAGCTTGCAAAAAAAATATCCCGCGCAGATTAAAGAGATTCGCGGCGAAGGTTTAATTCTCGGAGCGCAACTCGACAAGCCCAAGCGTTCGGGCGTCGAGATTGTCAACGAGTGCATGAAGCGCGGCGCGATTATAAACTGCACGGTCGGCACTGTCTTGAGGTTTATTCCGCCGCTGATTATAACGCCCGCGCAGGTTGACGAGGTTATCAACATTCTTGACGAGGTTTTGAGCGATGGTTGACAAAGATTTATTCCTGCACGATTTGTCGGTCGTCGCGATTCTGAAGAACGAGGGACCTTACCTTAAGGAGTGGCTCGATTATCATTTGCTCGCGGGCGTTGACCATTTTTATCTTTACGACAACGAAAGCCCAGACAATCAAGCGGAAGTCGCCGCGCCCTACGTCAAGGCGGGGCTTGTCGATTATTTTTTTACTCCCGGCAAAGCCGCGCAGATGTTCACTCATTACAACTCAGTAAAAAGATTTAAATTTTTCTCTAGATATATTGCAATCATTGACGGTGACGAGTTCATTTATCCGAGGTTGACTGGGGGGGGCGATTATCGACGTCGTCGACGAGATCTTGTCACAAAATCCCGGCGCGGCGGGCTTAGCGGCTAATTTATGTACCTTTGGCTCTAATGGTGAGGAGACAGCGGATTATAGTCGCGGAGTTTTAGAAAGATTCACACGGCGTAATTCAAAACTTACTAAAGAAGTAAGCACCATTTCCAACCCGCGCATGGTGAACTTTTGTACCAATCCGCATTTCCCGATTTATTTTGAAGGCGTTTATTCGGTCAACGAAAATGGCGGCATTGTTATCAGCTCGACCAATGAGCCCGCGACTGCCGCGAAAATTGTCATGAACCATTACACCGTAAAATCCCGCGAGGAATACGCCAAGAAAGTTCAGCGTGGCAATGCGGATCATGTTGACAATCGCTACAGTATGAAAAATTTTGATCATGACAAAAACAACGACGAGTTCGACGACGGGATTTTGAAGTATCGCGAGGAGCGGGCGAAGAATTTTCAACCGCCCGACAAGTCTCATGACGACGAGAGATTATTTGCCGCACTTGCAAGAAATTTATCGCCGACGCTTTTGCCGAATACGCCGCAAGATTTTTACGCAGGTAAAGTTGAAACGTTCCTGACGTGCCGCGCAGTCGCCGCTTATCTTCAAACAAAACTCATGGACGAGACACCGGCAAAATTTTTTGAAGAGGCGTCGCTTAAAGCCTTATTAAAAGCCGTTAATGTCGGGACGAGTTTTGCGGACGTGCGGCTTTTGCTCAGCGAGTTACCAAACCTTTTGACGTTGCCCTATCCCGTCGTCAAAGAACTGCGCGGGGCGTGTCTGCACATTATTCCGCAAATGATGCAAGTCATGCGCTACAACAACAGTTGGCTTTATTACGTCGAACTGGATCATTATCAAAGTCTTTTGAAACTTATTTGAGGAGGTAGATATTTTGTTGCAAGGAAAAGATTTACTGTCGATACACGATTTGAGCGTCGACGAGGTCGCGGAGATTTTGGACTTCGCGGCGCGGCTAAAAACTTTACAGAAGGCTGGCGTTGAACACAAACTTTTGGCGGGCAAGACGCTCGGCATGATCTTTGAAAAGTCTTCAACGCGGACGCGCGTATCGTTCGAGGTCGGGATTTTCCAACTCGGCGGCACGGGCTTATTCCTGTCGAGTAAAGATTTGCAACTCGGACGCGGCGAGCCGATTAAAGATACTGCGCGGGTTTTGTCGCGTTATCTGGATGGCATAATGATTCGCACGTTCGAGCAAGCGAAAGTCGAGGAGCTTGCAAAGTTCGCGGATATTCCCGTCATCAACGGCTTGACCGATTTACTTCACCCGTGCCAAGTGCTGACCGACTTGCTGACGATTCGCGAGCACAAGGGAAAAAATTTCCGCGCACTCAAGGCGGCTTACGTTGGCGACGGCAATAACATGACCAATTCTCTTCTGTATGGCGCGGCTAAAGTAGGCATGACGCTTGCAGTTGCGACGCCCGCCGATTACAAGCCCAATCAAAAAGTTTTCGAGAACGCGCTTTCCGACGCGGAGGAGACCGGCGCGAATCTCTCTTGGTGTGAAGATCCTAGCGAGGCGGTCAAGGACGCCGACATTGTTATCACGGACACTTGGGCGAGCATGGGGCAAGAGGCGGAGCACGACGCCCGCAAAAAAATCTTCGCGCCCTATCAAGTCAACAAAGAACTTCTGCGCGGCGCGAGCAAAAATGTTATCGCGATGCACTGCTTGCCGGCTTATCGCGGCGAGGAGATTACCGACGACGTTTTTGAGGCAAATGCTCACGTGATCTTTGATGAGGCGGAAAACCGCTTGCACACACAAAAGGCGATTATGGCTTTGACTATGGCTTGAAATTTTATCGGCAAAAAAAAATGACGCGGACGAAAATCCGCGCCGTTTTTATTTTTTGTCAAACGTTTCGCATAAAACCGCTAACCATCATGAAACTTACGGTTAGGAAAATCACGCAACCGATGACCATAATGAGCCAATCGGGCGCGAACCGCCAAATCAATTCGTTGCTGAGTTTTTCGAGCGGGAGCTTGGAACTTTTGTGAGCGACGGGCATGTACAGCAGAAAGCCGAGTATGATTCCAAAAATTAAAATGCAAATCAAGCCGATAATGATGTCCAAAGGCGGCATTGAAAACACGTCCGCGAATGCCTCAACAAAAGAACTTCCAACGTCTTCCATAGTTCAACCTCCGATTTCAGACCAAAGCACGATTTTATTTTGCGCACGAGTTTTTTGAAGGTCAATGATTCGCTGATTGTGCGAGCCGCGAAATTGCAACTCCAGGTCGCGCAGGCTCTCGATAAATTCTCCGTCAATCAGTACGTCGATATTCTTAAGCAGTTCAACTTCGGGCGGAAGTTCTTCAAAGTTAAAGCCCGTGTAACACCAAACACTTAAGTCGAGATTTTTGGCGGCGCGAGCGAGTTCGTTGGCGGCGTCGACTTGCAGAAAAGGTTCGCCGCCCGTCAACGTTATTCCGTCAAGCAACGGATTTTTTTTTATCGCGGAAATAATTTCTGCCGTATCCATAAGCCGCCCGCCGTCAAGCGCGTGCGTTTCGGGATTGTGACAGCCTTCGCAATTTCTCAAGCAACCTTGCATAAAAATTGCAAAGCGAATCCCGTCACCGTCAACAAAGCTTTCAGGCACAAGCCCCGCAATACGTATCAGCAATTCAATCAACCTCCGCGCAGATTATAATTCCTCGCCCGCCAAAACGCAATTACTTGCCGACGCAGAACTTGGAAAAAATTTCGCTGATAACGTCTTCGCTGACTGCCTCACCCGTCAACTCGCTCAAAGCTTCCAACGCGGCGCGAAGGTCAATCGACACAAAATCAATCCCGACGCCCGCTTGTATCGTTTCTTGCGCTTCGCGCAGATATTTCACGGCGCGGCGAAGTAAATTTGCCTCGCGCTCGTCGCGAACGAAACTCATTTCAAAATCAATCTTGCCGACGCGCTCTGTTATCGCGTTCAAAAGTTCGTCGGTACCCGCGCCGCTCTTTAGAGAAATTTCAATGACCAGCGCGGGAATTTTTTCGGCAATCAGCGCGACGGGCGTAACTTGCGGCAAGTCGCTTTTGGTCAGTAAAATGATTGCGTCGCGATTGGGCAGGAGCTTAAAAATTTCGTCGTCCTCAGTGTCAAGCGGTCGCGAGCCGTCGAAGAGCGCAAGAATCAACTCCGCGCGTTGCGCACAATCTTTGGCGCGAGCAATTCCGATTTGTTCAACAGCGTCATTTGAATTGCGAATGCCCGCCGTGTCGATAATTTTTAGCGGAATGCCACCGACGTTCACGAACTCTTCGATTTGGTCGCGGGTCGTGCCGGGAATGTCGGTGACAATGGCGCGGTCAGTCTTCGCAAAAAAGTTCAACAAACTTGACTTGCCGACATTTGGCTTGCCGATAATCGCCGTCTCCAGTCCTTCGCGAAGGATCTTCCCTGCCGCTTGATTCGCCAAAAACTTTTCAAGTCGCTCAATCTGCGCGGAGATATTTTTATCGACAGCGTTCAAAGTCACGGCGTCGAGGTCGTCTTCGGGAAAGTCAATCGTCGCCTCGATATGCGCGGCGGAATTTAAAATCGCCTGCCGAATCTCGCGAATCTCCTTTGAAGTTTTGCCTGCCAACTGATTTTGCGCGATACTCAACGCGGCGGAAGTCTTGGCTTGAATCACGTCGAGGACTGCTTGAGCTTGCGTCAAATCGATTCGCCCGTTAAGAAAAGCTCGCTTGGTGAACTCGCCGCGCTCGGCAGGACGCGCCCCCGCCTCGAACGTTAATTTCAAAACTTCGCGCAGGACGACAACTCCGCCGTGACATTGCAATTCGACGACATTTTCTTTGGTGTAAGACTTCGGAGCACGCATGACTAAGGCAATCGCCTCGTCGACGACTTCGCCCGAAAAATTTTTCACGTGCCCGAAAATAACTTTCCTGTCCCCGCTAAGCGGCTTATCGAAAATTTTTTGAGCAATGGCAATCGCCTCCGCGCCACTCAATCGAACAATCCCGACGCCCGCCGCGCCCGCCGCCGTCGCAATCGCGCTAATCGTTTCTCCATTCCTCATTCCTAATTCCTCATTCCTAATTGAAAAAAATCCCGCCGATTGACGGGCAAAAGTTCATATTTCAGAATGCTCCGATCTCTTCGACTATACACATCGCATCCGTGCCGAAAATTATCTTTCCAATGATTTGATTTTCCTTTTTTATTACGTCCAAAGCTTGCTCCAAAACAATTTTTTCATACCTTTCGGGAATGACAACTACTCCGTCATTGTCCGCAAAAACAAGTTCGCCCGGATGTATGGCAACGCCGGAAATTTTAATCGTCTTGTTAATGCTTCCTGTAGTGGCGCGTCCCAAAACGTCGTCGCAACTGTAACCCTTTGCAAAAACCGGAAATCTCAACGACTTGACAGCATTATAATCCCGCGTCACCCCGTCGATAATCGCAGCATTTGCTCCCGCGCGTATCGCAAGAGAGGCATTTAAATTCCCGAAATAAGCATAATCAGGACATTCATTTTCAACAACTATAACATCGCCCGGAATTATGGTTTTGTAAGATTTGAGCGCGTCATAAATCCCCGTAAAGCTTTCGCCGTCTTTTAATTTCCTCAACTTCAAAGTATTTGCTCTGCCCAAAATTTTGACTTCCGTCAAATTTGGATTCAAGCCCTTGATAACTCCGCGAACATGCATTTTGTTGAGAATGTCCGCCAAAATACTACTGGTAAGAATTGTGCTGAGGTTCCTGAAAAATTCTCGCTCCTTCTCGCGCATGCCCGCTGCCAGATAATTTGCCATAACAAAATCATCGGGATAATTCACATCGACTTTCTCTATTGAATCAGCATAAAGGAAATAAACGTTGTCGCCGTAACGTCGTTTGGTTTTTAATGCCGTTTCTCTCTTAACGATATAAAGTCCCATTGATTCAACAATGGTATCCGGCAAATCTTTGCTGTTCGGAATATGGAACTTATCGTATTTAGGCTGATTATTCTCCCAAAGGTATTGCTTTTCTTGCGCAACCAAAACAGCGGAGTCGTATTCGCCATTTTCAATCAGAGCATCAATTCCGCGCTTAATCGTTTCTGGCTTTATAAAAGGACTCGTTCCCAGAATTTGAATGTAAATATCTGCTTGAACTTGTCGAACCTCATTCATAAAGAGCGCGTGACCATCAGTTTTATTTGTCGCAAGAGCCGGATCGCGTTTCAAATGCCTGCATTCTACCTCAGAGGCAAGCTCAAATATTTCATCAGCCTCAGAATCTAAATAAACTTCATCGATAAAACCGCACTTAACCAACTTTTCGAGTGTGTGCAAAAAAAGCGGTTTACCGTCAAGCAGACGAGTATTTTTATTTTCAATCCGTTCGCTACTTCCTTTGGCGGGGAGAAACGCTACGACTTTCATGCCGCCACCCCGCTTTCCGCAAGCAAGGTGACGCTATGATATAAAGAGGTTATCGGATTATTGAATACCCCCCCCCGCGTCTTTTCTTGAGGAGGTGCATATAAATTGCGTTCGCTATCTCAAAATCTTCGGTGTAGTTTATGTCGGTCTCTTCGATTTTGTTGACTTCACAGATGTAGGGGCGGTAGCCGATTCGGCGTCCGGTTTCAAGGAACATTTGACGAGTAAAAACAAAACAACTGCTGGTTTTCTTGTAAAGAACGGGTAAATCTTGCGAGCGCGGAATACTTGACGGGTTGAAATTCAAAGGTGCGCCGTCTTGCCAAAAAAATTCTTGCACCTTGCTCGCCGAGAACGCCGAATCATATTCGCCGCTCTTGACTGCCGCAAGGCATTTCCTGACCGTATCGGCTCGGAGGAAAGGACTCGTGACGTGCGACAAAATGACAATGTCCGCGTCTACGTCGTTAAGGAACGCGCTGATAATCTCGCCGCACTTTGTTGCCGCCGTGTCCAATGATTTATCACGTTGCAGAAACTTAACCCTGCCCGTCAAGTAATCTTTAATCTTTGGGTCGCTACAATAGCAATAAATCTCGTCAATCTCCTCGACGCTCGACAGGGTGTTGAAGACTAAATGAGCCATTGGTGTGCCGTCATCGAAACGACGCAGATTTTTATTCGGCATTCGCTCGTTGTTGAGCTTAATGGGAACATACGCCACAATTTTCATGCTGCTACCTCACTTTCTTCGCGGGGCGGCAGTTTCTTAGACAAGAAAAGCAGTCGACGACTTAAGCTGCGACTAATGCCCCCCCCAATGCATTTAATTTATCGTAACCCAGATTTTCATTAATCATTGCAGATCCCAAAAGAAACTTTGTCCACAGATAATCGCGCATAGTATTTATATCCGCGAATTCTTCTTGCGGAATGACGTAAAGATAAGGAGCTTGCCCGAAGAAATAATGATTTTTCCGCATTTGCTCGTAAGGCTGAATGAATATTCCGCCGTCTTGAAAATAATATGTCGGCAATTCGCGGGCGGGCGTGTGTCGCATTGCGTAGGGATTGTAGTTGAGCGGCGTTTTATCGGGCGTCCACATGTGCTCTTGAAACGAAACGACAGAAAGCAACGAATCAAAAGTTTCGCTGTTGTCAAAAAAAGTGCTGACGGCTTCATCATAGGTCGAAGGCGACAGCAAAGGATTTGTGCAATGCGCCCAAACAACTACGTCAGTTCGGATAAGCTCGCACATATTTTGTATCATGTCGTTAGCTGAGGCAAGCTCCTCGTCGCAGTAAAAGCTTGGTCGACGAACAATTTCCGCGCCGTGAGATTTTGCCTCAAGGAGCATTTCTTCCGAATCGGAGCCGAAAACTATCCGATTGATTTTTTTGCAGGAACTGAGCTGGCGTATCTTGCGGGCAATTAAAGACTCACCGTTCAGTTTAAGCAAGGACTTTTGAGGGATTCGCTTGCTCCCACCCCGCGCCACAATTACAGCGCAAACTTCCAAGTTTTGTCACCTTCCTTTTAATTACTCGTCTTGGTTCAGCGACTCAAGATATTCATCGGTGTAAACGTCGTGGAACAAGCCCTTCAAGCCGACCGGATTTACCGAGATAATTTCGGTGTCGGGATAAAAATGCTTGGCGAACATTTTAATTCGCGCATAACCGACTTTCATATTTTGTATAGCCATATCATTTTGTTTTTTAGGATCGTAAAAATGACCAGTGGGAGACGTATCACAACCGACAAGATAAATTTCTTTCGGATAAGTGAACAAGGCGAAATGTAGCGCAGGATGAGCAACTGTCCAAAAATCTATAAGAGAATGATAACAAATGTCTTGATTTATTCGTTGATTTTTACTACCGCCATTGGTATAAAATCGACAAACATTTTCTTTCAACGAAAGATTTTCAGAAAATGTCATCCATTCATTTCTTGGAACATATATTCCGATAAATATTTTTTCCTGTACTCTATTAAAGCCGTCTTCAACTTGTGGTTGATTTGGTTTATTTATAAAACCGTCCTGCGTAAAAAGAAAATTCAATGGAATATCTTCGCGCCGCCAAGCAAAATTTACACCAATGTGAATAGCGTCGGGGATGGGCGTATAATATTTTGAGGTTGGTCCCGACGCGAACAGCACGACTTTTTTGCCGAGAAAACGATTTCGATACTCGGCAAAGGCTCTGGTATTCACGGCGCAAACTTCGTTTTGCTCAGCGATTCGATATTCCAACTCAGTAATTTTTTCCGTGATATGATTCATAAACCAATGCATCGCTTGCCCTGAATTATGAATTTGTTGCAAAGAATCATTGATTTGTTTGATTGTCTCGGCATTAAGGAAGGCGATTTTTTGAAAGCCCAGCCTCACAAGACCTTGATTAATCGCTTCGTGCATTTGAGGCGGGGCCGCGATTATAACAACGCCGGTTTCGCGAAAATGCGGCAAGTACTCGAACGGAATGACGGGCAGAAAATGTTCAAATTTTTGCAAAGTATTATCGACTATATCAACCCGATCTGTGGCAACACAACAAATGCGCTCGATTTGATTCGTATATCGAAGAAATTCAAGTGTGACGTAACCCTCACTGCCGAGCGGAAAAAGAATAACTTCGTCGTAGCTGTGAATAAGCCGCAGGAAATCATTCGCGTTTTCGATATAATTCAAACGAATCACCTCAACAATTTATTTCTTGTAACTGAAATTATTTATATCGCTTGACGCGCAACTTCCGAGATAGTCATGTTGAATTTCCCGCTCTTCTATCTCCTGCCGCGCTTGGGCGAGACAATGACATAGCGATAGGGTTCCTCGCCCGCGCTGTGAGTTTCGACGCGATTGTTTTCTTGCAGGACGGTATGAATAATTTTGCGCTCGTGACGGCTCATCGGCTCAAGCTTGACATCTTTGCGAGTTTTAATCGCGCGTTCAGCGACGCTTTTCGCCAACTTGGTCACGGCATCTGCGCGGCGGTTGCGATAGTCTTCAACGTCAAGCGTGAAGTAAATTTTCTCGTCGTGCTTGCGGTTGACTGACAAGTTCAAAAGATATTGCAGGGCGTCGAGAGCTTGCCCGTGCTTGCCGATTAAAACGCCCAAACCTTTGCCGCTCAAATTGAAAAGGCAACCGTCCTCCGCGTCCGCAACTTCGATTGTAACTTCAAGTTTCATTGTCGCGAAGACGTCTTGCAAAAATTTTTCTGCCGCGCTGATAACTTGTTCGCGGTCGACAGGTTCCGACTTTGAAGTTTCTTCGACGGGCGACGGCTCAAGTACCGGCTCAATCGCGGGCGCGGGAGTTTCTTCAACCTGCGCGGGTTCTTCGACTTTGACAGGTTCGACGGGCTTAACGACTTCAATCGGCGTCGGTGAGATAACTTTAACCGTCGCGCGAATTTTAGCGGGCGTTCCTCCGAAAAGCCCCAAGAATTTTTTCGACGGCTCCTCCAAAACTTCAATCTCAAGTTGGCTCTCTTCAACGCCAAGCTCGGCGACTGCCGCGCGGATTGCTTCTTCAATCGTTTTGCCGGTTTTCTCAATCATTCTCGCCATTTAAGCGGCCCCCTTGTCGTCTTCTCTGTTCGTCCACCACTGTTGAATTATCTGTACAACATTCATCGTTACCCAGTAGAGCACAAGCCCCGCCGGAAATTGCAAACTTATCCAGCCGATAAACAACGGCATTATTATCATCATGACGCGCATTTGCTGATTGACTTCGTTTGTATTGGACATCATTTTTTGTTGAAGGAAGGTCGTCGCCGCCGACAAGAACGGCAAAGCGTAAGTCGGATCAGTTTCCGACAAACTCGGCAACCACAAGAAAGACGGTGCCGCCCCGCCGTAGTCGAAACTGTACAGCGTGTAATACATGCCCATTAGAATCGGCATTTGAATCAGCATGGGCAAGCAACCCGACATCGGGTTTGCGCCTTCTTTCTGATAAAGCTCCATCAACTTTTTCTGCATGACTTGCGGGTTGTCTTTGTACTTCTCCTGCAACTTTTTCATTTGCGGCTGTATGCGTTGCATTGCCTTCATTGATTGGAGTTGTTTTTTTGTCAGCGGGTAGACCAAAATTTTTATCAGCACGGTCAGCAGGATTATCGCCAAGCCGTAGCTGGGCACGCCGAGTGTTTCTGTCAGCGAGTAGAGCGCGGTTAACACGACGCTCATCAAATATTCTATCGGCTCAAATATTCCGCCAAAAAGTCCGGGTTCTTCCAAGACATCACATCCTTTAATTCAATGCGTAATTCGTAATTCGTAATGCGTAATGATTGTGGTTTTAATTACGCATTACGCATTGCGCATTACGAATTATTTCACGGGGTCATAGCCGCCTTTGCAAAACGGATTGCAACGGAGAATTCTCCAGAGCGTCAGCAACCCGCCGCGAGCCAAGCCGTATTTCTTCAGCGCGTCGAGTGCGTAGTTTGAGCACGTCGGCACGAAACGACAACATGGCGGCTTGAGCGGCGACAACCACCTTTGATAAAACTTTATCAACGATATTAAAAATCTTGTCATGGCTTAAAAAGTTGAGCGCGTTTGCAAATGTCGAGGAAAGCTTTTTGTGCGTCCTTGAATTTTGCATTGACAAGAAATTTTCGCCCGACAAGAATCATTCCGCAATCGCGGCGGAGAGAATTTTTATTGAGCCGATAAGCCTCGCGCATCAATCTTTTAACGCGGTTGCGAACGACTGCGCCGCCAAGTTTTTTACCCGCCGCAAAGCCGACTTTGCCGTTGTAGCGTTCGTCTTTGACGACAAGCAAAACCAATGCATGATTCGCAAAAGACTTGCCACGATTGTGTACCGCGTTGAAATCGTGCTTGCCGCGATATATTTCACTCTTGCTCAATCGAAACACTTGCTAACCTCCGCCCGTCGATAAAACGAAAAAAAAGGTCACTCCGATTAGTGACCTGCCGCACTCTCAAGCTGTAAGCACTTTTCTGCCACGCTGGCGGCGTCTTTTAATGACGAGCCGCCCGCCCTTTGTCTTCATGCGTTCGCGAAAGCCGTGCGTTTTCTTGCGCCAGTGTGTATTTGGCTGGAATGTTCTCTTCAAGCTCGGCACCTCCTCTTAATAATTTTCGCAATAACAACGCCGATTATAGCCGCGCAGAAATTTACTGTCAAGCGGGTTTTTTTCTAACGATTTTAACAAAAGCCGCCTCAATCTCGCGAATATAATTTTGCGAATCCATAAGCGGAGATTTTTTCATCATGCCGCGCAAATTTTTCCGAAGAATTTTTAGCAACTCCCAATCGTTCGCCAACATAACCGCGCGATTGACGTACTCCTCATAAGAATTGACCGCCAACTCCTCAAGCCCGATATTTTTTAAAATGCTCAAACCAAAGCGCGCCCCGTGCCGCTCGCCGTACAAACTAACGACGGGCACGCCCATATACAACGCCTCGCAAGTCGTTATGCCGCCGGTGTAGGGGAAAGTGTCAAGCGCAATGTCAATGTCGCCGTAGTCGTGAAGATATTCTGCCGTGTAGCCGCGCAGTTCCACTCTCGAAACGTCAATGCCGACAATCTTCAACCTGTTGCTGACGAATTCTCTGCAGTCTTCTTTGTTCAAAAGTCCGTTTTTGATAATCAAGCGGCTGTTCGGAACGGCGTCCAGAATTTTTTTCCAAGCCGCCAACATGTTATCCGTCATCTTGCTAAACTGATTTAAACTGCCGAACGTCACGAAATTTTTTTTGAGACAGGGCGGAGCGGAAACTTCCAATTCGGTCGTCGCCTCAAAGCAAATGTGACTGTGCGGAAGGCGAATCAATTTCTCTGTGAAATAATTTTCGTCGCCTGCGCAGGTCTCGTCCGTCAGAAAATAATCAAAGCAATCAAGCCCCGTGCTGTTCATGTAGCCGATGCCGCTAATTTGAACCGTCGCCGGTCGATACGCCGCAACACGAAGGCGATTGCCCGCCGTGTGCCCCGCCAAGTCGAATAAAATATCTATCTCGTCGTTGCGAATCAATTCAGCCGCCTGCGCGGCTTTAAGCTTTGAAATGTCACGCCAATTTTTTACGGTCTCTTTAATATGCTCCGTGATAAAGTCGGGAGTTCCTACAGCCGAATAGCAATAAGTATCGAAAGAATTTTTATCGAGTTTGAACAGCAAAGCCCACGCCCACCTGACTACGGAATGATTATATAAATCCGCAGATAAAAACCCGACGCGAATTTTTTTGTGCGAGTAAAATTTTTTGGGATAAGGCAAGATGTCAGACAGATATTTTTTGTACTCGGCATAAAGCTTTTTGAAGTCGTCGGCGGAAAAATTCTCTAGGGCATTAGCGACGAAAAGCGCATTGCTTATTTCGTCGCAGGCCTGAGAGTTATCTTTGGCAGTCACGCCCGCTAAGCGCAAAAGTTCCACCGCCGATTCCGGCATTGCCAACTTTGAACACGCCATGCCCAACAGGTTCAGCGCGTCCGACATGAAAATTTTTTCGTCGGGCGACTCGATTTCAAACAGCGGCAAAATTTCTTGTGCGAAAAGAAACAGCTCAACTGTCTTGCCTTGTTCGCGAAGGATATACGCTTTGAGCAGGAGCGGCTTTTTCCACTGCTGCGCGGCAATGATTACTTCTTCGAGAATTTTCAAAGCCTCGTCGAATTTTTTCCCTTTGTAAAGTTCGAGAGCCTCTTTGTATCTTTCTATAACATCCATAATTTATCACACCGTCGGAACGTCGGGGAGTACCTGATAAAAACAGGGACGCTCGCCGCGATTGAAATTACTGCCCTTGTTGACGAGGCGAATTTGAATTGCCTCCATGCGCAAACTCGCGCCCGCCGAGCCGGCAGGTTCGCCGTTCTTCGCCCAACCGAGCCAACCGACATTTTGCACATGCGCACGATAATACACGTCGTAATATTTATCAGTGCGCCCTGTCAACTGAATACGAATTGCTTCCATGCGCAGATTTTGATTGACTGTGCCCGCGACTCCGCCCGCATAAACCCAATCTTGCCAGCCGACATTTTGAACGTGAGCACTGTACTTTATGCCGCCGTTAAAATTTATAATCAATGCCTCAAGGCGTTTGGCTTGCATGACCGTGCCCGCGACTTCGCCCTCGTTGACGGCTTGCATCCAACCGTTGCCCTCGACGTTCGCTTGATAGCTGAAGTTATTCTGCGCCGAGACGTTCTGCGCGAAGAAAATCATTGTCGCCAAGAGCCACGCCGCAAAAATTTTTCTGAACATTTAAATCACCCGTCAATAACGCCCGTAACCGTATCTGCCATATCTTTCGTGTTCGCGGCGTTCGCGACGTTCGCGGTCGTATCTGTTGCGTTCGTAATCTTCGTAGCTGTCGTAATCGTCGCGACCGTAGTTGTTGCCCTTCCTGACAATTTTAATTTGCAAAGCCTCAAGCCTCAACTCGCGCCCGACTGTGCCCGCAGGTTCGCCGTTCTTAACCCAACCTTGCCAACCGTAATTTTGAACATGCGCCCGATAAAGCACGTCATAATTTTGAGCGGCGCGACCTGTAAGACGAATCCTGATAGCCTCCATGCGGCGACTTTCGCCAACGGTGCCCGCAACGCCGCCCGAATACGTCCAACCCTGCCAGCCGTAATCCTGAACATGCGCGTTATACTCAATGCCGTCCGAGAAATTTATAATAATCGCCTCAAGGCGTCTGCCCTCGTCAGTTGTGCCGGCGACTCTGCCATCGCTGACGGGGTGCATCCAACCATAATCCTGCACGCTCACTTGATAAGTTATGTGCGAGTCGGCGGAAACGTTTTGCGCGAAAAAGATTATCGCCGTCAAAATCATCGTCGCAAAAATTTTTCTAATCATTTTAATCTCTCCTTTAATGCTCGTTCAACGTCGCGTTTGGCGGATTTTTCGTGGAGTGCGTCGCGTTTGTCGTAGTTATGCTTGCCGCTCGCCAATGCCAATTCCAACTTCGCCCGACCTTTTTTGAAATAAATTTTTAGCGGCACGAGTGTAAATCCTTTCTCGCGCGTCTTGCCGAACAGCTTTAAAATTTCTTTCTTGTGCAAAAGCAAACGGCGATGGCGGAGCGGCTCATGATTGAAAATATTTCCCTGCTCGTAAGGGCTGATGTGCATGTGCTCCAGAAAAACTTCGCCGTCCTTGACTTCGGCATAGCTGTCGCGCAGATTTGCCTTGCCCGCCCGCAAACTCTTGACCTCCGTGCCTTTCAGCTCAATGCCCGCCTCGTAGGTCTCGTGGATAAAATAATCGTGGCGAGCCTTCCGATTTTCGCACGCAATTTTTATCTCTTCTTTCATACTATCACCTCGCCGCAATCATAACAACCGAGCCGACTTTTTGCAAATTAAAAATCCCTTAACGTAAATAAAAATTTCCCGCGTATTGTCGCGAGGATTTTTTTTTGCTATTATCGATAAAACTTTTGGAGGCGGACAAGGTGAGAAAATTTTTTCTGATGTGTTTTATGATTCTGCTGAGCTTGCAGGGCGCGGCGGCGGCGCAGATAAATGTTTCGGTCGAGGTCGAGGACAACTCGCGGCATAGAGACTTCGGCACGGCGGCTTATCTTGAAAAATTTTTGGGCGAAAAACTCGTTAAGAAAAATTTCGTAAACGTCGTCGATACGAAATTCCCTGCAGAAATCGACGCGGCAAATTTTTCTGCGGAGGAAATCGGCGAGCTGTTGGTTTTCGACGCAATGGAGTTACCCGCCACCAAAAGTCTACCCGAAAATTTCGATGCGGAGCTTTATGAAAATCTCGGCGTTAAATATTTGATTCGTTGCGAAGTGCTTGCGCTCGGCGCGATGAGGGCGGAAGATAATACAATCAATAATATTTTGGGCGCGACGAGCGGCATTTTATCTTTGATTGGTTCCGGTTCAAGTTCGCACGATAAAACGTTGCGGCGAGTCGGCATCGGCTTTGGCTTGGCGAGTTTGATTCCGTCGGAGCGCACGGCTTTGGCGAACGTCGTCAACATGCAGTTTATCAGCGTCGAGACGGGACAAATCCTTTGGCAAAGAAATTTTATGGGCATGGCTTTCAAACACCACAAGCCGCACAAAAATTACAGCGACGCTTGGGCGCAAGCCTACGTTGAGTCCGTTGAAAAATCGGCGGAACTTATCGCGCGGAACGTCAACAAGTACGTCGACAAAGTTTTAATCAAGGGCAAGAGCGATAAGAATTTTAAGAATCAAAGATTTTTGTCGGGCGGCGGCGGTATGAAAAAACTTTTCTAAAAAATTTTTAAGGAGAACTTTATGCTTGAGCTGAAAAATATTTCCTTCTCGGTCGAAGACGGCGGCAACTCGGTCGAGATTTTGAGCGACTTAAATTTGAAGGTCGACAGTCAAAAATTTATCGTGATAACCGGACCGAACGGCGGCGGCAAGTCGACGCTGGCAAAGATTATCGCGGGCATTGAAAAGCCGACGAGCGGCAAAATCTTTTTCAACGGCGAAGACATTACCGACAAAAATATCACGGAGCGCGCGAACTTGGGAATAGGCTTTGCCTTTCAACAGCCCGTCAAGTTCAAAGGCTTGGAAGTTTTTGACCTGTTGCGGCTCGCGTCAAAGAAGAAGTTGACGATAGCAACCGCCTGCGAATATTTGTCGGAAGTCGGGCTTTGCGCGAAAGATTATATTAATCGCGAAGTCAACGCCTCATTGTCAGGCGGCGAACTCAAGCGAATTGAAATCGCAACGATTCTTGCGCGACAAACCAAGCTGACAATCTTTGACGAGCCGGAGGCGGGCATTGACATTTGGAGCTTTCAAAACTTGATAAAAATTTTTGAGAAGATGCGCCGCGAAATTCGCAACAGTTCGATAATCATCATCTCGCACCAAGAGCGGCTGATAAGCATTGCCGACGAAATTATTGTCCTCGCGAACGGCAGGATACAAACGCAGGGCGACGCCGCGCAGGTCTTGCCCGCGATTATCGGGACTAAATCAATTTCAAGCGTGTGTGACAAGTTGAGGTAAAAAATTATGTTTAAGTTTGACGAAATACAAAAGCGAATTCTGCGCGAGGTCGCCGACTTGCATAAAGTGCCGTCGGGCGCGTACAACTTCCGCGTCAACGGCAAGCTCGCGGGGCGCAACAACAGCGCGAATATCGAAATTTCTTCCAAAGAAGACAAGAGCGGCATTGACATTCACATAAAGCCCGGCACGGTCAATGAGAGCGTTCATATCCCCGTTGTGTTGAGCGCGAGCGGCTTGAGCGAGGTCGTTTACAATGATTTTTTTGTCGGCGAGAATTGCGACGTGGTGATTGTCGCGGGTTGCGGCATTGATAATTGCGGCGTGCAGGATTCGCAACATGACGGCGTTCACAGATTTTTTGTCGGCAAGAATTCCAAAGTCAAGTACGTCGAAAAGCATTACGGTTCAGGCACGGGCGCGGGCAAGCGAATTCTTAATCCCGTCACGGAAGTTAATCTGGACGCGGGCAGTATTATGGAAATGGAAATGGTTCAGATTAAGGGCGTCGACTCGACCAACAGAAAAACGCTTGCGACTTTGCAAGCGGAGGCTAAACTTTTTGTTCGCGAAAGATTAATGACGCACGGCGAGCAACAGGCGTTAAGCGTCTATCACGTGTCACTTAACGGAGAAAATTCAAAGGCGGATGTCGTGTCGCGTTCGGTTGCCAAAGAAAAATCCTATCAGAAATTGGACTTGTGCATTGTCGGAAATGCGGCTTGTCACGGTCACACGGAGTGCGATTCGATAATCATGGACGACGGGAAAATTTTGGCGGTGCCGTCGCTTGAGGCAAATCACGTCGACGCAATGCTTGTGCACGAGGCGGCAATCGGCAAAATCGCGGGCGAGCAACTGATAAAATTAATGACGCTCGGCTTGACGGAAAAAGAGGCGGAAGAGCAAATCATCAATGGCTTCTTGAAATAACGTCGTCTCGTTTCGCTCAATCGAACTTGCAGAAAAGGAGCTTTGCAATAAATGAAACACGTTCTATCGATTTACGTCGAGAATCAGCCGGGCGTCTTAGTGCGCGTGGCGAGCATGTTTAGCCGTCGGGAGTTTAACATCGATAGTTTATCGGTCGGGATAACGCAATCGCCCGAATTTTCGCGGATAACGGTTGTGGTTCACGGCGACGGCAATTTTGTCGACCAAGTGATTAAACAGCTTGAGAAAATGCCGGTCGTGCAAGCGGTTCAGCGTCTCGACTCGGCGACGGCGGTCACGCGCGGGCTGACAATGATTAAGGTCAAAGCCGACGACAGCACACGCCTTGACGTCTTGAAAATGGCGGAGCTTTTCCGCGCTCACGTTGTCGACGTTCAACCGACGACGCTAATTTTCGAGATAACTGGCGACGACGAGAAAGTTACTGCCTTCACGCGCCTGCTCGCCCCCTACGGCATTTTGGAAGTTATCCGAACAGGTCTGATAGCTTTGGAGCGCGGCGAAAATACTATCACCGATTACAAGCAAACCCGCGAGTTTTACGGGAAAAATCTTTTGTAGCCGTTAACATTGACAAAAAAAAACTTCCTGTGCTACAATGAATTTGCCTGACAAATCCAAGAACACAGGAGAGTTTAACATGTGTAATAATAGCAGTTCCGGCGGCGGTTGTCAACCAGGCGCGAACGGCGCAGTCGGCGAAAAGACTACTGTCGAATCGACGCCCCAAAACTCGCCCACGCAAGCTCGCGAACCGGCAACAGGCGTAATCTACAAAATCACGAATACGCTCAACGGCAAATTTTATATCGGGAAGACAAAGCAAAAGCTAAGCAGAAGAATTACACAGCACAAATACGACAGCAAGAAAGGCAGTCTCGGTCTCGGCGCGGCTATTCGCAAATATGGATGGGAGAATTTCACGGTGGAAGTTATCGAGACTTGCCCCATTGATAAGCTTAATGAGCGTGAGATTTTTTTCATTGCCGAACTCAACAGCAAGTCGCCGAATGGCTACAACTTGACCGACGGCGGCGATGGCACTGTAAATCCAAGCGCAGAATCTCGCGCAAAAAATTCTGCGAGCAATAAGGAACAGAAACGTAGTCCTGAAACACGCGCGAATATTTCCGCTGGTCATAAAGGAAAAAATAAAGGAAAAAAGCACAAGCCAGAATCAATCGCTAAAATGTCTGCAAGCAAAAAAGGTGAAAATAATCCTATGTACGGTAAACATCATTCCAAAGAATCATTAGCTAAAATTTCATCTAACAATAAAGGAAAACATTCACACAATAAATGCAGAAAGCATACTCCAGAGGAACTCGCGAAAATGTCAGTAGCGCAAAAGGCACGCTGGGAGAAGAAAAAACTTGAAAACAGCGTCAATAAGTGATACACTTCCAGAAGTTTCATTGCTAATTTTTTTATGGAGGTAATTTGTCTTGTCAAAAGTTTACTACGATCAAGACGTGGATTTTTCCGTTCTCAACGGCAAGAAAATCGCGGTGCTAGGTTACGGTTCGCAGGGAGGCGGACAAGCAAGAAATCTTAAGGACAGCGGTCTTGATGTCACGATTGGGCTTTATGAGGGTTCGCGTTCTAAAGCTATCGCCGAGAAAGACGGCTTTGAAGTTCTCAACGTCGCCGACGCGGTTAAAATCGCTGATATCGTTATGGTATTGATACCTGACGAGAAACAAGCGACCGTTTACCAAAACGAAATTGCGCCCAATCTCAAGCCGGGTGCGGCTCTCGGATTCTCGCACGGATTTAATATTCATTTTAAACAGATAATTCCGCCGGATGATGTCGATGTTTTCCTCGTTGCGCCTAAGGGACCGGGTCATCTCGTTCGTCGCACGTTCGTTGAAGGTAGCGGCGTCCCCGACATTTTCGCGGTTGAGCAAGACGTATCGGGTCATTGCTTTGAAATTGCGCTTGCCTACGCTCGCGGCATTGGCGGCACCCGCGCAGGCGTTCTTCAGACGACCTTCAAGGAAGAGACCGAGACCGACCTTTTCGGCGAACAATGCGTCCTTTGCGGCGGCGTAACCCATTTGATTCAAAACGGCTTTGAAGTTTTGGTTGCGGCGGGTTATCAGCCCGAAATAGCATATTTTGAAACTTTTCACGAAATGAAATTAATCGTCGATTTGCTTTATGAGGGCGGCATGGCGAAGATGCGCTATTCAATCAGCGACACGGCGGAATACGGCGACTACACGACCGGTCCGAAGATCATTACGCCCGAAGTCCGCAAGTCAATGGAAAAGGCACTTGCCGAAATTCAAGACGGCACCTTTGCGCGTAATTGGCTCGTGGAAAATCGCGCGGCGGGGCGTGCAAACTTCCTTGCACAGCGCAGAATTCACGCCGAGCATCAGATTGAGACTGTCGGCAAGAAACTGCGCGGCATGATGAGCTGGCTCAAAGATGGCTCCGCTAAAGATTGATTTCTGACAAGGACTTTTTGGAGTCGGGAGTAAAATTTTTGCTCTCGGCTCCTTGTTGTTATTTGGAGAAATTTTTATGAGCAATGAGGATTTATTTCGTCGGCGAATGGAAATGGCGGATACTTTGATAAACTTGCCGCCCGAACTTATGGCGGATATTGATTTGGCGGATTGGTATCCCGATTTTTGGAAAGTGGTCGGCTTGCATTACCACAGGACAAAATTTTCTGCGGAGGAAAAAGATCTTTGCCGAGAGATTCTCGACGTGGCAAACAAAGAAAAAAATCCTGTCCGTCGCCAATGTTTCGCGCTGACGTTTCTTTTGTTCGGCGATTTTAAAGAGTTCTCAAAGCTGGTTAATCAAAGTTATTGGTCGGCGCAGTTGAGAAAAGATTTCGCAACTTTCGTGAAGTGGGACGCGCTGATAAACAATTCGTTGACTTCGGAGGCGCGAGAAATCATTTTGAACAACAAGCGCATTTCGGCGTTGTTGCAAGAAAAATATTCCGCGCTGATTCAAAAACACTCGCAAGCCATCATCAAAGACAAGACTTGTCCGCGCGTCTCGCCCAAAAAATATCAAATTTATTATTGTTGGTTGCAAGGCGAAAAAAATTTGCCGCCGCTTGTTCGTTGCTGTTATAATTCGCTCAAGCAAAACGCAGGACGTTACAAAATTGTTTTCATTGACGAGAAAAATTTTTCAAACTACGTCGACATTGCGCCGCACATTATGGAAAAATTCCGCGCAGGCAAAATTTCGCGGACGCATTTCTCGGACATTTTGCGCGTAAATCTTTTGGAGCGATACGGCGGCTTGTGGCTCGACGCGACGATTTTGGTCACCGAGCCGCTTGAGAATCAAAAAGATTTTTGGCAGGCGGATTACTTTACGCAGAAATTTTTGCACGCGGTCGACTACACAAATCCTTATAACAAAATGCTAAACTGGTGCGTTTCGTACGGGCGATGGACTGTGGGTATACAAGGCAGCGCGATTCTTCATAACCCGCTGTTCGCGTTCGAGCGCGATTTTTATAATGAGTATTGGCGTGACTTCGACGCGGTGATTGATTATAATTTAATGGATTTCATGACAGATTTGGCTTATAAAAATATTCCGACGGTGAAAAAGGAAATAGACGCCGTCCCGATTAACAACACGGAACTTTGGACGTTGTATAATCGTTACGGCGACGCTTATGAGGAATTTCCCTACGACAAACTTTTGCGCGGAACTTTTTTATCCAAGTTGGATTGGCGATTTCCTTCAGACGTTGCAGTGGGAAGCGTTTTGGAAGAAATTCAGCGGCGTTATGAATAATCCCCCTTTTTGCCAAAAAGTGGGAACGCAAAACCAGCTGTCGCGTCGTCGGCTCGTCTCTTCGAGTTGGCTATTTAATTCTTTTTTGTATTGAACATACTTTCTTTGACCGGGCAAAGAAAGTATGCAAAGAAACTCGCCTCGCGGGGGCGTCGACGCTTCAACATCCTGTTGAAATGACGAACGCTTGCGATGCCAGCGTTCGCGGAGGGGCGGCGTCCATGCCGCCCCCTCTACTCTTCGACAACACATGACGTTTTTAAAATTTTAGGAGGGCAAGTTTTTATGGGAATGACAATGAGCGAAAAAATTCTCGCGCGACATGCGGGAGTTGAGTTGGTGGAGGCGGGGCAACTCGTCATCTGCGACTTGGATTTGGTCATGGCAAACGACGTGACGGGTCCGCCGTCAATCAAGGAGTTTGAAAAAATCGGACGTCCCGTTTTCAACGCGGAGAAAATCGCGCTGATACCCGACCACTTTCAACCCGCCAAAGACATTAAGAGCGCGGACTTGGCAAAGATTATGCGCGACTTCGCCCGCAAGAATAATATCAAGCACTACTACGAGCAAGGGCGCGTCGGAATTGAGCATGTTATATTGCCGGAGTTCGGGATTGTTGCGCCCGGCATGTTGATTATCGGCGCGGACAGCCACACTTGCACTTATGGCGCGGTCAATGCCTTCTCGACGGGCGTCGGCACAACGGATTTAGCTGTCGGACTTGCGACAGGCAAGGCGTGGTTCAAAGTCCCCGAAGCCATTAACGTTCATTTGACCGGCAAAAAGCCCAAGAACATTTGCGGCAAGGACGTTATTCTTACGCTGATTGGGAAAATCGGAGTGGACGGCGCACTTTACAAGGCGTTGGAGTTCACGGGCGAGGGCGTCACCGAACTTTCAATGACCGACCGCTTGACCATTTCAAACATGGCGATTGAGGCGGGCGCGAAGGCGGGCGTTTTCCCCTTCGACGAACGCACTCAACTTTACGTCTCACGGCGCGTCAAGAAAAAGTTTGAACCTGTGACTGCCGACGACGACGCTAAATATTGCGCAACTGTCGAAATTAATTTGAGCGAGTTGAAACCTGTCGTCGCCCTTCCGCACTTGCCCGAAAACGTCAAGACTGTTGAAGAGCTTGGCGAGATTAAAATCAATCAAGTTGTTATCGGCTCGTGTACGAACGGGCGGCTTGAGGACTTGGGAATTGCGGCGGGGATTCTGCGCGGCAAAAAAGTTCATCCCGACGTTCGCTGTATAATCATTCCTGGCAGTCAAGAGATTTACAAAGAGGCGGTTCAATGTCATTGGATTGATATTTTTATCGACGCGGGCTGTGTGGTGAGTTGCCCGACTTGCGGACCGTGTCTTGGCGGCTACATGGGGATTTTGAGCGCGGGCGAGCGTTGCGTTTCGACGACCAACAGGAATTTTCGCGGGCGCATGGGTCACGTCGACAGCGAAGTTTATTTGGCGAGTCCGTTCGTGGCGGCGGCGTCAGCGATTACCGGCAAAATTTCTACGCCTGAGGAGGTGCTTTAAATGAAAATTGAAGGCAAAGTTTGGCGTTACGGCGACAATATCGACACCGACGTTATAATCCCTGCGCGCTATCTTAACACGTTCGACCCTGCCGAGTTGGCGAAACATTGCATGGTTGACATTGATGAGACGTTTGCTCAAAAGGTCAAGGCGGGCGACATTATGGTTGGTGGAAAAAATTTTGGTTGCGGCTCAAGTCGCGAACATGCACCCGTTGCAATTAAGGCGTCGGGGATTCCCGTCGTGATTGCGGCGAGTTTCGCGCGGATTTTTTATCGCAACGGAATAAATATCGGGTTGCCGCTCCTTGAGATTGGCGACGCTGTGGAAAAGATTCATGCCGACGACGTTTTGAAAATCGACACGGCGACGGGCACGATTGAAAACTTGACGACGGGCGACACTTTTAAGGCGCAACCGTTGCCGCCGTTTGTGCAGGGCATCGCCGACGCAGGCGGGCTTATCAACTATATCAAGTCAAAAAAATAATTCATGACGCAAAATAAAATCCCCTTCCAAATTTGGCGGGGGAATTTTTTTATCGAATTGTCGCCGCTTGCTGACGCCTTGACTTAGAGTTTGATTTATGATTTATTTTAACGGCTGAGGTGAATTTTATGACAGAAAAAAATTTGCTTGAACTTCTGCGCGAGTATAAGGCTGATAAAATTTCGGAGGAAAAGATTTTTGCCGCACTGAAAAATTTTTCTTTGGCGACGCAAAGTTTTGAGTTTGCGACGATTGATCACGGGCGTGAACTTCGGCAGGGCTTTCCCGAAGTTGTCTATTCGCCCGGCAAGACTAAGGAGCAGCTCAAAATTATTTTCAAAAATCTTTACGAGCGGAGCGCGGGCAATTTGATAGCGAGCCGTGCGAGCCGCGAGCAGTTTGAATTTTTGCGCGAAGAAATTCCGGCGGCAGTCTTCGACGAGACGGCACGAATGATTTACGTTGACCGCGACAAAACTCTTGAGCGCGACGAGCGCAAGAAGATTTTAATCGTGACGGCGGGCACGAGCGACATTCCCGTTGCGGAAGAGGCGCGGCTCACGGCTTATCTTTGGGGCAACGCTGTCGATACTTGCTACGATTGCGGCGTTGCGGGCATTCACAGGCTTTTTTCTCACATTGATAAAATCACTTCGGCAAATGTTTTAATCGTCGTGGCGGGCATGGAAGGCGCGTTGGCGAGCGTCATTGGCGGCTTGACGAATCGTCCCGTTATCGCGGTGCCGACAAGCGTCGGTTATGGCGCGTCCTTCAAAGGACTTGCCGCGCTCTTGGCAATGCTCAATAGTTGCGCAACGGGCGTGGGCGTCGTCAATATTGATAACGGCTTTGGCGCGGGTGTCCTCGCCGCAAAAATCAATCGCATTTGAACTTGAAAAAATATTCGGCGTGTGTTAGGTTAAGGGGCGCAAAGGAGGAAACTCAATGGAACAAAAAACATTACTGGAGCAAAAAATAAAAGACCTGCGCGGGCGTTCGGGCGAGGCGATAAAAACTTCGACGACACTGAAGGAACTCGACGATGTTCGCGTAAAGTTTTTGGGCAAGAAGGGCGAGCTTACCGGCTTACTGCGCGGCATGAGCCAACTTGCCGAAGACGAGCGTCCGAAAATCGGCAAAATCGTCAACGAGGCACGCGCCGAAATCGAACAGCTTATCACAGAGAAAAATTCCGAGCTTAAGACTTTGGAGTTGCAAAGAAAGTTGGCGTCGGAGAAAATCGACGTGACGTTGCCGGGTCGCCGCGTTCACGAAGGGCATTTGCACCCGCTGACCTTGACGCTTAACCGCGTTAAAGAAATTTTCGTGAGCATGGGCTACACGGTCGAGGAAGGTCCCGAAGTCGAGACGGATTATTACAACTTCGAGGCACTCAACTTGCCGAAGGAGCACCCAGCCCGCGATATGCAGGATTCTTTCTACATTACGGAAGATATTTTGCTGAGAACGCAGACTTCGCCGGTTCAAGCGCGGACAATGGAACGTCATAAAAATAACGAGCCGATTCGTATGATTGCGCCTGGCAGAGTTTATCGCCGCGACGATTACGACGCCTCGCACTCGCCAATGTTCACGCAGGTTGAAGGCTTAGTTATCGACAAGGGAATTTCCTTCGCCGACTTGAAAGGCACGCTTGAAGATTTTTCCAAAAAGATTTTTGGCGAGAAGACTAAAATCCGTTTGCGTCCGAGTTTCTTCCCGTTCACGGAGCCGAGCGCGGAGGTTGATGTTTCTTGCGTGATGTGTCACGGCGAAGGTTGCAAAGTTTGTCAAGGCACGGGCTGGCTTGAGATTTTGGGCGCGGGCATGGTTCACCCCGACGTTTTGAAAATGAGCGGCTACGACCCGTCGAAAGTTAGCGGCTTTGCGTTCGGCATGGGCATTGAGCGCATTGCAATGTTGAGCTACGGGCTTGACGATATGCGCTTGCTCTACGATAACGACGTGCGGTTTCTTAAGCAATTTTAGGTATTAGGTATTAGGTATTAGGTTTTAGGACTAACCCCTAACCCCTAACCCCTAACCCCTAACAACAACGGAGGTTATTTTATGCAGGTATCAACCAAATGGCTGAAGGATTACATTGACATAGATTTGACGGCGGACGAGCTGGCGGAGAAATTCACGCTGGCGGGCATTCCCGTCGAGAACGTCATCAAGGCGGGCGAAGGTCTCGAAAAAGTCGTAACGGGCAGAATTGAGGAGCTGAAGGCTCACCCCGACAGCGACCATCTTTTGATTTGCCAAATGAACGTTGGCGAGGAAAATCTTTTGCAAATCGTGACAGGCGCACCTAACGTCAAGGAGGGGCAGATTGTTCCCGTTGCACTCGTCGGCGCGAACTTACCTTGCGGCAAGAAAATTTCCAAAGGCAAAATGCGCGGCGTCGCGTCAAACGGTATGCTTTGTTCTGCGGACGAACTCAAGATTGAGGGCGATTCGAGCGGCATTTACATTTTGCCCGACGATACGCCGATAGGCTTGCCCGCCGCGTTCGTTCTCGGACTCGACGACGACATTTTGGAGTTTGAACTTACGGCTAATCGCGGCGACTGCTTCAGTGTGCTTGGACTTGTTCGCGAGCTTGCCGTTCTCACGAAAAAAAATCCGCGCTTTCCGAAAATTACTGTTGAGGAAGACGACTCTGCGGAGGCGTCGGCACTGGTTAAGATTGGGATTGACGCGCCGGATTTGTGTTCAAGATTTTCTGCGCGGGTTTTGACGAACGTTAAGCTTGCGCCGTCGCCCGACTGGATAGTTAAGCGTCTCGAAGGCGCGGGCATGAGGGCGATTAACAACGTCGTCG
>JBGUYA010000037.1:0-3824 GCA_045118435.1 Quinella sp. | reverse complement strand
CGAAATGCGCCAGACCATAAGCAAGGTTATTCAGAAGACAAACGACGCGGCGAATCAATTTGCCGCCTCCTCTCAAGAACTTATGGCGAGTGCCAACCAAGCCGCTCAAGCCTCTGAACAGGTTGCGCAATCCGTCACAGGTTCGGCGGGCGCGGTTGTCGAGCAACAATCGCTTATCAACGACGCTATGGAAGCTATCAACGTTTCTGTTAAATCCATTGAAACTCTTACAGTGACCTCCGACTTGGTCGCCGACAACGTCCGCAAGGCTATGATTGAGGCTAATAACGGTACCGAAGCCGTCGAGGCGTCCGTTGCTCAGATTATCAGCGTTGAAAAAATCGTTAATGACTCCGCTTTGACTGTCGACAAACTCGGCAAACGTTCGCAAGAAATCGGACAGATTGTTGAATCAATCAGCGGCATTGCCGAACAAACCAACTTGCTCGCGTTGAACGCGGCTATTGAGGCAGCTCGCGCCGGTGAACACGGTCGCGGATTCGCCGTCGTTTCCGAAGAAGTCCGCAAGCTCGCCGAAGAGTCTCAAGAGGCGTCGCAGAAGATTGCAACGCTTATCGGCGAAATTCAAGCCGAAACTACCAGCGCGGTTGATTCCATGCAAAAAGGTAATGCGGCTGTTCGTGCCGGTACGCAATCGGTTGAGAAACTGCGCGACACCTTCGACAGCATTAAGGCGGCGTCGACCAAAGTCGAGACCGAAGCCAAGAATATGGTTCGCGAGCTTAAGGCGGTCGAAAGCGCAACCTTCAAGATTCGCGACTGCAACGACAAGACACTTGAAAAAGGTTTGTCAGTTTCTAAGGAAATGGAAAGCGTCTCTGCGGCGGCTGAAGAACAATCCGCCTCGTCACAAGAAATTTCGACTGCGGCAGATGAACTCGCCCGCCTCGCTCAAGACTTGCAGAATACTCTTACCATTTTCAAATATTAAAAAGTATCGTAGAATTTTTTTGCCTCGTCAAACGGCGAGGCTTTTTTGTTTAAAAGGATAATCGCCCGCCGCGCAGAATACTGATTAAAAATATTTTGGGAGGCGATTAACTTTGTTGACTTACAGTTATTACGGTCACGCCTGTTTTCTGCTTGACGACGGCAAAAATAAAATCCTCGTCGACCCGTTCTTGACGGGCAACCCGCAGGCGGCTATCAACGAGAAGGACGTTAAAGCGGATTATATTTTGATTACGCACGCGCACGGTGACCATCTCGGCGACGCTCCGAACATTGCGGTCAGGACGAACGCGACAGTCATGGGCATTCCCGAAATTATGGACTTCGGCGGGCAACTCGTTAAGACTATAGGCATGAACTTGGGCGGCACGGTCAAGACGGATTTTGGGTTCGTGCGCATGGTTCCGGCTCTTCACAGCTCCGGCATTGCGGGCGGCGTGGCTTGCGGTTACGTTATCGGCGTCGGCGGAAAAGTTGTTTACTTTGCGGGCGACACTGCACTTTTCTCCGATATGAAACTTATCGGCGAGCGTGATAAAATTGACTACGCGATTTTGCCAATCGGCGGGCATTACACAATGGATCCGATTGACGCGGCGAAGGCGACAGAATTTTTGGGCGCGGCAAATTTAATTCCCGTGCACTACAACACTTGGTCAATCATCAAGCAAGATCCTGAAGACTTGCTTAAACTCGTCAAGGGCGCGAAAGTTCACATCGTCAAGCCGGGTCAGTCAATCGAACTCGCATGAAAAATTTTATTAAAAACTTCGACGCGTCGCCGTTTGACTTGACAAAAATTTATGATTCGGTAAAATCATTGCACTTGACGGATTCACCGCGTGAGAAAGTCGTTGTGATTCTCGGCGCGACTTCGACGGGCAAAAGTTCTTTGGCAATCGACTTAGCAGAAAGATTCGGCACGGAAATAATCTCGGCGGATTCAATGGCAGTCTACAGAAATTTCAACGTCGGGACGGCAAAGCCCACGCAAGCCGAACTGGAGCGCGTACCACACCACTTGATAAACATTTTGGACGCGGAGGAAAAGTTCAGCGTCGGGGTATTCGTCGAACACGCGCGACCGATTATCAGTGAACTCAATCTGCGCGGGAAAATCCCAATCGTCGCGGGCGGCACGGGGCTTTATATTCAAGCACTGGTTGAAGCTTACGAACTCGGCGCGAGCAAAAGTTTAATCAGCCACTACAAGCAGACGGGCGAATTGATTTACGACGCGCTTGTCTTCGGCTTGACGGCTGACCGCGCGGAGCTTTACGACAGAATCAATCGGCGCACGGAAAAAATGTTCGCGGAAGGTTTGGTTGACGAAGTTAAAAATTTGCTCGCAAGCGGCGTCAGTCCGACCGCGCAGGCAATGCTTGGTATCGGCTACAAAGAGACGCTCGAATATCTTCAAGGCGGCGCGACGCTCGAAGAGACGATTGCCAAAGTCGCTCAAGCTACAAGGAATTTCGCCAAACGTCAGCTCACATGGTACAGGCGAATGAATTATATAAAGTGGTTGAAGATTTGACAAAGGAGAGAAAAGTAAATGGCAGTAAAACCGATTATCAATCTGCAGGAAAATTTTTTGAATCAGGCGCGCAAGGAAAATGTGCCCGTGACGATTCACCTCATGAACGGGTTCCAGATTAAGGGCATGATTCGCGGGTTCGACCAGTTCACAATCGTTATCGACTCGATGGGACGCCAGCAAATGGTCTTCAAACACGCGATTTCGACCGTCACGCCTGCAAAACCGCTCGGAACCAAACCGGCTGAAGAAAAAACGGAAGAGGTAGCGGCGGCTCCGGCGGAGGAAAAGGCAGAGTAAAAATTTTTCGGCGAGGCAATAAAATGATTCGAGGCTTTGAGATTCTCGAAGGTTACAGCGGAATAAAACTTCCGACGCGAAAGACTGCTTTCAGCGCGGGCTACGACCTGGAGGCGGCGGCAAATATTATCGTGACGGATAAAAAAATTTCGCTTGTGCCGACGGGTCTCAAGGCCTTTTTTCCTGCCGACGAGGTTTTGCTTATTTACATGCGGTCAAGTCTTGCGGTCAAGCACAATTTGTTTTTGGCGAACGGCGTCGGCGTGATTGACGCAGATTATCGCGACCATATCATTTTGCCCGTGATAAGTTTGAGCGGCGAGTTTGAGATTAAAAAGGGAATGCGAATCGCGCAGGGCATTTTCCAAAAATATTTGACGGTTGACGGAGACACAATTGGCGTCGGCGAAGTCAGGCGCGGGCGTTTCGGTTCGACGGGAGATTTTTGACAATTAGGAATTAGAAATGTGGAATTAGGAATGGATTTATTCAGTAGAGTTAATGACGACGAGTTTAAGCCGCTCGCCGAGAAAATGCGCCCGAAAAATTTGGCTGACTTCGCTGGGCAGGAAAAAGTTCTGCGCGGCGGACTTGGGAAAATGATTGCACAAGGTCAAACGCCGTCACTGATTTTTTACGGAGCACCGGGCACGGGCAAGACGACGCTCGCCAAAATCATAGCGAACACGACCAAAAGCAATTTCGTCAAAGTCAACGCAGCGTTGTCGGGGATTTCCGAACTGCGCGGGATTGTTAAAGAGGCGGAAGATCAGCGCAAGTTTTATCGCAAGCAGACGATTCTTTTTATCGACGAGATTCACAGGTTCAACAAAGGTCAGCAAGATTTTCTGTTGCCTTACGTCGAGGACGGGCGAATAATTTTAATCGGCGCGACGACCGAAAATCCTTTCTTCGAGGTCAACGCCGCGCTGTTGAGCCGCGTTAAAGTCGTTCGCCTTGAAAAACTTTCGACCGACGACATAAAAAAAATCCTCCGCCGCGCAGTCGAGCTTGA
>JBGUYA010000036.1:0-13751 GCA_045118435.1 Quinella sp. | reverse complement strand
AATCGGCTCGGCTCCGATTCGCATAAAAAAATTATCGTCGACGCATTGGACGCGCTCGGCATAAAATGTTTCGGCGCGGTCAAACGTAACGACGAATTTATTTTGCCCGAAAGACACTTGGGATTGGTTCCGACTGCCGAAAATAATTCTGCCGACGTGATTCAAAAAATCTGCGCGGCGGTCGAAAGTCAAGTTGACGTTGACGCGCTGATTGACCTCGCCAAAAGTTCTCCTCAACTCAAAATTTCTACTTCCCTACTTCCCGCTTTCCCTAATTCCCTAACAATCGCTGTGGCGAGAGACGAGGCGTTCAACTTCTACTACGGCGAAAGTCTTAGCGAACTTGAGAAACTCGGCGCGGAAATAATTTTCTTCAGCCCGCTCAACGACGAACACTTGCCCGAAAATATAAGCGGCTTGATAATCGGCGGCGGCTTTCCCGAAATGTTCGCGGCGCTTCTTGAGGCAAATAAAAGTCTCCGCGCAGAGATTTTCAACGCGGCGAACGCTGGCTTGCCGATTTTCGCGGAATGCGGCGGTTTCATGTATTTAATGCGAGAGCTGATTGACTTCGACGGCAAAAGCTTTGAGATGTGCGGCGTACTCGACGGCGTGGCTACCATGACGAATAAACTTCAGATCGTCGGCTACGTCGAGGCAGAACTTTTGCGCGACTGCGCGATTGGCAAGGCGGGCGATAAACTTCGTGCGCATGAATTCCATTTCTCGACTGCCGAGACTTCCGACGAAAAAATTTTCAAGTGTACGCGCCTCAGGACGGGCAAGGAATATTTTGCGGGCGCGGTCAAAAAAAATCTCGTCGCGTCTTATTTGCATATCCACTTCGCCGGCAGTTCCGACGCGGCTAAAAGTTTCGTCGACGCTTGCAAAAAGTTTTTTAGCAGGAAAATTTTTGGCGCGGCAGAATCAACAAGCGGTAATTTATACACGGAAGGAGAAAATTTTATGGACAATGTTATAAAAATTGGACTGTTGGGCGCGGGCACAATCGGCGGCTCCGTTATTGAGGTTTTGAAAAATAATCGCGACTTTATCACGCAACGGGCGAACACTGAAATTCAAATCAAAAATATTCTCGTCCTGCCGCATGAAATTCCTAAGCTCCAAGAGGCGGGACTTCCCGCGACGAGCAACTACGATGAAATTTTGAATGACCCAGAAATTAAAATCGTCGTCGAACTTATCGGCGGCATTAAGCCCGCGAAGGATTTCATTTTGAAGGCAATGGCGCACGGCAAAAACGTCGTCACTGCCAACAAAGATGTCGTCGCGCAATTCGGTCATGAACTCTTCGAGGCGGCGGACAAAAATCAAATCGATTTCCTGTTCGAGGCGGCGGTTGGCGGAGCAATTCCCATTATCATGCCGCTCAAGCGTTCCTTGACCGCAAATAAAATCACGGAAGTTTTGGGCATTGTCAACGGCACGACAAATTACATGCTGACCAAAATGAGCGACAGCGGCGCAGATTACGACACTGTTCTTAAAGAGGCGCAAGCTCACGGCTACGCGGAGGCTAATCCCGCCGCCGACGTCGAGGGCAAAGACGCCGCCCGCAAAATCGCTATCCTTGCATCGATTGCCTTCAATTCCCGCGTGAAGTTCGAGGATGTTTCAATGGAAGGCATTACCAAAATCACGCCCGAAGATATTTCCTACGCCGCCGAGCTTGGCTACGTCGTTAAACTTTTGGCGGTCGCCCGTCACAGCGAGCTTGGAATTGATGTTCGCGTCAATCCCGTTTTTCTCGCCAAAACTCATCCGCTTGCGGCGGTCAGCGGCGTCTTAAATGCAATTTTCGTTCGCGGCTATCCGATTGAAGAGGCAATGTTCTTTGGACCCGGCGCGGGCAAGCCGACTGCCTCCGCCGTCGTCAGCGACATTATCGAAGTTGCTCGCGGGCTTCTGCGCGGCTCGACAGGTCGTTTCGGTTGCACTTGCTATCATCAATTCCCGATTTGTCCCGTCGACGAAACTGTTTCCTCCTACTATATCCGCTTGCTCGTCGACGATAAGCCCGGCGTGCTTGGAAAAATTGCGACGACCTTCGGAAATGTCGACGTCAGCTTGAAGTCGGTCGTGCAGACTAAGGCGGAGCTTAAAGACCACGTCGAGATTGTCGTCATAACGCACAAGGTCAAGCACAAAAACATTTTGGCGGCGCAAACGGCTTTGAAAATCCTTTCCGTCGTCGATGAAATTTTCAATGTGATTCGCGTCGAGTGAGTGCCATGAAGAAAAATATTCCAACCAACAGAAAATCGCTCAAGGCTATTACTTTGAAAATGCGCCAGGAAAATTTTCAGCCCGATACAAATCCATGCCGCGCAGTCGTTCGTGTGCCCGGTACTTCCGCTAACTGCGGTCCCGGCTTTGACTGCTTGGGCTTGGCGACGACGATTTATAATTACCTTGATTTGACTTTGCTTCGCGCGAATAAAATTATCGTCGAGTCGAAGGGAGCAGGCTCCGAGAGTATTCCGCGCGGCAGAAAAAATCTCGCGTGGCAAGCCGTTCACAGACTTTTACAGGAAGTCAGGCGCGAGGATGAGTTCAAGGGCGCGATTATTCGCATGAAAAACAACGTGCCGATTTCGCGCGGCTTGGGTTCGAGTTCAACGGCGATAGTTGCGGGTTTGACGGCGGCTAATGAAATTCTCGGCTCGCCGCTCGGCAAGAACGGGCTTTTAAAATTGGCGACGGAGATTGAAGGACACCCCGATAACGTCGCGCCCGCGATTTTCGGCGGCTTTACGGTCAGTGTCATGAATGGCGGCGAAGTCCAAACGTTTAGCTTTCTGCCACGTGTGAGATTAAAATTGGTCGTGGCGGTTCCGGAGTTTGAACTTTCAACACGGCTTGCGCGAAAAGTTTTGCCGCGCAACGTCTCAATGAAGGACGCAGTTTTCAACGTCAGCCGCGCGTCAATGTTAATCGCGGCGTTGGTCGAGGGGCGCGAAGAATTTTTGCCAATCGCCTTCGACGACGCACTTCATCAGCCGTACAGGAAAAAGTTGGTGCCGGGCATGAGCGAAGTTTTCACGGCGGCGAGAAATGCGGGCGCGTTCGGCGCGGCAATATCGGGCGCGGGTTCGTGCTTGATAGCATTCACTTCGGCGACGAGTGGCTTGGAAAGTAAAATCGCGTCGGCAATGGTCGATACTTTCAAAGCGCACGACGTAAAATCAAGCGCGTTGATTTTGGACGTGGACAGGCACGGCGCACAAATTTTGCACAGATAAAATTATGAGCAATTTCATTGAACTTGGAAAAAAAATTTACGACTTAAACAACCCGCGCGAGGCGCATCGCTTTGCGGTATTCGTGGCGCGGTGTTGTCTTCACCCGCAACGCATGAGCCGCCTTGAGAAATTTTTTGAGCAGTCGGAGTTGCTAAAAAAAGTCGCGGCGGGTTATCCATTTGTCTATGAACAGGCGACGCGGGCATTCTTTTATTGGCGGTCGACGTTCGAGGAGCGGGCGCGGCTAATTCAAGAGCACATGCAATTTTTATCTGCGCGGCTGAACGATGACTTTATGCTGAAACTTTACAGCGACAAAAAAATTGAGCTGTGGCGGCTACCGCTCGACGAAACTTTGGGCGAAATGCGTTTGGTCATGTGCGCGGAGTCGGGGCAACGCAAGGAAGGACTGGCGGCGGTCATGCTCAACTTGTCGGACGATACGCCCGTTTATCAAATTTTGTTCTGGATAGCTAAAGCTAATGACGATTGGGCAATGTGGATTGGCGCAATGCAAGGTCCAAACGTCGACGACGCCCGCGAGCTTATCAAAAAGATTACAAAGAAATGCCACGCTTACCGCACGAAAAATCTTATCCTCTACGCCGCGCAGTCCGTCGCAAGGAGTTTTGGCTTGAAGAAAATTTTCGCAGTCACGAACGAGGGCTACTACGCCAATAATCACTTGCGCCGCGACAGAAAGTTGAAGACTTCGTTCAGCGATTTTTGGGCGGAGGCGGGCGGCACTCCGACTGACGACGCGCGGTTTTACGAATTGCCGCTTGTCGAGACGCGCAAGACTGCCGAAGAAATTCCGACGCATAAGCGGGCGCAATATCGGCGGCGATTTGCCTTGCTTGACGAATTGGATAAATCAGTTGCGGAAGTCTTGAGAGGTTTTGAACGTGCGAATAGCAATCTTTGAAAACATCATGACGCCGGGCGGTCACGAGGTCGAGTTTGACAGAATTTTGGTTGAGGAACTGCGCGGGCTTGGTCACGAGGTCGAGTTTTACGTTCCGCAAAATTTTCAATTTCAATTTGACTATCAAACGCCTGTCAACAGATTAAACGGCGACGCGGTGACTTACACAAACTCGCGCGGGCTGAAGAAACTTTTTGCGGCGGCGAAACGTGAAGTCAATCGTCAGCGTTGGTACTCTCAGCTTTTTGACGCGCAGAAAAATTTCGACGCGCTGATTGTCCCGACTTCGACTTACAGATATTTGCGAGCGTTGAATCACAGTAGCTTGAAGAAAATTTCCGTGCCGCTGATTTTTATTTTGCACGGGATAAATCCGACGGAAGCTCCGAAATTTCTGGCGGCGGCTGACAAACTTGCGGGCAATAAAAATATAAAGCCAGTTGTGCTGACTTTCACCGACAACATTTTTGGCGAGCGTCGCGAAAATATTTTCCCGATCTACCCACCGACTTACACCGCCCGCGACCTCCAAACAACTACTTCCCTACTTCCCTCTTTCCCTAATTCCCTAACAATCGGTTTCTTTGGGCAGTATCGACGCGAAAAAAATCTGCGCGGGCTGTTGGAAGTATTCTTGCGCGGGAAGTACACGCGGCGCGTTGAATTGCAAGTGCAAGGTTCGACAATGCACGCGGAGGACGCGGAGGACTTTGAAAAAATTATCGCGCAGTATCGCGGCGACGAGCGGCTTAGCTTTTTGCATAAAGGTTTAATCGGCGCGGAGTGACAACGGGCGATTATGAACGTCGACGCGCTGTTGATGCCGTATTCTGCGCCGCGCTATCGCTATCATTGGGGCGGCATGCTCTTTACCGCGATAGGTTTCGGCAAGCCCGTCGTTGCAAGCGACGACATGAACCCCGAAGTTTTCGAGCTGTACAAAGTCGGCGAGACCTTCGAGAGCGGCAACCTTGACGACCTCGCGTGTGTTCTTGAGACTTTTATTAACGACTTCGACAAAAACTTTCCGACGTATGAAAAAAATTTGCGGGCGGCGGGCGAGGACTTCTCTCCAAAAAATTTTGCGCGGCGTCTCGAAAATATCATTCTGCAGTAAAAAACCCTCCGACATTTTGCCGAAGGGCTTTTTGTTGCTAAAAATCTCTTTTATATATGATGAGGTCGGCTTGAAACCATTTCTCGGAAATTTCTTTAGCCGTGCCGTCTTTAACCATGCTGTCAAATGCCGCTTGTATCCTGTCGCGCAACTCGGTATCGTTTTTACGAAAGCCCACGCCGTATTGATTGATTTTGCCGACGGTCACATTCAATGCCTCAAATTCCTTGCCACGTTTAATCGTAACAAACCGTCCGAGAATCTCGTCGCAAAGCACCGCGTCAATTTCGCCCTTTTCCAACGCCAGAAATGTATTTTCATCGTTGCTATATGTCTTGAAACTTTTTAAAGCGTTTTTAAGTTGCTCGTTACTCGAAACGTAAAATTCCGAAGTCGTTCCTGCCTTCACGCCCAAACTTTTGCCTTTAAGGTCGTATTCGGAGTCGATTCCCTGCGGATTGCCTTTCATCACAACGAGAATGTGGCGATTGTTCATGTATGGCTTGCTGAACAGCATTATCTCTTGGCGTTCGGGCGTTATGTCCATGCCGTTCCAAATCATATCGATTTTGTGGCTGTTCAATTCAATTTCCTTTTCGTTCCAATGAATTATTTTAAATTCCGGTGTCGCTCCCGCGCGTTTTATCGCCTCTCGCGCAAGGTCAATCTCAAAGCCGACTATTTCTCCGCGCTCATCACGATAACCCAACGGCGATTCGTCAAAGCCCACAATTATTTTCTCGTTAGAATTGGAATCTGTTCCGCATCCCGTCATGAGCAAAAGCATTGCCGCCAACAGCACAATCAACTTTTTCATCGCGTGTCCCTCTTTTGAAAAAAAATTACCGTACTCGTCGGCAAATGTCTCTATGGGGTTAAAAAGTGTCTTTTATAAAAGAAAGCCTCATAAAACATTGCTCTAGCTAATTATAAACATTACTTATGAGGCTGTCATTACCTTTTTTAAAAAAATTTTTGCATGACGAATTGAATTGCGTGGGCGATTGTTTTTTGCTATCATGATAAAAATTTTTTGGAGGATTTTAATGGCTAAGGTATCCGTGCTGATTTTGGCGAAGAACGAGGAGAAATTTATTGGCGCATGCATTAAAAGCGTGAAAGATTTTGCGGGCGAAGTGATTGTTATCGACGACTTCAGCGACGACGCGACCGCGCAGATTGCCAAAGATTTGGGGGCGCGAGTTATTCAACGCGGGCTTAATGGCGATTGGGGCGGTCAACAAACTTTCGCGATTAAGCAGGCGAAGTGCGACTGGGTATTTTTTATTGACGCCGACGAACGCGCCACGCCCGAACTTTCCGCCGCGATAAAAAAAGTTCTTGCGGCTGACGATAAAAATTTTGCTTGGCGGACTGCGCGACTGAGTTATTTTTGGGGGCAACCGCTGCGGCACGGCGGCTGGTTCCCCGATTATGTCACGCGGCTTTTCCCGACGGTGGGCAGTTACGTCACGGGCTTTGTGCACCCGCAAATTCATCACACTTGCCAAGAAAAAGATTTTGCCGAGTCGGCGTATCTCGTTCACTATCCTTATCGAGACTGGAATCACTACTTCAACAAGCTCAATTTTTACACTACGCTTGCCGCGAAGAAGGCGCATGAGCAAGGCAAGACGGCAAATATTTTCGACATGATCTTTCACCCGCTCTGGGCGAGCTTTAGAATGTATTTTCTGCGCGGCGGCTTTCTCGACGGGCGAATCGGCTTTGTGCTTGCAGGCTTTCACTACTTTTATACAATGGCGAAGTACGTCAAGCTCTATTACTATGGCAAGGAAAATGTTCATGTGACGGAGGCTGATGATGTTTAAAAATATTTTGGTCAATGCGCTGGTCAATCTCGGCGACGTGGTGTTGACGACCTCCGCGCTCGCGCTGATTAAAAAAAATTTCCCGCAGACGAAAATCACAATGCTCGTCAAGCCCGTTGTTAAGGACGCCGTTATCGATAATCCAGTTGTCGACGACGTGATTGTCCTTGACTACAAGGCAAAAGAAAATTCGTTCAAGAAAATGCGCGAACTCGTCAAAGAAATTAGGCGGCGGAAGTTTGATTTGGCAATTTCATTTGACAGAAAACTGCGCCCCGCGCTGATAACTTTTTTTGCCCGAATCCCGCGCAGGGTTTGCCCCTCGAAAGTTTTTGACGACAACAAAAGTCGCGTGACTTTGCTTTATACCGACGTGATAGAAATTTCGCACGACCTCAACAAAACTTTGCAAGCCGAAACTTATCAAGAGATTGTTCGCAAATTTTTCAAGATTGAAGGGCACGAGACGCCAAAATTTCCAAACAAGCCCTCGCCCGTCGCCGACGAACTTTTAAAGCGTCTGCCACCCGCGAAGTTTAAAATCGCGCTGTGTGTCAAGGGGACTTTCCCGCTCAAGACGTGGAGCAAAGAATATTTCGCCGAAGTCGTCCGCGAGCTTAGGAAAAAATTCGACGCGGCATTTTTTATTGTCGGTGCTCCTAACGACCGCGCCTATGCCGACGAAGTTATAAAAGCAATTAGGAATGAGGAATTAGGAATCAGGAATCAGGGATCAGGAATCAGGAATCAGGGGCTGGTTCCTGGTTCCTATATCCTAAACTTTTGCGGCGAGACTTCGCTGACTGACCTTGCGGAACTTTTTCGCCGCGCAGATTTATTTATCACTGTCGACACGGGCGCAACGCACATTGCCGCCACGACCGGAATTAAAATGGTGACGATGTACGGTTGTACAAGCCCCGACCGCTGGCACCCGATTAACCCGAACGCAATAGCTTTGACGAGCCGCGAGAGTTGCTGTCCTTGCACTAAAAAAACTTGCGACGAGCCGCGCTGTCTTCAAAACGTCACCCCTGCGCAAGTCTTAGTAGCCGTCGATAAGCTGTTATAACTTGTCCCTAAGAAAAATTCCTGCTATAATCATGAAAAATTTTTCGGGAGTGATTGGCAAATGATGAGGATACTGCTCGCCGAAGACGACAGCCGCCTCGGCAAATTGATTGAGTACATGCTCGTGCAGAATAAATTTAACGTCGAGTGGATAACCAACGGCGCGGACATTTTTGAATACGCAATGTACTCCGAGTATGACATTTTGGTTTTGGATTGGATGATGCCGAACGTCTCCGGAATTGACGCTTGCCGACAACTGCGCGAGGCGGGCTACGAACGCGCAATCATCATGCTCACGGCGCGAGACACCGTCGAAGATAGAGTTATGGGTTTGGACGCGGGCGCAGATGATTATCTGGTTAAGCCGTTCGAGTTCGATGAACTTTTGGCAAGACTCCGCGCACTCGGCAGACGCTCCACGCAAAAAATTCAGCAGGAAATTATCGAAATCGGCGAGTTCACGCTCAATCGCACAACGAAAGTTTTAATGTGCAAAGAACAGGTGATTCAGCTGTCGCCGCGCGAATTCCAAATCTTTGACCTACTCGCGCAAAATCTCGGCGTCGTCGTGCCGCGCGACATTATCCTTGACCGCATTTGGGGACTTGAGCGCGACATAACTTCCAACAACATTGATTCCTACATGAAAATCCTACGCAAGAAACTCATGGACGTTGACGGCTCCATTGCGATTAAAACCGTGCGCGGTATCGGCTACCGTCTTGAGGCATAAAGCTTTATGGAAATATTCGGGCGCAGTCGGCGGCGGCTCGCCATTGCCTACGCGCTTATCATGTGTCTTTTCATGGCAATGATAATTATCGTCATGCATCAGGCAATGAATTGGTCAATGTTTTCCGAACAAGCGCAGGAACTTTCCGACGCGGCAAATGGCGTGGCGGAGGCGCAAATTTTTTATCTGCAAAATCCTAATGCCGACGTCGACGAAAACCGTTACTATAAAAGCGTCAACGATCGCTTATTTTTCTACATTTTCACGGCGGATAAGCAACTTATTCGATTTGAACGTGCCTCTTATCGTATTGAGCCGTTTGTTAAAAATGTCATTGAAAATTGGAGTATTGAAGAAGGTCGCGTCGAAGTTTTCAGCCATTCTAACGAGTTGGGGCAACTTACAACCATTATGATGACTTCAAAAAAAATCGTCACGCCGCAATCCGTTCAAATACTTTACGTCGGCAAAGATGTCACTGCGCTTTATTCGGGACTTCGCAAGGCGACTTATGCGCAAGTCGTGTTGGGTTTTATCGCGCTGTTAATCGCGTCGGCAATAGGCTACTACATGGCGGGTAAAGCATTCCTGCCGCTCAAAGAGGCTTACGACAAGCAAAAGCAATTCGCGGCGGACGCCAGTCACGAACTCCGCACGCCGCTTGCAGTCTTAATGTCGTCGGCGGAACTTTTGCTTGCCGACCCGTCGATTCAAAATCCTTTCCTGCGGCAAGTGCTTGAAGACGTCAAGAGCGAAGTCAAGAAAATGACAAACCTTGTCAGCGAATTGCTCATGGTCGCGCGAAGTGACAACAACGCGCTCAAGGTCAAAATTCAGCGGCTCGACTTGTCGGAAATTCTTCAACAGGTTGTGCGCACAATGGTTCCGATTGCCGAGAAGAAAAATATCCGGCTCATGGGCGAGAATTTTGTCAAGACGCTGATTAACGCCGACGAGCAGAAGATTAAACAGCTCGCGATAATTTTGGTCGACAACGCGATAAAGTACACGCCCGAAGGCGGCTCGGTGCTTGTCGAGTTGGAGAACGTCGACGCAAAGCGCGTGTCGTTCTCGGTCATGGACAGCGGCATTGGCATTGCGGCGGAGGATTTGGATAAAGTCTTCGATAGATTTTACCGCGTCGACAAGGCGCGTTCGCGAGAAATGGGCGGCAACGGCTTGGGCTTGGCGATTGCCTCCGAGATTGTCAAACTTCACGAAGGAAAAATTTCTGTAGCGTCAAAGCTCGGCGAAGGCACGAAGTTTACGGTCGAACTCAAAGTTAATTTGAAGAAATGAAAATCCCCAAGCGCGGGGATTTTTTTTCGGAGGGTTTGGAATGAAAATCATTGTGGCGATTGACAGCTTGAAAGGATCGCTGACGAGTTTGGAGGCGGGAGCGGCGGCTTGCGAAGGAATTTTATCGGCGTTGCCCGCCGCGCAGGTCAAAGTTTTTCCATTGGCTGACGGCGGCGAGGGCACTTGCTTTGCAATAACAAAAGCACTCGGCGGCGCGTTTAAGTCTGTCGAAGTCACGGGACCGCTCGGCGGAAAAGTTATGGCGGAGTTCGGCGAAGTCTTGGAGAAAAAATTAGCCGTAATCGAAATGGCGAACGCGGCAGGACTGCCACTCGTGCCGGAAAATTTGCGCAACCCACTCAACACGACAACTTACGGCGTCGGCGAGCTGATAAGGATTGCGATTGAGGACGGTTGCCGCGACTTTGTCATTGGAATTGGCGGCAGTGCTACGAACGATTGCGGCTTGGGCATGTTGACCGCGCTCGGCTACAACTTCAACGCGGGGATATTCGGGCGCGACTTGGAAAAAATTTCGTTGATTGATGATTCAAACGTCCTGCCCGCCCTGCGTGAATGCAAGTTCAGAATTGCTTGCGACGTGACAAATCCTTTGACGGGCGCAAACGGTTGCTCGGCGATTTACGCTCCGCAGAAAGGCGCGACGCCCGAAGTTGTTCAAACAATGGACGTCTGGATTAAAAATTTCGGCAATCTCAGCGCGAAGTTTTTAAAGCTCGACAAAGAATCGGTTGCTGGCGACGGCGCGGCGGGCGGCTTGGGCTTTGCATTCAGAAGTTTTTTAAACGGCGAACTCGTTAAGGGCGTCGACCTTGTTTTGGACGTGCTCAACATTGCCGATGACTTGAAGACTGCCGACGTCTTGATTACGGGCGAGGGGCGGCTCGACTTCCAAACTTCGCAAGGAAAAGCTCCGTCGGGCGTCGCGAAGTTGGCTAAAAAAATTAACTCGAATATTATAACTGTCGGGCTTGGCGGAAGTGTCGCGGATATTTCCAATGACGCGGGGCTTGACGCCGTCTTTTGTATTTTGCGCGAGCCAATGACGCTTGCCGACGCCATGAATAAATCTGTCGCCACGAATAATATTTCCGCGACTGCCGCGCAGATTGTTAAACTCATTCAATCGCCGCACGGAAAAATTGGCGCGTCAAAATATTCTCCGACAATCTTAACTGCGCAATAATCGCCACACATTGAGCAAGCCGTTTCGCCCACCTTGTTCCTTGCGCCGCGCTTTTTCTTGGCAAGTTCGGGATCAATCGCAAGATTTAATTGTTCGTCCCAGTCAAGAACTTTTCGGGCGCGAGCCATTTTCAAATCCCAGTCGCGAGCACCTTTGACGCCTTTAACCAAATCGGCGGCGTGTGCGGCAATCCTCGAAACAATAACTCCGTCATGCACGTCTTCAATCGTCGGCAAGCAAAGATGTTCGGCGGGCGTCACGTAACATAAAAAGTCCGCGCCGCTTACCGCCGCCAACGTCCCGCCAATCGCCGCCGTGATATGGTCGTAGCCCGGCGCAACGTCAGTCACGAGCGGTCCGAGAACATAAAACGGCGCGTTGCGGCAAAGACGTTTCTCAAGTTTCATGTTGGCTTCGATTTGGTCGTAGGGAACGTGTCCGGGACCTTCAACCATAACTTGAACGCCGCGCCGCCAAGCTCTGTCAACCAAATCGCCCAAAGTTATCAGCTCCGTTAATTGCGCTCTATCCGTTGCGTCGGCGATACAACCGGGGCGCATGCCGTCGCCAAGACTTATCGTCACGTCGTACTTTGCGCAGATGTCTAAAATGTCGTCGTAGCGTTCGTAAAGAGGATTTTCGCGTTCGTTGTGAAGAATCCAACCCGCGATAAAACTTCCGCCGCGACTTACAATATCCATTTCGCGCTTTTGCGTGCGAAGTTTCTCAATCGCCGCGCGAGTTACTCCACAATGCAACGTCATAAAATCCGCGCCATCTTTGGCTTGCGCCTCAATCGTGCGGAGCAAATCATCTTCGGTCATTGCGACAATCGCGCCGTGAGCTTTAATCGCCGCAACCGCCGCTTGGTAAATCGGAACAGTCCCGACCATTATCGGCGAGTGCGCGATTATTTTTTTGCGCGAAAGGTCAATGTTGTTGCCCGTGCTCAAATCCATAACCGAATCCGCGCCGCACTTTATAGCCTCGTCGAGTTTCAAAAGTTCGGGTTCAATGTCGGGATAAGTTGAACTAGTGCCGATATTAGCGTTGACCTTCGTGCGAAGTCCCGCGCCCACACCGCAAGGTTTCAAGTTATTGTGGTTGACATTCGCGCAGATTGCAATGACGCCCTGCGCGACGCCCTCGCGAATTTTTTCAACGGGAATTTTCTCCGCCTCTGCGACGATTTTCATTGCGTCAGAAATTTTGCCCTCACGCGCCATTTGCATTTGTGTTGACATTTTTAAACCTCCAAAAATTTAGGGAAGGTCTCCAAATTCGGAAACCTTCCCATTGCATCTCAAAGTTATTCCTACGTCGGCATTATCCGAATCAGGTTCGCGGGTCGAAGTGCTCAACTTCCTCTCAGCCGGTTTGCCAGCTCCCCGATTATTCAATTTTCAATTCAGAATGCCGCTGTATTCGACGAGTAAACTTTTTATCCTGCTTTACTTCTTAACAAGACTTGAACCGCTGATTTTGTAATTCGTGCCATTGACGTTGAAGGTTGAAGTCGAGCCGAAATCTTTAAGCGTAATCGTGTTCTTTGTCGAGCTGACTTTGAAACAAATTTCCTTCTTCGACTTGTCGTAAGAGGCGGAGAAAGTGCCCGTAATTTGGAGCAAGTCGGCACTTTCAAAGCCGCTGATAACGTCGTTGCCGTCGTTCTTGTTCCAAACGAAGACGTCTGCGCCCGCGTCGCCAAAGAGCGTATCGTTGCCGGCGTTGCCCCAAAGCGTATCGTTGCCCGCGCCGCCATAAATAATATCGTTGCCGGAGCCGCCCTTGAGGCTGTCGTTTCCTTTGCCGCCGTCGATAGTGTCATTGCCGCTACCGCCGAGAATCGTATTGTTGAGCGCGTTGCCGACGATTTTAATTGCCTTCGTGCGCTTGGCGGAGTTGACGTATTCGCTGTAGGAGGGGATTGTCACGGGCGAGCTACTCGAATTGGTCAAAGTCAAGCTACCGATTATCGTCGAAGTCTCTTTGCCCGACGAGTTTATCAAGGTCAGATCTTTGTTTTTTGCATCCTTGATTGTGAGAGTATTGGAGCCGACGGTAAGCAAGACGTCCGCACTTTTGACGGAGACTTTGGAAATCGCCGCGCCGAGTGAAATCTTATCCCCCGCCGCGTAGTCGGTGATAACGTCGTTGCCCGATTCGTAAATGAAAATGTCCGCGCCGTCGCCGCCAGTTAGCGTGTCATTTCCTGCGCCGCCTTTGAGAATATCATTACCTGCGTCACCGCGCAGAGTATTGTTTTTAGAACGTGTTGGTAAAGTGTAAAGATGAAAAATA
>JBGUYA010000035.1:0-13171 GCA_045118435.1 Quinella sp. | reverse complement strand
AAATGTTATCTCGCTGAACAGTGCGAAAGGCTCCGAAGTCATGATTCACCAGTCGACGAACAAGGGCAACTCTTATTCCAAGATGGTATTCGCGAAGACGGGCGTGCTCTACGACAAGAAGAAGGCGACTTCGGCAACCCTCTCGACTGGCGCAACTCATTTCAAAGTTGATGATGACACGACCGTTAAATCGACGCTCAGGAAGATAATAGTCGGCGCGGACGTCAGCAATATCAGCATTACTGCCGGTAACAGCAAAAACACGATCATTGACGCGAGCGCGGCGGGCGGCACAGTCAGCTTGGTAAGCGGCGAGAAGAATGACAAGTTCACCGGCAGTAGCAACGCCGATATGTTCGTCTACACGGCGGGCAAGGACATTATCCAAAACTTCAACATTGGCGGCGAGACTGATCAAATTTCGCTCAGCGGTAGCGGTCTCGAACTTGAAAATGCCAAGATAACGGCTAGCAAGAAGTCTATCAAGTTCAAGTTCGACAGCAAGAACGTGTTGACGGTCAAGCCGACAAAGGGCGACACTCTCAGCGGCGAACTTAAAATCGGCGATACGAATTACACTTATTCCAAGAACGCGATAATCAACGGCAAAGCCGCAAGTTTGACAAGTGCCTTCGGCGGCACGTACAAGATAGCCGACGGCATTTCGACGGTCGACGGGCACTTGGTCAAGAAGAATTTGACGTTCAAAGCGACGAGCGCGGGCACGAACGAGACGCTCTTTGGTGGTCAGAAAAAGACGACGTTTAAAGGCGCGGGCGGCACGGACAGCTTGGTTGGCGGCTCTGGCTCCGATATTTTCTTCTATGCTAAAGGCGACAAGGGCACCGCGACTATCGCTAACTTCGACTTCAAGAACGACAAGCTCAAGATAGCGGGCGGCACTCTCGCCAAAGTTTCGAGCATTTCGGGCGGCGGCGTACAATTCGGCATGAAGGAAGGTCGCGGCACTGACGCCCCCGAAGTCGGCTGGTTCGACGTCAAGACTTCCGCAACTTACGCTAAATCTGAAAATCAAAATAACGTCGCCATCGACGCGAGCAAAGTCTTCATCAAAGCGAACAACACTTACTACTGGTTCGCTAAAGAACAATTCACAGAACAAGTGACAATCGGCGGCGAAAGTTCAACAATAACAATCGATGCCGGCGACTTGATCACTTGGGACAAGAAAGTTTCAAGCTCCGACGTAGGCAAAGATGCCGCCGTAATCGAGTTGAACTACGGAACTAACTTGGTCAAGTCGGGCGTTGCGGTCGCCGTTTCTAAAGACAACGACAAAGCTCAGCTGTAATGAAATCTAATCGCTAACTCGACATAAAAAGTTTGAGCCTCTTCCAAAATTGGAGGAGGCTCCTTTTATTTTTCCTTAACTAATTTTCGCGCCGTCATGAAGAACGAAATTGCAAGCGGCAACAATCCGCCTATCCAAGCCATTGGAGCCGCCAAACACGCGCCCAAATATCCCAGCCAATCAACAAGGAAAATTGCGGCGGCTATTCGCATAAGCAGTTCGACGACGCCCGCTATCGTCGGCACTAAACTTTGTCCAAGTCCTTGCAATGTGAAACGGAAGATGAACAGCAACGCCAACGCCCAATACGACAGCCCTGTTATGATTAAAAACAGTTGCCCGTATTCAATGACTTGCGTCGCCTCCGCGCCAACGAACAGTTCGATTATCTCCGCGCCAAGATAAATGTTGAACAGCGCGACTGCTATGCTGAACGAACACGACATGAGGATACATTTCTTGACGCCTTCGACGATTCGCGCGAATTGCTTTGCTCCGAAGTTCTGCGCGGTGTAAGCTGCCATTGCAATTCCGAAAGACATCATCGGCATGACCGCTATCCCGTCGACTCTGTGCGCCGCCGCGAACGAGGCAACCGCGACACTTCCCAAGCTGTTCAGCGCGATTTGCAAGACGACCGCGCCTATCGCGATAATTGACGACTGAAAACCCATTGGCAAGCCGATTTTCAAATGCTCAATCAAAAATTCTCTGTCGAAGGAAAAATCTGCGCGGGTGACGTGAAGATAAGGGACGCGCCTTTTTATGTAGACAATGCAGAAGATATTGCCGAGCGTCAAGGCCGCAATCGTTGCAATCGCCGAGCCGGGTATTCCAAGTCCGAGCCAAATAATCGCAATCGGCAGGAACAAAATATTTATGCAAAGCGTCGTCGCTTGAATCACCGTCGGCATTTTGCTATCGCCGAGTGCGCGGATTAAGTTCGTCAGCATTTGCAGGAAGACGAACAACGCGATGCCGCCATAGACGATTGAGATAAAATCAAACGCGCCGTCGAGAATTTCGGGCGGGGTGTCCATTGCAATCAGCAAGTCGCGGCAAAACGTCACGCCGCTTATCGTCAGCACAAGCGACGCGATTAAACTTAAGCCGATACAAATTGCCGCGCTCCTGCGTACGCCGTCAAAATCTTTCGCGCCGAATTTTTGACCTGTGCAAATGGAAAAGCCGCTCGTCATGCCGCTAACAAAGCCCAACATTAAAAACATAAGCGGACCTGTGCAACCGACCGCCGCCAATGCCTCGACGCCCAAAAATCGCCCAACTATCAGCGTATCGACAAAGCCAAATAGTTGTTGAAAAACATTGCCCGCTAACAGCGGTAACGTGAAAAATAAAATGAGCCGCGCAGGTTCTCCGACCGTTAAATCTTTGACTGCGCTGTTGTCTTGACCTTGCATAAAAACTTCTCCCAACAAAAATTCTCCGTCGATTGTAAGGCGGAGAAATTTTTATGTCAATGCTTTATCGGCGGGAACTGTGGCGAGTTATTTCGACGAGACCGAGCGGCGTCATGTCGATAATTTTAGTTTTGTTGCGGTCGCGTTGAGCCGCCTCGCGCAGAAAGTTCATCAAAGTTTTTTTATGGGCGTCGTTGTCCATGTCTATGAAGTCGACGACGATTATCCCGCCGAGATTGCGCAGGCGCAGTTGCTTGAGAATCAACTCCGCCGCCTCAAGGTTCGTCTTCAAAATCGTTTCGTCAAAGTTTGTGCGCCCGATAAATTTTCCGGTGTTCACGTCGATTGCAATCAAAGCCTCTGTTTTGTCGATGACGATTTGCCCGCCGCTCGGCAATGGCAGTTCGCGCTTGCTCAAGTTAGCAATCTCCTCCGTTAAGCCGAACGTCTCAAACATCTGCGCGGCTCCTTCGTAAAAAGTAACGTCGGGCACAAGCTCAAGGAGTCGCCGATAAATTTTCAAGTTGTCAACGATAAGCTCATCGTCGGGCGTGAACTCGTCGCGAATAATTTTTTCGATTAAATCATTGTCGCTGTAGAGGAGCGCGGGAGGCTTGCGCTTTTTATATCGCTCGGAAATTTTTTCCCAACGGCTTTGAAGTTCGGTAAGGTCTTCGAGAAAAATTTTTTCGTCGCAACCCTCCGCCGCTGTTCTTACGATTAAGCCCGTTCCCTTCGGACGAATTTTTTTTGCCAAGCTGTGAAGTCGTTCGCGCTCCGTGCCGCGAATTTTATTCGACACACCGACATAATTCAGCGTCGGCAAGAAAATCAACACTCGCCCCGCCAAGCTGACGTTGAGCGTAGCGCGTGCGCCCTTCAATCCTTCCGCTTCCTTCTCGATTTGAATCAAGACGCTTTGACCCACAGAAAACTTTTGCGGCGAATTCGTTTGCAGAAAAACATTTTTATCGCGCCCGATTTCAATAAACGCCGCCCGCATTCCCGGCAAAAAATTTTGTACGCGCCCTTTATAAATGTTGCCGACGAGTTGCGGATTGCCGTCGCTCGCCGAATAGAACTCCTCAAACTCGCCGTCAACCAAAACCGCCGCGCAGGTCGTGCCGTTCTTGTGACTGATTAAAATTTTTTTCATTGAATCATCTCCGCGAATCATTTTACCACAGTCAACAAGCTTTTCTAAAGCGTGTTGGTAAACGCTAAATTTGAATCATGATGGCAACGAGTAAGACAAAATTCTCAAAGCTAACCTTGTCGGGAATACATACCGTAGCTTTTTGCGATTGAATAAAATCACGAATATGAGCTGAACAAAAAGCTTTATCGCCAAGAACCGTTTTGCCGTCGAGATTTACCTTGCTCAGAAGTTCAACGGCACATTCCGAGTCGTGAATCTGTCCGCCGCTCAGTAGCAATCCAATCACTTGAAAGGGTTCAGTTCGTGATAAAATCAGTTCGACATAAGCATTTCCTTTCGGCAGTTTGTCAAACTTATTCTACCAAAGATCTTGCTTATTTTTCATCTTTACACTTTACCAACACGCTCTAAATAGAATTTATAAAGTAAAACCCTCGACAAGGCGTCGGGGGATTTTTTTTAAAACAGAATCAAGCCGACGGCAATCAGCGTTAAGACTACCGCCTCCGTGAAGTTTAGAAATTGCCCAATATTTTTCTTGCGCAGAATTAACTTCCTCACTCGCCCCGCGAACAGCGCAATGACTGAAAAAATTATCAATGCCTGCGCGGCGAACACGACGCCCAAAAATAAAATCTGCAAGCTTGAGCCGTCGCTCGCCAAGTCGACGAACTGCGGCAGGAACGCCAGGAAGAACAACAAGACTTTCGGATTGAGGACATTCATTAAGACGCCGCGCTTGTAAAGTTCCAACGGCTTTTTAATTCTTAATTTCACATTCCCAATTCCTAATTGCTTGCCCGCCCGCGCAGATTTGAACGCCCCGAACGCCAAGAATAAAAGATACGCCGCGCCGAAAATTTTCAAAAGGAGCATAGCCGTTGCTGACGACTTTATCAACGCCGCCACGCCGACCATAACAAGCGTCGTGTGAAAAACTATTCCGCTCACGAGTCCGCAAGCCAAGATTATTCCAGACTTCGCGCCGTCCGACAAACTTTTTGTCAGCAAATACAATATGTCAGGACCCGGCGCGAGCGTCAGCAAAATTGACGCCGTTAAAAAATATATGAACGTTGAACTTTCCAATCACAACACCCCCGAAAGGCAATTCGTAATTCGTAATGCGTAATTCGTAATGAAAAAAAAATCCCCTGCGATTGCAGAGGATAAAAAGTTTTTTTATTAGATACGAACGACGCCGATAATTTGAATTTCAACAGATTGATCAATTTCAGCGTGCGAAACGATGACCAAGCCTTGAATTGAACGTTCGACGAGCTTGCGGAAGTAGAGACGCACGGCGGGGCTTGTCAGCACGATTGCGGGGTAGCCCTGATTGCTTAGCTTTTCGATTTCGTTTGTCAAAGAGTTCACGAGGCGGCGCATAGTTTCAGGGTCGAACGTGACAAAGGAGCCGTGATCTGTCCGTTGAACCGCTCCGACAATCCGATTTTCCAACGCGGGGTCAAGCGTTATACATGCCAAAGAGTTTGAACCCTGCGTGACCTGCTGAGTGATTTGACGCGCCATTGCGTGGCGAACGTACTCCGTTAAAATTTCGGGATCCTTCGTAGCACGCGCGTAGTCGGCAAGAACTTCCATAATCGTTTCCATGTCGCGAATCGAAACGCGCTCGCTGAGCAAGTTCGCCAAGACCTTTTGAATTTCGCCAATGCCCAAAAGTTCGGGGACAATTTCGTCGACAAGTGCGCGGTTGGTTTTGGCGAGGTTGTCGACAAGGTTTTGCGCCTCTTGACGACCGAGAATTTCGGCGGCGTGTTGCTTAATAAGCTCCGTTAAATGCGTCGCGAGAACGGATACCGCGTCAACGACTGTATAGCCGTTTAACTCTGCGCGTTCGCGGTCGCCCTCCGGTATCCAAATCGCGGGCAGTCCGAAAGCAGGTTCCACAGTCTCAACACCAGGAATTTCCTCAAAAACCGTGCCGGAGTTCATTGCCAAGAAATGGTCAAGCATGAGTTCGCCGCGAGCAATTTCCATGCCCTTAAGCTTGATAATGTACGCACTCGGCTTGATTTGGATGTTATCGCGGATACGAATCGTCGGAACAACTAAGCCTAGTTCAAGCGCACATTGCCGACGAATCATGACAATGCGGTCGAGCAAGTCGCCGCCCTGCCCCGTGTCGACAAGCGGAATCAGCGAGTAACCAATTTCCAACTCCATAGGGTCAACCTGCAACAGCGAGATGATATTTTCGGGGCGCGTCGCCGCAGATTTTTCTTTAGCCTGTTGTTGCTCCTCCTTAGACTCTTCAACGACGGCAGTTTTTCTGTGCAAGCTATATCCGATAAACGCGCAGAGAACTGCAAGAGATGCGAACGGCAAACCGGGCAAGCCGGGAACAATCGACAGCATGAGCAAAACGCCCGTGTTAATAAAGAAAATGCGTTCGTTGTTGAAAAGTTGCTTGACGAGGTCATTACCGAGATTGCCTTCCGACGCGGCGCGGGTAACGATAATACCTGTCGCAGTCGAGATTAACAGCGCGGGAATTTGACTGACCAAACCTTCGCCGACGGTCAACAGCGTGTAAGTTTGCAAGGCGTCGACCGCCGCCATATCCTTTTGCGCCATGCCGATAACGAAACCGCCGCCAATGTTAATCAACATGATAATAATCGCGGCAATGGCGTCGCCCTTGACGAACTTCGAGGCACCGTCCATAGCTCCGAAGAAATCAGCTTCGCGTTGAATTTTCGTGCGACGAATCTTCGCCTCTTCGTCGGTAATCGCACCCTGATTCAAGTCGGCGTCGATAGCCATTTGCTTACCGGGCATTGCGTCGAGTGTGAAACGCGCCGAAACTTCCGCGACACGCTCGGAGCCTTTGGTTATGACGATAAAGTTAATGATAACCAAAATGATAAACATGATGAAACCAACGACGGGATTACCACCGACGACGAAGTTGCCAAAAGCCGTGATGACTTCGCCCGCATTGGCGTTAATCAAAATCAGTCGCGTGGCGGAAATGTTCAGTGCCAATCGGAAAAGCGTCGTTACAAGCAACAAGGACGGGAAGACTGATAAGTCGAGAGCCTCCTCGTTGTAAATCGCGCTCATGATGACGACAAGGGCGATTGTGATGTTGAGACAAATGAGAAAGTCCAAAAGCGCGGTCGGGAGCGGGATAATCATCATGATAACAATCATGACGAGCGTTACCGCGATAATGACGTCGCTGTACTTTTGGATAAGCGAGCCTAGCGTTCGCGGTTCGCCTTCCAGTAAATCTGCGGGTGCGGCCATTTAAATTTCTCCTAAAAAATTTTTTTACTTCATGACGCCGGATTCTGAAGTCAGAGTGCCCAAGTGCGCAACGGAATTAAGCAAGACAACTTGCCAAACGCCGTCCTCGTAACGCAGAACATTGACACAAGTATTATTCTGCCGGATTTGCTTGAAATGTTCGGTATCGAGACCGAGCACAGAACAAATAATGACAGCGTTTATGAAACTGTGCGCCCCGATAAGAATCGTTTTGCCGGGATATTTGGCAACCGCATCTTCCAAAGCCGAACGCCCGCGATACTGCATGTCACGAAGATTTTCTCCGTTCGGGAAGTTCATAAGCCAAGGACGCTCTTGCCACAGTTTAAACTCTTCGGGATATTTAACTTTCAAATCGGCAATAAATTCTCCCGCCCAGTCGCCGTAGTCAATTTCCTTGAGGCGGTCATCGGTGTAAGCAATAGTCATTCCTTTTGCTTTGGCAACGGTTTCAGTCGTCACGTAAGCGCGTCTCAACGGGCTTGCAATAAACACATCGATAGGGTAATCCTTAAGCCCCTTCGCCAAAAGTTCCGCCTGCTTGAGTCCGTTTGCATTGAGTGGAATATCCAAATGTCCTTGATAACGTTTCGCTTTATTATAATCAGTTTCGCCGTGCCTGACAAGAATAACCGTCGTGACTTCCGCCGACACCTGCGCGGGAGCGAAGATTAAAAGCGTAAAGACGACCGCCAAGAAAATTTTCATCAGCCGCATAACAATTCCCCCTTAATTAACTTTACGATGTTTGATTCTGTAGACGTAGGCGAGAATTTCCGCGACGGCTTGATAAAGTTCGGCAGGAACTGCGCCGCCGACTTCGACCGCCTCATAAAGTGCACGCGCTACAGGTTTATTCTCGACGATTAAAATATAATGCTTACGAGCAATCTCCTTGATTTTCTCCGCGACGAGGTCTTGACCCTTTGCAATGACAATAGGCGCAATCATGCCCTTTTTATAGCAGAGCGCAACCGCCAAGTGCGTCGGGTTCGTGACGATAACATCAGCCTTCGGGACTTCGCTCATCATGCGTTGCATTGCCATTTGACGCTGTTTCTGCTTGATACGGCTTTTAATTTGCGGGTCACCTTCCATTTGTTTGAACTCGTCCTTGACTTCCTGCTTGCTCATCATCAAGTCCTGCGTCGTCTGCCAACGTTGATAGGCGTAGTCCGCCATTGCCATAATCATTATCACGCCCACGACTTGAAACGCCATTGTGAAAATTACATCCGCCGCCGTCGCCAATGATTGCTCCAAGTCGAAGAAGATAAATTGCGGCACAAGCGGGATTTGATCTTTGAGGTAAAGATATAAGAAGTAGCCGATAACAACTATCTTGAACAGAGACTTTGCAAGCTCAACGATTGACCGCTTGGAAAAAATTCGCCCGAAGCCGTTTATCGGGTTGAGGTTTTCGAGCTTCGGCTCCAACTTTTCTGTCGAGATCATTAGCCCGACTTGGAAGACGTTTATGGCGAAACCGACGATTAAAATTGCGAACATGACTGGCAAGACCGTTTTCGCCAAAAGAATCATGATTCCTATGAAAAGTTCGCGGATGCCCTCCGTTGACATGTTCTGCGAAACGTGCGAGTAAAGATAAACCGTGTACTCGGCTATGTTGCCGTAAATGAACTCCCAAAGAATTCGCAGTATCAGAAAGCCGATTAAGAGGACAAACGCCGTGTTAAGCTCTTGGCTTCGTGCAACTTGACCTTTTTTACGAGCGTCCTCACGCTTTTTGGAAGTCGGCTCCTCTGTCTTTTCGCCGTCAAATCTTTGCAGGTCGAAGAAAAAATCATCAAGTGGCAAGGGCTTTGAGGGCAATAGAAATATTCGCGTACATTGCATTAAAAATCACGTCCAAGAAGAGAATGTAGAAGGGCAAAATCATTGAGACCATCGTCATGCCAATCATCAGTTGCATTGGAATGCCGACAACGAAAATATTCATCTGCGGCATGGTTCGCGCCAATATACCAAGCCCGACGTTCGTCAGCAAGATTGCGAACGTCACGGGCATTGCAATTTTCATGCCGTTCATAAAAATCCCCGCCGTCAAGTCGCCAATAAGCTCCGGTAGAGACGTATTCCAAACCATTGAGCTAAGCGGGATAATTCGGAAACTCTCCGCCAACGCCGCAATGATTACGTGGTGCCCGTTCGTTATCACAAAGTAAATTATCGTGAGGTTGTAAAGGAACGTGCCAATAAGACCGGTTTGCTGTTGCGTCGTCGGATCCATCATGTTGACGACCGCGAAACCGACTTGCATATCCATGATTTTACCCGCCATATTGACCGCCGTCAACGTAATGTACGCGACAAGCCCAATCAGCCAGCCGATAAAAAGTTCTTTACCGACCGTGAACGCGAACATTAAAGTCGTCGCGGGAGCTTGAATCACATATTCTTTCAAGACAACGGGGAAAAGTATCACCGCGAACATAACTGCAACCGCCGCTCTGAATTTGTAAGGGACGTTCAAACTGCCGAAGAAGGGCGAAATAAAAAAAATGCCGCTCGTCCGAGTGAGCACAAGCAAAAACGCCGCCACTTGCCCTTGAAATACGTCGTACAAGTCCATTCCAGTCAAACTTTCGACCTCCCGGCAAGAGAGTGCTCAGCCGATACGTCCCGGCAATTCAATAAATATTCCAGAAAAAAATTCAACCATGATTCGGAGCATCCAGGGTCCGAAAATCAAAATCGCCACGAAGACCGCAATAATCTTCGGGATAAATGCCAGTGTTTGCTCCTGGATTGAGGTCGTCGCCTGGAAGACGCTGACCGCCAAGCCGACTGCCAAGCCCAAGCCCAACATCGGCGCGGAGACAATCAGCACAATCATTAACGCCTCTTGCCCCAACTGGATAACCAAATCCCCTGACATGACACACCTCCGCTATCGGAAACTTACAATGATTGAGCGAATCAGCAAATGCCAGCCGTCAATCATGACGAAAAGCAAAATTTTGAACGGCAGGGAAATCATGACGGGCGGCAACATCATCATACCCATTGACATTAGCGTCGTCGCGACAATCATATCAATGACGATAAACGGCACGTACAGCATGAACCCGATTTGAAATGCGGTTTTCAGTTCGCTAATCATGAACGCGGGAATTAGGACAAAAGTTGAAACGTCCTCTTGGGTTTCGGGGCGTTCGGCGTCGGAAAGATTCACGAACAGTGCCAAATCCGATTCGCGCGTTTGTCTAAACATGAATTCGCGCATTGGCTCAAGGACGTTTTCAACCGCCTCTTCCTGTGAAATTTGTCCCGCAAGGTAAGGTTGCAGTCCGTTATCGTTCGCCTGCGACCAGTAAGGTGCCATTATGTAAAACGTCAGGAAGATTGCGAGCGACACGACAACTTGGTTTGGCGGGACGTTTTGCGTGGCGAGCGCGTTCCTCAAGAAGCCGATTATCACGACGATTCGCACAAAGGAAGTTGTCATCATCAAAATTGCGGGCGCGATTGTCGCCAACGTCAAGACGCCAATTACTTGCAAGGTCGAGGCGACTTGTTCGGGATTTTCCGCCGTGCCCACTTCGACATTGACGCTCGGAATAATCGGTGCCGCCTCGACACCGTTCATCAAAAGCAAGACGCCCGCGCAGATAACTGCAATGCGTAATGCGTAATGCGTAATGCGTAATGAATGGAAAACAGTTGAGTTGCTCATTTCTTTTTAAACAGAGGAATTTTCCTCACCAAATTTGATAAAGTGCCGAACTCTTGCGAGAACATGTCGCCTTGAGCAATCGATTGCGTGTGCAGGTGTTCGATTAGATTCTTGTCGGTTATCTCGCCCAAAAGGTTAATGTTGTGGTCGGTCACGCCTAACAAAAATACCCTGCCGGCCATTTCAACTGTGCAGACAGAGCGATTGGGTCCCAGTGGTAAATTTTCCAGAACTCTGCCGCCGCTTGCCGACATACGCGCCGCGTTAAATCGACCGCCGATAAATCTTGCGGCGAAATAAGCCATAACCAGCACGACGCCAAATACGGCGAACAAACTAAAAAGATAAGCGAGCGTTGACCACCACGAAACGCCGGTAGGTCTTGGGTCGGCTTCTTCGTAGCCTTCCAAATAACCGCCCGCCGCCTCCGTAACGGATCCGCCAAAGTAAATCAAACAAACAAACGCGAACGCGATAGCGATATAAATTTTTGTCTTATCACACATCAGCCTACGGCTTTGCGAACTGCTTCGAGCACACGATCCGCCTGGAAAGGTTTGACGATAAAATCGCGTGCGCCCGCCTGTATTGCCTCTATAACCATTGCTTGTTGTCCCATTGCAGAACACATGACAATTTTCGCTTTGGGGTCGATTTTCTTGATCGCTTTGACTGCGGAAATGCCGTCCATTTCGGGCATTGTAATATCCATTGTCACCAAATCGGGGCGCAGTTCGTTGAATTTTTCAACTGCTTTCATGCCGTTTTCGGCTTCGCCGACGACTTCATAGCCATTTTTGGAAAGAATATCCTTGACCATCATTCTCATGAAAGCCGCGTCGTCGACGACCAAAACTCGTACTGCCATAATCCATCTCTCCCGTTTAAAGTTTTAAATTCCTATTTCAATCACAACATTACTTGTTTTTTGACAGGCATTATAACCGATATTCCAAGAATCGGCAAGACAAAAATTCAATGCGTAATGCGCAATGAATTAAGTTAAGTGAGCGGCGCGCTCGGCAGGCGAGGCAATTTCCGTTATCCTGACGCCGAAATTTTCATCGATAACGACGACTTCGCCCTTCGCCAAGAAATGCCCGTTGACGTGAATTTCCACAGGTTCGCCCGCCAATTTGTCAAGCTCGACGATTGAGCCGGTTGTCAAGTCCAGAACCTCGCGGATTGTCTTCTTCGTGCGACCAAGTTCAACCGTCACTTGCAACGGCACGTCCAAGATTAAGTTTATGTTGCTCTCGTTGATTTGCACCGGCTCCATTGAAAGCGGCATGAACTGCGCGGGCGACACGGGCATATTCGTTACGACGTTTGGTTGCATTGAGGAGCCGCCATATCCATAACCCGGCGGAGGATAAGCCCCTTGCGGGGGATAGCCGCCTTGCGGAGGATAATTTTGTTGCGGCGGCGGCGGGGGCGGCGGAGCTTGTTGTTGCGGCGGCGGCGACGCTTGCTGTTGCGGCGGAGATTTTGGCGGCGGAGCTGGCGCGGCTTTTGGCGGCTCGCTGGCGGCGTGGTCGTCATTTAACAGAGCATCGACCATTTCTTTTGCCACGTCGACCGTGAGAATTTGCATTATCTCGCTGTCGATTAAGCCGTCAACTTCCATGCGGAACGCCGCGCGAACGACCGGTTCAGAATTTTTCGCAAGCTCCATAAGAACTTCTTCCGAGCCGAAGTCAACCAGATTGACTTTGGGCGGCGATATGTCGATTTTTTTATGGAACATTGCCGACAGACTGGTTGCGACCGCGCCCATCATTTGATTCATTGCCTCGCCGACCGCGCTCATGTGAAGTTCAGTCAACTGCTGATCGGGATTAGTGCCGTCGCCGCCCATCATCAAATCGGCGATAACAGCGGCGTCCGTCGCTTGAATTGCAAAGACGTTGTTGCCGTCAATGCCGACGGTGTAACCAACTTCAACGACGAGATAGGGCAACGGGTAATGTTGTTGAATAACATTCATCGGCGCAACGGAGACATTGGGCGTCGTGATATTGACCTTGTGCCCCAAAAGAGTTGATAACGTCGTTGCCGCGCTGCCCATTGAAATATTTCCTATTTCGCCGAGCGCGTCCTTTTCCATTGGCGACAAAAGGTTGTCCATTTCGGAAGTATCCACAGGCGCGGAATCACTCTCCGGACTTTCATTTGAATCACCGCCGCCGACTCCCGACAGCAAGGCGTCAATTTCGGCTTGTGATAAATCACTCATCATCGCCATCAGTCGCATCCTCTCCTTTTTTTACGACCTGCGTTATTTG
>JBGUYA010000034.1:0-2954 GCA_045118435.1 Quinella sp. | reverse complement strand
ATAATTCGACCAGATTAAAGCAATATAAGTTCAAGACCTATCAGGAATGTCAAAAGTTCATGAAATGGTTTCGCGGGGTATTGAATTTCTTTGGAGCCTTTGGACTAAACAAAAAGGAAACTTGAAGTAAGAAAATAGATGGCAAGCCGTGTGCGCTGAAAGGTGCACGCACGGTGTGGAGTGGGGGAAAACTTAGCGATTACCTCAAAGAGTTACCCATCACTATTAAACCAATCGAAGATGCAAAAGTTATAGGCAAGACCTTATCCGAAATCGCAGATTATTGGCAACCTTTGCAATAAGTTTCGCGATTGATTTACAAGGCGGCAGATTTTTGATAGACTTGCGCGAGAAAAATTTTGGAGGAATATAAAATGAAAGTTATTTTGCAAGAAGACGTTAAAAAAGTTGGCGCGAAGGGCGAAGTCGTCGAAGTCTCTGACGGCTACGGGCGCAATTATCTTTTGCCGCGCAAGTTGGCGGTCGAGGCGAACGTCGCGAACTTGAACACTGCCAAAGTCAAGGCGGAGAATAAAGCTCGCAAGGCACAGCAAGAAGCTGACGAAGCTAAGCTTTTGGGCGCACAGCTCGAAAAAGTTTCCGTTAAAATTCCTGTCAAGCTCGGCAAAGACGGGAAGCTTTTCGGCTCGGTGAGCGGCTCCGACGTTGCCAAAGTCCTCAAGGAAAGTCACGCGCTCAACGTCGACAAGCGCAAAATCGCAATTCAAGGCAACGTGACGGGCACGGGCGTTTACGAGGCGATTGTCAAACTTCACCCCGAAGTTGCCACGAAAATTAAAATCGAAGTCATCGAGGGATAAATTTGTTTAAGAAATTTTTAGGAGCAATCAATCGGGCGGTCGGCGGCGAAAAAAATCCTCCGTTGCCGCCGCCTCATCATGAAACGGAAACGGATAGAGAAATTGCCGCGCTTTATGCAATCCTTGTCGACGTAATGGGTTCGGACAGATTGGTCTTGCAGGCAGGGAAAATGGACGCGCTCCGCTACATGCGCTCGCCCGACCCGTCAGAAAGACTGCTTGCCCTGCGCCGAATCATTGAAGAAAATCCGACGCTGTACCCGCCGCCAAAGCCTTCCGAGATTCAAGGGCAAATCGCCGCGTTGTCGGAACTCATTGCGGACATCATGGCGCGGCGGCAAGTTGAAGACAAAATCGAGCGCAAAATCTCGGAAAAAATGGAAAAGGATCATCAAGAGTACGTCAAGGATATTCGCATGCAAATTTTGAAGGAAGAGAAATCCGACGAGACGCCGCACGATAAACAAAAGCGCGAAGAGTTGCAGGAGCTTGAAGAAATTCACTTGACGCAATCGGTCATGGAGTTGTTGCGCCCGCAGTCAATGGAAGAAATTGTTGGGCAGGAACGGGCGGTTAAGTCGTTGCGTTCAAAATTGGCGTCGCCCTACCCGCAACATTTAATCCTTTACGGACCGCCGGGCGTTGGCAAAACTACGGCGGCGCGGCTTGTCTTGGAGGCAGTGCGCGGCACGGAGCTTAGTCCTTTCAATGAAGACGCGCCCTTTGTCGAGACGGACGGCACAACTTTACGTTGGGATCCGCGCGACGTGACCAATCCGCTGTTGGGTTCAGTGCACGACCCGATTTATCAAGGCGCACAACGTCAGCTTGCGGAAAGCGGCATTCCCGAACCGAAGCCCGGACTTGTCACGGACGCGCACGGCGGCATTTTGTTTATCGACGAGATCGGCGAAATGGACATCATGTTGCAGAATAAGTTGCTTAAAGTTTTGGAGGACAAGCGCGTTTTCTTCGAGTCGAGCTATTACGACCCTGCTGACGAAAAAGTTCCACCCTATGTCAAAATGTTGTTCGAGAACGGTGCGCCCGCCGACTTTGTATTAATCGGAGCGACGACCCGCGACGCCTCGTCGATAAATCCCGCGTTGCGTTCGCGCTGTGCAGAAATTTATTTTGAGCCGTTGACGCCCGCGCATATCGTCGATATTGTCAAGAATGCCGCGCAGAAACTCAACGTCGAGTTGGAGGAAGGGCTTGCCGAGACGATTGGCGAGTACACGATTGAAGGGCGCAAGGCGATTAACATTCTCGCCGACGCCTACAGTCTCGCGCTTGACCGCGACGAAGAAAAAATTCTGCACATTGACCGCCCGATTAAGATTGAGAAGCGTGACGTTTACGAAGTCGCGCAGGTCAGCCGCCTCTATCAATTCGTGACAAAGAAGGCGTCGAGTAAGGCGACTGTCGGGCATATCTTCGGCTTGGGCGTGAGCGGATTTATCGGTTCAGTGATTGAAATTGAGGCGGTTGTCTTCGAGGCGGAGAAGGGCAAGGGCACGATTCGTTTCAACGAGACGGCGGGCTCAATGGCTAAAGATTCCGTATTCAACGCGGCAAGCGTACTGCGCCGAACGACAGGCAAGGATATTCACGACTTCGACGTTCACATAAACGTTATCGGCGGCGGCAACATTGACGGACCGAGCGCGGGCACGGCGATTTTGGCGGCGTTGGTTAGCGCGGTCACGGGTAAAAAGATTCGTCAAGACGTTGCAGTCACAGGCGAAATTTCTCTGCAGGGCAAAGTTCGCCCAGTCGGCGGCGTCTTTGAAAAGGCTTACGGCGCGAAGCAAGCAGGCATTAAAACTTTGGTCATACCTAAAGAAAATGCAAAGGACATACCGCGCGGGCACTTGGGCTTGAAGATTTTCCCCGTCGAGACAGCTGAGGAGGCTTTTGAAAAAATCTTCGCGGACGCGGACGAACCCGACAAGAAACCTGCGCGGAAAAAATCTCCCGTCAAAAAAATTTCACTGACCAAAGAAAAAATCTCCGAGCCGAAAAAATCTGCGCTGCCGATTAAAGACGAGCAGATAAAAAAAATCTCTGCGACTAAAGTCACGCCCGAAGAATTGGAAATGTTGATTAAGGAGTGATTGAAATGCCCGCCGT
>JBGUYA010000033.1:0-8999 GCA_045118435.1 Quinella sp. | reverse complement strand
GAAATGGACTTCCGGAAATTTGATTTTGTTGTCGAGAAGAAATTGGCGGCGGAAAAGTTTGTTGCAAGCCCACCATAAATATCGCTTGTGAATAAAATCCGTGACGCGCTCGCCAATGTCGGAAGTCACAAGCGTCGGCTCCGTCACAAACACACCCGTTTGAAGGCTTGAGACTACAGCGCCCCCATCTTTAAAGGCGATACATTTTTCAACGTGAACGACATCAGCATTGAAATTTTCTGCGACGTTATGAAGTTCCTCAAGAGCCTTATTGCTCAAAAGGTCGTCGGCGTCAAGAAAGTAAATGTACTCGCCGCGAGCCGCCTCCAAAGCAAAATTTCTGGGAATGCCGGGGCAGCCGCTGTTCTTGGGGAGTTTGATTAGATTAACTTCCCCTTCAATCCACTTTTTCTCGGCGAAATAGTTAACAATCGAGCAGGAATTATCGGTTGAGCAATCGTCGACAACGATAACTTCAAAGTCTTGGAAAGTTTGATTGACGAGACTGCCGAGACATTCGCCGATAAAATCTTCCGCGTTGAACATCGGAATAATCACGGAAACGGCAGGCTTATTTTTCTTTTCCACAGCTATGCCCCTCTACTTTTTCAACACGTCGCGGATATAACTTTCGACGACAAGCAAAACAAAATCTTGACAAATTTTTGCTGTTTCGGGAACATATCTGTCGTCGTGAAGTATGTTATCCGAAAGAACGCGAATGCCAATGAAGGGCACACCCGCATTTTGGCAAATCTGCGCGACTGCGTTGGTCTCCATTTCCTCGCAACTTGAGCCGTAAGTTTCATTCAAGAAATTTATGTAGTCGACGCTGTTGAGCCAAGTATTTCCCGTGCCGATTGTTCCTCTCACGACGTTAAAATTTTTGTTGTGGAAAGCAACTTTCCCGGCAATCCCAAAAAGTTTCGGGTCGGGGCGATATTCTTTATAAGCTTGAAAGTTGCCGCTTGCCGCGTCGTAAGCGTAAGTGCCAATATTTTCCTGTTGAGTCAAGTCAATGCCCGCGCCCGCTTGCGTGTAAGAACTTTTGAAGGCAGCATGATCAAAACTGCGCTCGCCGATAACAATGTCGCCGATTTTCAAAGTCGAATCGTGACCGCCCGCCGTGCCTTGATTGATGACTGCGACGGGATTAAATTTTTTTATCGCAAGAGCTGTTGACGCCGCCGCGTTCGCCATGCCGATTTCTGTGCGAACAATCACGACGGGATAATCCTTGTATGTGCCTGCGACGAACATGTAATTCATTTCGCGGTAGACGACGGGATTTTTCAGCGCACGAATTAAAATCTCGGTCTCGGTATTCATTGCGCCTTCAATCACAATCGGGCGCACGCGGCTTTTGTATTCGCCCTTAGCTTTGGGCAACGTCGAGTAAAATTTTTCTATTTGCTCATTCAACGGGAAAGCCGACGCATCGGAATTGCCGACCTGTTGAGTTTCGGCACTCGCGGGCATCGTCATCAACATAAACGCCGCGCAGATTGCCGCTAAAAATTTTTTCATGACTTATTTAAACCTCTGCGCTAACTCGCTCAAGCCGGTATCCTTCGTGCCGGAGCCTATTGCGTTAAATTTCCACTCGTCGCTACGCCGATAAACTTCTCCGGCAATCATCGAGAGCATGTCGGTATAATCGTCGCTGAGATTGAAGCGGCAAAGCTCCTCGCGCGTCTCATCATCAACAATTCGGATAAAGGCATTTTTAATCATGCCGAAATGCTGTTTGCGTTCGACGGCTTTATAAATGTTAACGACGAAAATCAGCTTGTCGTATCTGCGCGGGATCTCGTCGAGGTTGACAAAAATTTGTTCGTCGTCGCCTTCGCCGTCGCCCGTGAGGTTGTCGCCCATGTGCTTGATGGCATGACTTCTGTGTTCAAGGTTGCCGAAATAAACGAGGTCGTCTTTATCGACAAACTTGCCGTCTTGGCAAAGGAAAACGGAGGCGTCGCAGTCAATGTTGTCCGAGTTGCCAAAAATACGACTGAAGAAACCGCTCTTTTGCTCTGCCGCGTCCCAGCCAAGTCCGACCATGAGGCGCGAAAGTCTTTTGCCGTCGGATTTTTTGAGAGAAATTTTTTGTCCTTTTTGAAGGTTGACAGCCATTTTAAATTCTCCTTCCAAAAATCAGTTAGTAATGCAAAATGCGCAATGCGCAATGATTTTTAATTACGCATTACGCATTACTAATTACGCATTGCAGTTTACACGTTGACGCCGTAGTTTTTGCCGAGCGAAGCCAAGCCGCCGCTGAAGCCGGAGCCGATAGCGTTAAATTTCCACTCGCCCTTGTTGCGATAAAGCTCGCCGATAACAACAGCTGTCTCGATAGAAAAATCTTCGCCGAGATCGTAGCGGATAAGTTCTTCGCCGGTTGCCTGATTCACGACGCGAATAAAGGCGTTCTCGACTTGTCCGAAGTTCTGCTTGCGCTCTTCCGCCTCGTAAATGGTGACGGTGAAATCAATCTTTTCGACTTCGGCGGGAACTTTACTGAGGTCGATTTTAATTTGCTCGTCGTCGCCTTCGCCCGCGCCGGTCAAGTTGTCGCCCATGTGCTCAACGGCACCGCTCTTGTGCTTGAGATTGCCGTAGAAAACAAAATCGTCATCACTCGCAACCTTGCTGTTCGCGCCGAGAAGGAATACGGAAGAATCAAGGTCGAAGTCCTTGCCGCCGTCGTATTTGTTCGTATCCCAGCCAAGCCCGATCAAAACTTCCTTCAAGCCGGGATTTGTCTTCGTGAGGTCAACTTTTTGTCCCTTTTTCAAACTGATTGCCATGAGAATAAAACCTCCCAAGAAATTTTTCATGCCGCGCATAATCTAGCATAACCTAAAAATAATTTCAAGTCACAGAGCAACATTAAGGTTAATAATAAATAACGACAGCGAGCCGTCTCTTGCTCTTTTCAGGCAAAAAAATTCCCGCCAGAGTTTGGCGGGGGTTTTTGATTTTAAAATGAGGTGCCAACGGAGAAATGGAATCTGCCGCCTTGCGAGCCGCGCCCGTAATCCAGTCTCAAAGGTCCAAACGGCGTGTTGAGTGCAAGTCCGATACCGACACTGCCTTTGACATTTTTTGGTTTCAAGCCCGTATCCCATGCGCTACCCCAGTCGGTGAACAGTGCGCCTTGAATTTTCTTTGCGAGCGGGAAACGATATTCCAACGTGCCCAGAATCATTCTGTTGCCGCGAAATTGGTCGTCACGATAGCCGCGAATACTTCCCTGACCGCCAAGTCTGAACTGGTTAAACTCGGTCATGTCGCCGTGCCCGTAACCATACATGCCGCGCAGTGCCCAAACTTGCGAGTGGTCGCCCGCCTTAAGGAAAAATTGATGCTCAATCGACGCCTTTTGAAAGTCAAAATCTCCGCCGAGCAAGCCGCCCAATTCCAAAGTCAAATCAACCTTGTTGCCTTCGGTCGGATTGTAAATGTTGTCGCGCGTATCGGTGACGTGTTCGAGAATAATACTGCGCGTCGTGCCGAAGTTGTCATGCCGCCAATCCGAATAATCCGAGCCGCTACGGTTGCCGACGTTGCCGCTCGAAACGTGACGAACATATCTATCTTTGCGGTGACGGAGCGTGATATAGTTCGTCGAGTACTCACTGACGGGGCGGCTGAAGGTGAACTCGCCGCCGGAATATTTGCGCATATATTCTTCCTTGAAGTGCCCGCGCGTATCGTAATCGTTAAAGGCGTATGTTCGATTGTACAGTTGGAAACGGACGGCGGTTTCTCTGTGATCAAGCCAAGGGTGGCGATAAGTAAAAGTGTAGCCGTGCGCGTCGGTCTCGTCGCCGCTTTTCTCGTACATAATCGCAATCGTGTCGCCCATGCCGCGAAAGTTCGTGTCGCTCACGCCGACCATGCCGATAATGCCGTCAGCTGTAGAGTAGCCCGCGCCGACTGCCAAAGTCCCCGTGCGCTTTTCCTTAACGTTAATTTCCATGATAATCGCGTTCGGCTCGACGCCGGGATTCATTTTAAGGTTGACGTCCTCGAAAAAGCCCAAGTTGTAAACACGCTGCATACTACGCCGCGCGAGTTTCGCGTTAAAGGGCGTGCCGACTTCCTGGCGCATTTCGCGAAGAATAACAACGTCGCGCGTCTTCTTGTTGCCCTTGACTGCGTAGCCCTCCAACGTGCCCTCGTTAATTTTGAGCGTCAAGACGCCGTCCTTGTCAATGTTAATATCGGTTATCTTCATGAGAACAAAGCCTTCGTCATGATATTCCTCTTGAATCTTGGCAATGTTGTCGTGAAGCAGGTTGCTGTTGAGAATAAAGCCGCGCCTGATTGTGAGCATGTCTTGAAGCTCGTCGTTGTCGTAAATGGTGTTGCCGCTGAAGACGACTTCTTTAAGCACGGGATTTTCCATGACGTGGAAAGTTATAACGATACCTTCGGGAATTTCCTCGAAAGTTTGATAAGCCTCGTAAAAATATCCGGTGTTCATGAGCGCGTTTCTGTCGCGCAGAGCCGCCGTCGCATTGAAGGTATCACCGACGTGTTCAAGCACTGCAACTTGGATTGTCGGAAGGGTATCGGTGCTCGCGCCCTCAAACTCAATGTCGACAATCGTCTTGCCCTCGAACTGTTGAAAGTACTCGTAAATCTGCGAGTCGACTTGCGAGCGGTAAGGTTCGGCAGGAGTTTCTGCAACGGGTTCAGTTTTTGGCGCGTCGGAAGTTTCAACGGCGGGTTCATATTTTGGCGCGTCGGAAGTTTCGGCGGTGGGTTCAACTTTTGGCGCGTCGGAAGTTTCAACGGCGGGTTCAACTTTTGGAGACTCGACATTTTCTTTGACTTTGGAATTTTCGTCAATGACTTCAACATCTGCAGTTTCGGCAGGCGGTGCAGTTTCTGAAGTTTCAAAAGGTTGAGTGACTTCGGGAGCCGCCTCGCCCGCCGCGAAATTTAATATAAAAGGCAAAGTCAACGCCGCCATTAACGCCGCGCACCTTCTTCGCGAATTTTTTTTTGCTTTCAAAAATAAATCCTCCTTTGGTAGGTGTTAGGGTTAGGGGTGGTTAGCTAAAACCTAATACCTAATACCTAACACCTAATACCTAAAATTTATAACGAGCCTCGAAGCTGAAGATATAATCATTGCCTTCGCGCTCAATCGTGAAACCGAGATTATCATTGAAGTCGTATTGCAGACCGTAGCGGTTGACTTTGTGACTGCCAAAGCCGCGCGTGTATCGAATCATGAGCTTATCGTTTATATATTTACCGATTTTAACGTTGTAATCTTCCTTGTCTTTGGTATTGCGTTCGCCGGGCGTGTGGCGTTCAAACAAGGAGCCGGAGCCGCGCGACACAGTGAATTGGTCAATGCCGAGCGTCTTCTTCAAAGCGTCCTCAAGGTCGCCGAGCAAAGTCATTTGCAAGCCAATAGCCAGAGCGTCGGCGGAAGTCAAGTTGCCGCCGCTGTTGTAAGCCTCGCGCAAAGTCAACAGGCGGAAAATTTCTTCCTGCGTCATTTCGGGGCTTGAAGTCAATTTGAAATCCATTGTGCCGGGTTGACCTTCCGCGCTCAAGAAAACTTTTATGTTGGCAACTTTGGTGTCGGCGAAGAAACGCAACGTCGGCAGGAAAGAATCAATCTGATTGAAATAAACTTCGCATTCCCGAATATTAAACACTGATTCAAGATAAGTCAAGGTGCCTCCGCGCTTGACGTTAATCGTGCCGGAAGTTTTGGGGTGAGCGGTCGAGCCGCCGAAATTCGCGTTGCCCGTGAAATACATATCGTAGAGATGAGAGCTGTAAAAGTGAACTTTTTCGCCGAGATTCAAAGACACGTCGAGTAAAATATTTGGCAACGGGTCGTCGGAGTCGGGAATAGTCGGCACAGAAATGCGGCACTTGTCAAGATTGATTTGCCCCGAAAGTTTAGGCAAAGTCCAATGCCGGAAAGTTACTTCGCTAAAGTTGAAGTTGGCATTTAAAAGCCCGTCAAAATAATCGCTGTCAATGTCGAGATTGTTCGCGGCGAAGTCGAAGTTATAACCTTTGAATTCCAAGCCAGGAAAGTCGAAGCCGCCCGTCAGCGCGAACGTGCCCGAACCGATATTGCCCGAAAAATTTTCCACGTCGAACCGCTCGCCTTTGAACACCGTCGAAATATTTATGTGCTCAATCAAACTCTTCATGCCCTTAACTTTGACGGAGCCGTCGTTCATTGAGATTTGCCCGTTGAATTGCGGGTGCGCCGCCGTGCCCGTTATCTTGACCGCGCCTTTCAACTCGCCGACGCCAAACGCAATCATCTTGCTCATGACAGGTAACAATGATAAATCCGCGCCGTCGAGTGATAAGGTTAGGTTGAGCTGTTCGTTGTCGGGCAGATTTTCTTTTGTCTTGGCGAGCAGAGCTTTAAGCGGAACGAAACCGTCCATACTCGCGCCGTAAGTTTTGCCCGCAAGCTCGCGCAGGACAATCAGATTTTCAACGTTGACGCGCCAATCCCTAAGCAGGAAATGACCTTGCAACAAATCAAACGTCGAACCCTTAATGCCGCCCGTCGCCTGCAAGAGCAATTCGCCAAACGGATTATCGGTCGTGCCGCTGACTTTGGCGACGACGTTCGCCGTGCCTTCTGTCTCAATGTCCAAGCCCGCCGCCTTGCTGAAAATCCCAAGCTCAATGTTGGTCGCCTTCAAATTCAAATCAAGTGCGCCGTCGAGTTGCGCTGAGCCGTGCAGATTGACTTCGCCTTTGTCACCCTGCTTGCCCTCAAGCTGATTAATATATACGCTGTTGTTGAGCAGATTAATTGCAACTTTTATGTCGTGAATGTCATGAGTGGCGAAGGTGCCCTGCGGAATTTCGCCTTGCAAAGAGCCGTGCAACTTGCTGAGCGTGCCGCCAATTAAAATCTTACTGGTAAGCTTGCCCGTGACGAGTTCATTATTTACCGCCAAAATCTTTAGCATGTTGGCAATGTCGGCGTTGACAACGTCCGCCTCGCCGCTGACCATTTCATTATCAAGATTAGTGCTGAGTTGCATTTGACAAACCGCGTCGCCGTCTTGAAAGTGGAAGTCGTTCAGATAGACATTCGCGCCGTTTGTCTCAATATCGCCGTAAATGTTCGTGAGAGCGACGCCGTTCAGAATAATTTCGTTGGCTGTGAGCTTGCCGCTGAAAATCGGAACGTCGGGCGTGCCCTTGATAAGTCCTTCAAACTTCACGTGACCTTCCGCGTTGTATTTTTCGGGGAGCTTGGCTTTGAAACGTTGCAGGTTAATATCCTTGCCTTCGACGACAAAATCCATAACCTGCGAATTTTTGTTAATCGTGCCGTTAAGAATCATGTCGACCATCGGCGAGGTGATTTCAAAATTTTGCAGGCGAACAATTTCCCCGTCCAAAGAATAATCGCCGGTCATGCCGCTCAAAAGAACGCCGCGATAACTGCCGCGATTGAACTTGATATTGCCGGTGACTTGCGGATTGTCGAGTGTGCCCGTGATTTTGACGGTGTTTGTGACGTTGCCAGTGATTGGCTGGTCGGGGGCGACGAGCGCGGCAATATCCTCTGCGCGGACTTGAGTCGTGTCGAGTTGCAGATTGATATTCTTGTCACCCGTCAAGCCGACTGTGCCCTCAATGACCGTCCATTTAAGATTGCCGTCCTTTTCGAGATTGAACTTGTCAATGTGAATGCCGTCGAGACTGCCCGCCGCGACGAGTTGAATCGAGTCAAACGGTTGCTTGAAAAGTTTGCCCGTGAAGTGCTCGCTTTGCCTTGACAGGTCGACAGCGGAAAGTTCAATCGTGACGTTCGGATTGTCGGAGTCGCCGTGAACCGTGCCTTTGAAGTCAGTCAAGCCGCTCATGTCGAGCGCGGCATTGAACTTTTTCGCGATAGACATATCGACGTGCGCCCCGTAAAAATCCAAGTCAAGGCGATTCATGTCGACAATCGTGCCCTCAAGACCGAGCGTGCCGTTGTTGGGAAGGTTCGCGCTGATATAATCAATCGTCAAGTTGTCGTCGGTAAAATAAAAAGAAGCGTTCGCCTCGTCAATCTGCAAGTCCTCGACGTTAAGGGCGGTTGCTCGCGCGTTGCCGTAAACTTTCATTGGAGCATCACCGCCGCCGTTAATGCCTAAGTCGGCAGAAATTTTCCCGTCGACGATGTTATCCGAACTCGCGAACTCGCACAAAGTCGCCGCGTCGAGTCCGTTCGCTTTGACGTGTGCATTGTAAGTTAAATCGGAAGTCTTAACTTCAATCGTGCCGGTGACGTTGCCGCCAAAAATGTTCAAGCTGGTGTCGTTGAAATAAATCATATCGCCGACATAGCGGAGCTTTGTCGAAATGTTCTGCGCGGCGTACTCGTCATAGGCGAGCCAATCGGAATAAATATCGGCGTCGACTTGAGGATTTTTGGCAGTGCCGACTAGGTGAGCGCGAATATCCGCCGCCCCCTCAATGCCAATGTCCTCAATGATAGCGGCGGGCGTGAAGCTGTTCGAGTCGGCGTAAATGTCAAAAAAAGTTTCGTCGGTGTCGAGATGAATTTTGCCGCTGACGTTCGCGAATTGACCGTTGGCAGTCGCCGAGCCGTCGATAACAACTTCGCGCTCATTGAAGGCGACCGTTCCGAAAATATTTTCAACGTCGGTTGACTCGACCTTAACCGCCGCTCCCTTGACTTCCGTCGAGCCGAGATAGCTCAAAGTGTCGTCGTTGCGCAAGAGGTGGAGCTTAGTATTTTTGGCGGAGCCGCGCAGAATTTCCACGCCTTCGGGGATTGTGTCTTCGGGCAGGTAGGGCAGAACTTTATCAAAAAAAATATCGTCTACTTCGGCATTGATGACTTGTTGAGTTTTGCCGATAGTGCCCGTCGCTTTGACCTGTGCGCCGAGAGTTTTGACGTTGAGCTTAGTTGCGATAGCGTTCATGTCCGCGCAGTCCGCCTCGCCCGAAATTTCCTCGACAGAAATATTTTT
>JBGUYA010000032.1:0-11192 GCA_045118435.1 Quinella sp. | reverse complement strand
TCAAGCCAACTTTCCCATGCTAACGCCATTCTCTTAACTAACCCTTAAAATTCCTCAAAAAATTTTTCACAGCGCAGGAAAATTTTTGGGGCTCACTGGAAAAAATCTTCTTGCAAAAAATTATTCTGCTGATTATCGCTTGCTTAATCGCCTTGTTATTGGTAACATAGATTCCGTAGCTCCGTCATTGCGCGGAGGAAATTTTTAGGAGGTTCTTATCATGAAAAAACCTTTGATAGCGTTGATGTTGGCAGTAATGCTGATGTCGACGGGTTGCGGCAACAAAGTAGAGGACGCCGCTAAAGACGCTCAGCAGAAAGTTGAACAAACTGCTACTGAAGCTAAAGATGCGGCTAACAAAGCAGCTGACGACGCGGCGGCAAAAGTAGACGAGGCTAAGGATGCGGCGGCTCAAAAGGCTGACGAAGTTAAAGACGCAGCGGCTCAAAAGATTGACGAAATTTCCGAAGGCGCAAAGGCTATGCGCGAGTCTATGAGCGAAATTTCCTTCAACGGGATTGTGCCCGGTTTCAGTGTCGATGAGGTTAAAGAAATTTACGGCGAGCCGGTCGAGACTTCGGGCGAAGAGCTGACCTTCATGAACGGCGCGATTGTCAATGTCGACAGTAACAACGCCGTCAAGAGCATTCGTCTTATCACCAGCGAAGTCCAAACTCCCGAAGGCGTCGCAGTCGGCATGGAAGAAAATATTCTTAATGACGCTTACGGCATGGCTGACAACGTTAAAAAACTCGCCGACGGTGTCGAGTACGAATACTATCGCGGAAAGGACAAAATCGCCAAACTCGTCTTCAAGACTAAAGACGGTTTCATTTCCGAAATCAGGAACGAATTCAACAAGTAATTTCAAACTCGAACTAAAGGGCGCGGCTTGTCCTTGAAAAAATCTGCGCGCTCTTTGTTTCAAAATAGGAGGTTTTAATTAATGGAGAAAAAATCCGTCGAGGAACTCAAAGAAATTGCAAAGGACTTGCGCAAAAAAGTCGTGACGATGCTTTACGAGGCAGGTTCGGGACATCCCGGCGGCTCGCTCAGCGCGGCGGACTTCGTGACGGCTTGCTACTTCAGCGAAATTAACGTTGACCCCCAAAATCCTAAGTGGGAAGAGCGCGACCGCTTTGTTCTCTCGAAAGGTCATTCTTGCCCTGTTTTGTATGCCGCGCTCAGTGCTCGCGGTTTCTTCCCCGAAGAGACTTTGCACACGCTCCGCCAAGAAGGCTCGCTTTTGCAAGGTCATCCGAACATGAATTGCCCCGGCATTGAAATTCCGACTGGCTCGCTCGGTCAAGGGCTTGCCTGCGCGGTCGGTATGGCTATCGGTCTCAAGTTCGATAAAAAATCTTCGCGCGTGTTCGCAGTGCTCGGCGACGGCGAATGTCAAGAGGGCGAAATTTGGGAGGCGGCTGCCACTGCCAACAAATATAAGCTCGACAATCTGATTGCCTTCGTCGACAACAACAACCTGCAAATCGACGGCACGACCGATGAAATTATGCCGCTCGGTAATCTCGGCGAAAAATTTAAGGCGTTCGGCTGGGAAATTTATGACATTGACGGCAACGACATTGAGCAGATTTTGAAGACGTTCGACGCGATTAGAAAGACTGCGCAAAACGGCAAGCCGAAATGCATTATCGGGCACACGATTAAAGGCAAAGGCGTTTCGTTTATGGAAAACGTTTGCGACTGGCACGGCGTCGCTCCCAAAAAAGACCAGTGGGAAATCGCCTTGAAAGAGCTTGAGGGGGATAAATGATATGGAAAAAAAAGCAACTCGCATCGGATTCAGTGAGGAACTCGTTATTCTTGGCGAAGAAAATAAAAATATTTTCGTCGTTGACGCGGACTTAGGCAAATCCTGCAAGAGTGATAAATTCGGCGCGGCTTTCCCCGACAGAGAAATTAACGTCGGTATTGCGGAACAAAATGCGGCGGGCGTTGCGGCGGGTTTGGCGACAGTCGGCAAAATTCCGTTCGTCGTGACTTATGCGATTTTTGCTTCCTTGCGCATGGGTGAAATGGTTCGTCAAGAGATTGCTTATCCGCGCCTCAACGTTAAAATTATCGGCTCGCACGGCGGCATGAGTCCCGCTCGCGACGGCGCAAGTCATCAATCCGTTGAAGATATGGGCGTCATGCGCACGATACCCAATATGACGGTTATCATGCCCGCCGATTACTGGTCGGCTCGCAAACTCACTCGCGCAATCGCCGAGTTCGACGGTCCCGTTTTTATCCGCTTTACCCGCGACTCTATTCCGATTATCTATGATGAGAGCGTCGAATTTGAAATTGGCAAGGCGCACATTGCCCGCGAAGGTTCAGACATTGCTATAATTGCCAACGGCGACACAGTTCATATCGCGCTTGAGGCGGCGGAGAAACTCGCGGCGGAAAAAATTTCTGCCAAAGTTCTCGACATGCACACGATTAAGCCGCTCGACGTTGACGCCGTTAAGGATTGCATTGAAAATATCGGCAAGATTATCACGGTTGAAGATCACAACATTATTAACGGGCTTGGCTCGGCGGTTTGCGAAGTCGTCGCGGAGACGGGCAAGGGCAAAGTTAAACGCTTTGGCATTCAAGATCAATTCGGCGAGTCGGCGTCTTATGAGCGGCTGATTGAGAAAAACGGCATCACCGTCGGCGCGATTGTTCAAGCCGCTAAAGAATTTTGCGTCAGCGACTTGGCGATAGAAATTTAGAACAAGTTAACTGTCAAAAAAAGTCGTCCGAAATTTTATCGGGCGGCTAATTTTTTATGGTATAATCGTAAAAAATTTTAAGGGGGCATTTTATGGAGAAACCGATAGTCGGCGGGCAGGCGGTCATTGAAGGCGTAATGATGCGCGGCTTTGGCAAGGTCGCAACGGCGGTGCGCGAGCCGAGTGGAAATATCAATGTACAAGTCAAAAACATCAGCTCAATCTCGGAACGCTTTCCGATTTTAAAGTTGCCACTTCTGCGCGGGTCGGTCGCGCTTTTCGAGTCGCTGATTTTGGGCATGAAGTCGCTATCATTTTCCGCGCAGGCGGCGGGCGAGGACGACGAGCAACTTTCCGACAAAGAATTAATCGGCACAATACTTTTGGCAATCGGGTTAGCGTGCGCGTTGTTCATTGCAATCCCGACGTTCGCCGCGAAATTTTTCCACACGCTCACCGACGCCCCGATAATCTTAAACCTCGCAGAAGGATTTTTGCGGCTGATAATTTTCTTAGCGTACCTGTTCGCAATCTCGCGCATGAAAGATATTCAACGCGTTTTCCAATATCACGGCGCGGAGCACAAAACAATTTTCTGCTACGAAGCCGACTTGCCGCTGACCGTCGAGAACGTAAAAAAATTTCCGCGACTTCATCCGCGTTGTGGCACGGCATTTCTGTTAATCGTCATGATCGTAAGCATATTCGTCTTTGCATTCTTGGGCTGGCCAGAGCTGTGGATAAGAATTTTGTCACGAATAATTTTGTTGCCGGTAGTGGCGGGCTTGTCCTACGAGATAATAAAATTCTCTGCGCGGTCGGGAAATTCGTTCGTGAAATTGGCAACGTTGCCGGGTCTTTGGTTGCAATACTTAACGACGCGAGAACCCGACGATTCAATGATTGAAGTCGCGATAAAATCACTTAATGCAGTCGTTCCGAAAACATAATGGTTAGTCGAAAAGTAGAGGGGGCGGCATGGACGCCGCCCCTCCGCGAACGCTGGCATCGCAAGCGTTCGCCATTTGAACAGGAAGTTCAAGCGGCGAACGCCCTTTTCTTTGCTTACTTTCTTTTGGGCGCAACAAAAGAAAGTAAGAGAAATCCACGCGATAAAATCACTTAATGCAGTTGTGCCCGAAAGTCAATCGGGCTTAGAATAATTTTTATAGTTTTGGAAAGGGCGTGTTGCAATGAGTTTTCCGCGCAATATCAAATCAAAATTAATTTTCCTGTTAGTGCTCATAGGAATGGTGCCGCTGTTAATCACAATGGCTTACAACTCCTATAACACCGTGACCACAGCTTTCGTGTCCGCCGAAAACGAATTGAAAGTTACAACTGAGCTTATCGAAAAAGAAGTTTACTCGCTGTTGAGCGGTAACTTCACGGCATTGCGATTGATGGCGGTCAATCCTTCCGTACAGGAATATCTCGCGGCGTCGTCCGAAAATCGCAATCCCAACATGAAAAGTTTCGTTCAACGCTCAAATGCTCTCTTCGCGGACTCCAGTAACATTGTCCTGACCGATAACACGGGTCAACAAGCCGTTCGTAGCGACGACGCCAAACTTGTTAACCTTCAAGCCCGCGATTACTTCAAGGAGGCAATGAAGGGCAACGAAAACATTTCCGAAGTCGTCGTTAGCAAAACCACCGGGCTGGCTATCGTCGTTATCGAAGTCCCCGTTAAAAGTCCCGACGGACAAGTCATCGGCATGATTCAACGAAATTATAATATCTCCGCTTTGACCGATATTCTTAAAAATGCCGCCGAGCCTGACACGGAACTTGCGATTTTCGAGAGCAACGGCAAATTGGTCGCGCATTCCGAGATAAAGATTGAAAAGGAAGAAGACCGCCTCGATATGAGCGAATACGATTTTATCAGCAAGGCGCAGGCGAGCGAGAGAAAAATTTTTGAGGTTGAAGTTGACGGCAAGAAAAAACTCGTCAGCTGCGAGCGCGAGCCTCAGACAAATTGGGTTATCGCAACGCTCAGACCTTACAGCGTTGTCGAGTCGGAAGCAATTCATGAGGCTTTAGTTATGGGCGGCATGTTCCTCGTGATTCTTGTACTGATTCTTTTGGTCGCTAACTTCGTTGCAAATGCCGCAGTCGCGCCGATTCTCACAATCAATCACGCGGCGGACGAAATTTCTAAGGGTAATCTGTCGCTGAAAAATGTCCCCGTCCACTCCAACGACGAACTAGGCAATGTTGCAAGAGCCTTCGCGACAATGACAGATAAGCTCAACGACTTTTTCCACTTGGCGAGATTAAACGCAACGAACGTTTCTCAATCAGCTGAGGCACTTAATGAAAACTCGCGGCAATCGGCGGAGGCGGCGAATCAAATTGCCACTTCCGTTTCCGAATTTGCAAACGCGACTGTCGGTCAGCAAAATGCAATCGGAGCCGCCAATGCGGCAGTCATCAACATGCGCGAACTTTTGAATGTCATTGCGGAAAATTCGGGCGGCGTCGCCAATGCCTCGAACATTGCAATGAAAACTGCGGAGACCGGCGCGGTGACCGTCGGCAACGCTGTTAAGAGTATGGAATCCTTGCGCGTCTCCGTGCAAGAGTCTTCAGAAATTATAAAGTTGCTTGGCGAATATTCGGGCAAGATTGGAAATATCGTCGAGACAATCAGCGGCATTGCCGAGCAAACAAATCTGCTTGCGCTCAACGCGGCGATTGAGGCGTCTCACGCGGGCGAACACGGTCGCGGCTTTGCGGTCGTGGCGGAAGAAGTTCGCAAGCTTGCCGAACAATCTGCTTTGGCGGCAAGCGAAATTCGCAAGTTAATTTCCGACGTTCAAGAACAGACAGAAAAAGCAGTTGAATCAATGAGCGTCGGAACGGATTTGACGGCGGCGAGCGTTCAAGCAGTCGACAAGGCGGGCAGTGCTTTCCGCGAAATCGTCACGCATATTAATTCGCTTACCGAAAAAATCAGCTTGACGACCGAAGCAATAAAAAAAGCCGAGAACGGCAATTCAAAAATTATCGACTCGGTTAAAGTTATCAATGACGTAGCGATTAAATTTTCCGGTCAAACGGAATCCATTTCCTCGACAACGCAACAACTCTCCGCCTCCACAGAAGAAATTGCCGCGTCCAGTCGCCAACTCGCCGACATGGCAGAAGAGTTGCAGAAGGAAATTCAAACTTTCAAGCTGAGAAATTAAGGTTCGGGAATCACAATTTCGGGCGCGTCGAAAGTTTTATCGCGCACGAGAATTTTATTCGCGACGACGTTATATTTCACGTGTTGATACTCTTCGCCGTCGAGCGTGACTTTGCCGTAGAAGTCAACAATTTTATCTTCCCAATTAAAAACTGCAGTGTCCGAAGTTATCGCGACACTCTTTTTATTTTTAAAGCGCACGTTTCCCGTGACCTCGACAGTCTTTATCGCCCATTGCATATAAGCGCGGTCGCAGCTGAAATTTATATTCTCCTGCGTGAGCTTGACGTTGCCTTCCGCCCAACATTTCTGATTGATAAGACTGACCTGCGCGGCGTCGGCAGTGACTTTCGCTTTAAAGCCGTGATTGTTCACCGAGACGCGCACATTGCCATTCAAAACGTAAACGCCTTTGAAAATGTCAAAGTAAGTTTCGTCCGCCGTAATCTCCGGCTTTTCGGCAAAGGTTCTGCCTTGCAAGACAAAAATCATAAGCAAGACAGCCGCGAAAATTTTTAGAACCTTCATTAAAAATCCCTCCGCATCATTTGAATAAAGATTATTATTGCGTCGACGACAGCCGAGACTTTCGCGCGAACTTTTTCGTCGGGGATTGCCGCCCTAAGCGTCAAGTACGCGCCGTAAATCAGAATCAGTGCAAAAATCGTTGTCTGTCGTGGATCCCAATTCCAATACGCTCCCCAAGTCAGCTTGCTGAAAATCGCGCCGCTCGCCCGCTTAATCTATCGAACGAAAAGTTAAACGTCCTTAAAAATTTCGCGGCGAAGAACGCGCTCGCAAGAAACGCAATGACCGCGACCCAAGTCGTCAGCACGTGAAAGAAAATTATCTTCGCCACCTCGCTCAAACCTTTTATCGGCGGCACTAAAAAAATAATTGCCGCGCAGATTGCGGCAGTCAGCAAGATTAAAATTTTGTTCATGAAAAATCCTCTCGACATATCTTCAGACTTGGAAAAGAATTACAGTTTAAGCCGTGCGCGATTTCAAAGCCGCGTCAATGGCAATCGAGAGTTGGTCAGCGCAACTGGTGCCGCGCCCGCCGCAGTCATTGCCGCGCAGAATGTCGGCGATTTCCTTAGCGTCCTTGCCCTCGACGAGCCGACCTATAGCCAGCAAGTTGCCGGGACAGCCGCCCGTAAATTTCACGTCATGCAGACGCCCTTCCGCGTCTAATGAAAAATCAATCCGCTTTGAACAAACCCTTTGCGGTGTGAAACTGTAGCTTTCCATTTAAAACTCTCCTTTAAGATTATTTATCTCGGCTTGCAACGTCAAGAATTTTTCGGAGTTGCGAGCGATTGAACTTTTGGACATTTCCTCAAGAACGTGCCGAAGTTTTTCAAGACGTTGAGTTAAAAATTTCTCCTTGAGCGGCGAAGTCTCACGCTTGAAAATTTTCGGCTCAAAAATTTTTTCCGCGCAGATAATCTCGTAAATGATTCCGCCTGATTCTGCCAAATCCTCGTCGGCAATCGCCCAAGAATTTTCTGCAAGCCAAGCGCGAACTTTTTCTGCGGCGTTCATCGGTTGAAGAATCAGTTGCCGCGCAGTGCTCACGACTTCGGGTGCGTCGCTTAAAATTTTTTCAATCAATGCGCCGCCCATTCCCGCAATGCAAATCGTATCGACTTCGCCCACCGCAATGACTTTCAAGCCGTCGCCGAGACGCGCCTCAACGTTCGCAACGCCGCTGATATTTTTGCTCAACGCCTCAAAAGGTCCCAGATTTTTTTCCGTCGCGATAACTTTTGCCGCCAAATTATTTTTCGCAAGTTCAATCGACAAGTAGCCGTGATCTGCTCCGACGTCGGCAACACGGCTACCTGCGCGGACAAAGTTCATTATCGCGCCAATCCTTGCGTCAATCATAATTCGGTTAAAAACTCCTCGAAGGGCAAGCCCCAATTCCAAGCAAGATTTAATTTCTCTGCGTATGCAATGCACTTTGCAACGAAGTCCGCCGCCTTTTTCGTCGCGTCGAGTAAACTCTCACCATTGAGCCAAGACGCCGCCGCTACCGCAAAAAATGCGTCGCCCGTGCCCGACCTGTCGCCGCCCAATCTGCGCGAAGTCACAATGTTAATCTCGCCCTTGTCGAAAATAAAATTGGAAATGTTGGAGCCGTCATCGAGGTCGAGCGTGACGCCGGTTATGATGACGCGTCCGCCGCGAGTTTTCGCCGCAATGTTCGCCGCCATAGTCGCAAGCTCCGAATCGGAAATTTTTTCGCGATAAGGCACGCCCAAAAGTTCACAAGCCTCCGTTAAATTCGGCGTAACCAGGTCGGCGAACTCCAACAGCTCGCGCATACGACGACACATCTCGCGCGTGTAGGACTTGTAAATCTTGCCGTGATCGCCCATGACAGGGTCGATAATCACGACGGCGGGGAAGTTTTTTATAAAGCGTCGAACGATTTCAATCTGCGCGGCGGAACCGAGAAAACCTGTGGCTACGGCGTCGAAGGTCAGATTATTTTTCTGCCAGCTGTCGATATAACTTTCCATGCGGTTGGTGAAGTCGTCCATGAAGTAATTTTTAAAGCCCGTGTGAACCGATAACAGGGCGGTCGGCAACGGGCAAACTTGAATTTTCAGCGCGGAGATTATCGGCAACTCGACAGTCACGGAGCAACGTCCAAAGCCCGTCACGTCGTTAATCAACGCGATTTTTTTTTGAATCAAAACTTTCTCTCCAGTAAAATTTTTTTTGCGAAGTCCTCGAACTCGCCGCGCCCGTAATTCACGAACGGCACGATTGATATTCCGCCGCGAGCTTTGAAAAATCCTTCGACCTCAAGATAACGCGGCTCCAAAAGTTTAATCAAGTCGTCGGCTATCGTGTTGATAACGTCTTCATGAAAAGTGCCGTGATTCCTAAAACTCGTCAGATAGAGTTTGAGGCTTTTACTCTCGACGAGTTTTTTATCGGGAATGTAGCGGATTTTAATCGCGGCGTAATCGGGCTGATGAGTTATGGGACAAAGGCAAGTGAATTCTTCGGTCGTCAGCTTCACGAAATAATTTCTGCCGCTGTTCTTATTCGGTATCGCCTCCAGAAATTCGGGCGCGTAGTCGTATTTGTAATCAGTGGTTTTTCCAAGATTTTTAAGTTCCATAAAGTCACCTCAAGCGGCGCGTCTGCCGTCAACAATCTGCGCATCGGAAATTCTCTGCAAGACGTCCGAGAGTTTATAAATCGCGTCCGCGTCGACCGGTTGAAGCCCGCGCAGTTTCAACGTAACTTGCATGGGCGGATTATCGAGCGTGAGCATTTCGCGATTGACAATCTGCGCGGAGGAAGGATAAACGAGGCTCAAGCGAGCGTATTCGTTGCCGTCGTCGCCGCGCAACTTTTTGATAACAATCTTAGAGGCAATCGGAACGCGCCATTCAATGGTGCCGGGCAAAGTGTAATCCTCAACGCCGAGAGCCGTCAGCACATTGGAAAGATTTGAGTCGTGCCCGCAAATGAAACTGAACTTGCGACCGGGCGTGTTGAGTTCGTCGGAAATGACGGCGAGCATCGGGCTTGCGAAAACTTTCGCGCCGAGCGGGCGGTCAAAGTTGGAGTTAATCGTCAGGGAAGAAATTTTTGCCACGTCGCGCATTTCGGCATCGCTGTAGGAAACTTTGCCGTCATAGTAATCCATAAGTATGGCATCGGCGGCAAGATTAATCTTCTTCGCCGAGCCTTTAAGTTTCCACTCGACGACTTCGCCAAGTTCAATGGAATAATCGGCGGGATTAAATTTTTCGCCGCTGAGACGTTCGACGGTTGCAATTTCTTTGCTCATGCTGTCGATTAATTTTTTCGCATTCATTTCGGCGGAAAGTTTTTTGGTAAGCGCGGGGTCGGTTGGCAACAGGAATACTCTATCCTTTTGTCCCAAAGCGCGGTGATATTCAATGGGAGTGTTGGCGATAGGAAATGCTCCGGCAGAAAAATATTTTGCCGTAGCGATTGTACGCTGATAGGAGTTGGCATAAAAGCGAACTTCGCCGACGTTAGGTTGCGCGTTTTTCTGGAAAAGTCCTTGCTCCCTAAGCCGCGCCTCGAAGTATTGACCCATAAGCGTTTCCATTTCACCGCCGCGCAGTGTCAAAAGCCCGCGGTCGTCGCCCGCCTTAAGCGAGTTACGCAGGTTGTGACGGCTGACTACAACGACCTGTTCAAGTTGATAATCCATTGCGTGCGCGGCAGAGAAAAATGTTACCGCGACAACGAAGACTATCAACATCGAAAAAATTTTCCTCATTAAAAATTCCTCCTTACAATCCAAGATTGGGCACGGCGTTTAATGTTGAATCGGCGAAAGTTTTTTGATAGTAGCCACGACAGGCAATCATTGCGGCGTTGTCGGTGCAGAGGATTTTTGATGGGTAGAAAAATTTAAATCCGCGCAGATTGCAAGCCTCGCGCAGAGTTTTTTCAAGAGAAGAATTCGCCGCTACGCCGCCCGCCAAAACAATTTTATCAAGCTTGAATTCTTCCGCCGCCGCAAGAGTTTTTCCCGCCAAAGTATCAACGACGGTTTTTTGAAAGCTAGCCGCAACGTCCGCAGAATTAATCGGCTCGCCTTTCATCTGCGCGGTGTTCAAAAAGTTTAGCACAGAAGACTTCAAGCCGCTAAAGCTGAAGTCGTAGCCCTTAACTTTTGGGTGAGGAAAAGTTATAGCGTCGGGGTTGCCGAGTTTGGCGAGCTTGTCAATTTCTGGTCCTCCGGGATAAGGCAAGCCCATAACTCGCGCAATTTTATCGAACGCCTCGCCCGCCGCGTCGTCGCGACTTTGCCCAAGAAGTTCAAACTCGTTGTAGCCCGTCATTTTTATAAGCGCGGTGTGTCCGCCCGATACGACCAACGACAAGAACGGCGACTCAAGTTCGGGCGCACTTAAAAAGTTTGCGAAGATGTGACCTTCCAAGTGATTTACGGCGATTAGCGGAATTTTCAGCGCGAAAGCTAACGACTTCGCCGCGCTCAAGCCGACGAGCAACGCGCCCGCCAGTCCCGGTCCAAACGTCACGGCGATTTGATTTATATCGCGCAGTTCGACGCCCGCTTTATGAATTGCCTCGTCGATTACCGGCATTATGTTTACGATATGTTTTCGAGATGCGATTTCCGGCACGACGCCGCCGAATTTTTGATGCAACGGGATTTGCGTCGAGATTATATTTGATAAAAGCTCGCGCCCGCCGCGCAGGACTGCCGCCGCAGTTTCATCGCAACTCGTTTCAATGCCC
>JBGUYA010000031.1:0-68677 GCA_045118435.1 Quinella sp. | reverse complement strand
TAGACGGCTGGTACAATAATGAATTCGATGTTAACGAGTTCCGGAACGATGCAAATAGACACAAGGAACACGGCTTGAATGTGTTTGAAATGAAGAGAGATTCGCTTGACGTTCCCAAAATGGATATTCTATTTCGCTTAAGACCGTATCCGGAGTGGATCCCACCCGCCTTCAAGCTCACAAATATTAAAGTCAAAGAAACTCTACTGTGCGATATTCCGTACTCGTTATTTGTAGTGCGATTTGATGGTACTAATTATCCTCTTTATAGCGTTTTGTGGAAAAAGTTTTTCCCTTCGACTGCCATGTTTGAGAGACATAAAAAATCAAATAGACTTGGAATGCCGCGCGGCATTTACAGCGGTTATCCTAAGCTCGACGTTTTCTTTAAGTCCGACTCAAAATTTCAATTCGATTGGAAGATGGCGCGTTCAGATGCCAAGAAAATTATTTGGGCACCGCACCACTCCATAGGCTTTGGAACTCGTACTGCTACTTTTCAATGGAATTATAAATTTATGTATGACTTCGCGAAAGCACACCCCGAAATTTCTTGGGTCGTCAAGCCGCATTCTTTATTATTCCACCAAGCAATATGGTCGGGAGTTTTTCCAAACAACGAAGCCTTGAGAGAATACTTTCAAAAATGGGACGACCTGCCCAACGCGTACTTTTACACGGGCACTTACTATCAAGACATTTTCGCAACGAGCGACGGCATGATTCAAGATTGTTGTTCGTTCATTGCGGAATATCAGTACGTCGATAAGCCGATGATTTATCTCACGCGTCAAGGAAGTATAAAGTTTGACGAACTGGGCGAAGAAATTTTAAATGCGTCCTACCTTGTTGACGGAAAAGATTTGGACGCAATCGCCGCGACAATTCAAAGAGTTATTATCGAGGGCGACGACTACAAAGCTCAAGAGCGCAGGGAAGTTTTCGATAAATATCTGAACTACCCGAAGGCAAACGGCATGTTGGCGAGCGAATTTATCTACAGAAATATTTGTGACGAATTAAAGTTGCCGCCGCGTTGAAAAAGTCTTTTGCCTTTGTTAAAATACCTCCAAAAAGTTTTTGAGGAGGTAATTTTTTTGCTTGATATGAAATTCGTACGCGACAACTTAGATTTGATTCGCGTCATGCTAAAAAATCGGAATAACAATTTGAGTCTCGACAACTTCAGCGAGCTTGAGCAGCGACGCCGCGCCATTTTGGGCGAGACCGAACAACTTAAAAGTCAGCGCAATGCGACTTCAAAAAAAATTGGCGCAATGAAAAAAGCCGGCGAAGACACTTCGGCAATCGCTGCTGAAGTTCGTCAGATGGGCGCGAAAATTTCCGAACTCGATGCCGAACTCCGCGACGTGGAAAATAATCTGCGCGATTTGCTCCTGCACATTCCGAACATTCCCGCCGACGACGTGCCGATTGGTCCTGACGAAACTTTTAATCCCGAAATTCGCAAATGGGGCACGCCGCGCAGTTTTGACTTCGAGCCAAAAGCGCATTGGGATTTGGGAACAGCTTTAAATATCTTTGACTTCGACCGCGCTGGCAAAGTCACGGGCGCACGCTTTACTTTCTATCGCGGACTTGGCGCACGACTTGAGAGGGCTTGCATTAATTTCATGATGGACTTGCACGCCAACAAGCACGGCTATACCGAAATGCTCGCGCCCTATATCGTCAACCGCGACAGCATGATTGGTACCGGTCAACTCCCGAAGTTCGCCGCCGATATGTTCAAGCTTGAAGGTTTGGATTATTATCTTGTGCCGACTGCCGAAGTCCCCATGACGAACTTTCACCGCGACGAAATTTTATCAGCCGACACTTTGCCCGAATACTACGCATGTTATACGGCTTGTTTCAGGGCTGAGGCAGGCGCGGCAGGTCGTGACACTCGCGGCTTGATTCGCCAACACCAATTCAACAAGGTCGAGCTGATTAAATTTACTAAGCCTGAAGACTCTTGGAACGAGTTGGAAAGTATGGTTGACGCCGCCGAAGATGTCCTGCGCGTCTTGGAAATTCCCTATCGCGTTGTTCTCCTTTGCACTGGCGACATGAGCTTTACCTCCGCCAAGACTTATGACATTGAAGTTTGGATGCCCGCGCAGAATAAATACCGCGAAATTTCTTCCTGCTCCAACTGCACCGATTATCAAGCCCGCCGCGCCAATATTAAGTTCCGCCGCGATAACAAGAGTAAGCCCGAATTTGTTCACACGCTCAACGGGTCGGGGATTGCGGTCGGGCGGACGGTCGCCGCGATTTTGGAAAATTGTCAGCAAGCGGACGGCTCCGTTAAAATTCCCAAAGCTCTCGTGCCTTACATGGGCGTCGAGGAAATTCGCGCTTAAGTCATGGACAAGACTAAGATTAAAATCGTCGGCATTGGCGAGGGTGGGGCGCGAGCCGTCAGCAGAATGATTGCGGCGGGCGTCGGCAAAAATCCGAACGTCGATTTCGTTTGTGTCGGCAAGGACGAAAATATTTTGCTCACGAGTGCCACACCGGTCAATATTTTTCTCAACCGCGACGCGCCAACGATTTACAAAAATATCTCTGCGGCTCTGCGCGAAGCAAAGCTTGTAATTATCGTGGCGGGACTGGGCGGCTCGGCGGCAGTTGGAGCAATTTCGCGCGTTATTTCCTTCGCCAAAAACAACAACGCCGCGACGATTGCTTTTGCCAACAAACCCTTTGTGCTTGAGAATGCCGAGCGCAAAAAAAATTGCGAGTACTGCTTGAACTGCCTGCACGAGGTCGACACGAGTTTTATTCTGCCAGCCGAGAAATTTTTTCTGTTCAGGTTGTACAAGAAGGAAATTTCAATCGGCGAGCTGTTCGAGGTTGCCAACGAGATTTTCTGCGCGGGCGTGAAAATTATTTTGGACATGAACGACGCGGAAATAAAATTGGGCGCGGCGAAGTTCAGCTACGGCTACGGCGCGAATGTTTTTGAGGCGATAAAAAGTGCGATCAAGTTCCCCGCGCTTGAGCCGGACGACATTAAACGCGCTAAGAAAATTTTCGTCAAGCACACGGGCGGCGATGATAAGCAGTCGAAAAATTTTATCAGGAAAATGATTCAGCCCGACGCGAAACTTTTTTGGCAGGTCAACAACTCGCGCAGTGAAAAAATTTTTGCGTCGATAGTTTTCAGTTAGGGAGGTCGCGACATGATTAAAATAATTCTTTCCGACATTGACGGCACATTTCTCACGACGGATAAGAAAACGCCCGCGCTCCACGAGAAGGCGATTAAAGACGTCATCGCTAAGGGCTTGAAATTCGTCTTCGTCTCCGCGCGTATGCCCGAAGCCATTTACCCGATAACCGACGCGCTCGGCATGGCTCACACGCCCGTTATCAGCTACAGCGGCGGACTTGTTTTAACTGAAACGGAAGAAGTTATCTTCGACAAAAAAATTTCTGCCGACGACGCAAAGGACGTTTTGGCGGAAATGAATCGTCGCTGGCAGGATATTTCGGTCAGCTATTACACGGGGCGTCGCTGGCTCACTGAAAAAATGGACGCGCGAATCCAACGCGAAATAGACAACACGGGCGCAACCGTTGAGCTTGGGAACTTTGACGAGCTGTTGAGCGAAAATATTTTGCCGAACAAAATTTTTATCCGTTGCGAGCCGCCGACTTGCCGCGAAATGGAAATTGAACTTGGTAAAAAATTCCCCGCGCTTAACGTCGTGCGCAGTGCTCCTTACCTTTTGGAGATCATAGATAAGAGCGTCTCGAAGGCGACGGGCATTGAGGTTTTGCTCAAGCATTACGGCTTTACACTCGACGAGGCGATTGCGTTCGGCGACAACTATAACGATGTCGAAATGCTGAGTTTGATTCCGCAAAGCGTGGCAATGGCGAACGCGCCCGACAAAGTTAAGAAACTCGCCGCCGCCGTCACCGATTCAAACGAAGTCGGCGGCATTTACACCTACCTTGCCAAAATCGGCGTTATCGGTTAAAATTTTCGTCGAATCAAAGCAAATTTTAATCATTGACCCTTAAACTTTGCTTGAAAAAATTTTTTGGGAGGTTTTGGACATGTTAAGTAAGTTTAAACTGCTCGGCTTGTTGCTGGCGATAGTTCTTTTTGCCGTCAGCGGGAAGGTCGACGCCGCTCCGAACTGGAATACAAACGTTATTCAAGTGACGGGCACGGGCGTTGCAAATCCACGCATGGCAACGACGCCCGCTCATGCGTCAATGATGGCGCGTCGTGCGGCAATCGCCGATGCTTATCGTCAGCTCGCGGAGGCTGTCAACGGCGTGCAGGTCGACGCGGAGACTACCGTTGAACAAATGATGTTGACTTCCGACGTCGTAAGGACGAGAATCAGCGCGGTTATCAAAGGCGCAGTTGTCGTTTCTGAAGGCGAACTCGCTGGCGGCGGCTACTCTGTCACTATGGAAATTCCGCTCTTCGGCGGTAGCGGCGGTCTTGCCGAAACTGTTATTGAACGCCCGCCCGTTGTTGAGCCTTTCCCGACGCCCGCGCCCGATTATCGTCCGCCCGTTGTCGAAAGTCGTCCGAGTCGCGGCGGCTACACTGGTCTTGTCGTCGACTGCAGAGGGCTTGGAACTCTTAACCCCGTCATGAGCCCTGTTATTAAAAAGGTCGGCGGTCAAAAAATTTACGGTCATAAAAATCTTGACTACGACAGAATAATTGTCGAAGGCATGGCGACTTACGCGCAGGATATGAGCCAAGCCGCCCGCGCAGGTTCCAATCCTCTCGTCGTTCGCGCAGTTGCCCTTGACGACCTCAACGCTAACCCCGTGCTCAGCGAAGCCGACGCTGATTTGGTTCTCTACGAAAACGGGCAGTCTCACTTCCTCGACAATATCGCTGTCGTTTTCCTCTACTAAACATAAACTTGCAGACGATTTATAGCAGATAAAAAAATTCCCCGTCACGAAATGTGGCGGGGAATTTTTCATTTCAAGTTCAGCCTTTCGCAACCTTCTTTAAAATTTTTCCGACAAGGTGATTTTCGTCGGCGCGTAATCGATTTTACTTTCTCTGCCAATCAGCGGCTCGACTTGTTGGCGAAAAGCTTTGTACTCTTTCGACGCGAAGTATTGACGGCTCATTGTCGCGTCTTTGAAAATTATCATGGTGTGTAAAAAGTTCGGGCTGTCTTGCTCGACGGTGACGAACGCGCCGACAACTCCCGCATCGTCACGAACTGCGCGAATTGCCTCCGCCGCAATCAGTTCTTGGAACGCCGCAAGATTGGCGGCAGAAATTTCAAAGTCGCAAGTCTGAACGATTGAGCCGACGCCGCTCGACTTTTGCTCAAGGGCAATGGCGTTGACGGGTAAAATCTTCAAGCCCGCGAGAATTGGAAGACGCTCCGCGCGATATTTTTGGAACGCTGGGCTTGTGCTGTGAATACGATACGCCTCGTCGCTCGCGTAAACCTCAAGCAGTCGGAGCAGGTTGGGATTATTTTTTTCAACCGCGCCGTAAAGTGCGTAGGTGCCGTCCTCTTCGGCGACCGTCGGAGCTAACTTCTCGCCCATTTCCAACATGCTTTCCATGTTGCCCGTCGTCGACTCGACGACCGCCCATTGTACGCGCGGCATATTTCCCTCGAACGTGCGGATTGACTTCGCGCTCGCCGTTGCCGTCAGCATAAAAATCACTCCCAAAATCGCTAAAGCTTTTTTCATAGCTCAACCTCCCGTCTAATCATCGCCGCTATCATCATTGTCATCGTCGCTATTGTCGCTGTCGGAATGATCATCGCCTTTGAAGTAAGTGCTGACTTGGAAACAAACAACTATCATCACAAGAATTAAAATAAATTCCATGTCGAGTCAGCTCCTTAATCCAGAAGAATTTTTGCGAGTTCCTCATCGGTTCATTTTACAAGCTCATAGCCGACGTCGTCGATAACTTTGGCGAAGTCGTCAAGTGAAATTTCCTTAGTCGCCGTGACCGTCGCCGTATTATTTTCCAAGCTGACCTCGACCGCAGTCACGCCGTCCATTTTCGCAAGCGCGTCGTGAACGTGCTTTTGGCAATGCTTACACATCATGCCTTCGACCTTCAAAGTTGTCTGCATAATTTTTTCCTCCTTAACAATTTTAATCTCATCATTACGCATTACGCATTGCGCATTACGAATTGTTTTCAGGCGCAAGGCGTTCAGTACGACGCAGATACTCGACATGCTCATTGCCGCCGCGCCAATCATTGGCGAAAGTTTTATCCCGAACGCGGGGTAGAAAATTCCTGCGGCGAGCGGAATGCAAGTCACGTTGTAGAAGAATGCCCAGAATAAATTTTGCTTGATGTTGGTCATGACGGCGCGGCTGAGTTTAATCGCGCTGACGGCGTCGAGCAAATCATTTCGCACAAGAACCGCGCCCGCGCTCTCAATCGCAACGTCGGTGCCCGCCCCAATCGCCATGCCCAAATCGGCTTTGGCAAGGGCGGGAGCGTCATTTATGCCGTCGCCAATCATTGCAACCTTGCGCCCTTGAGCTTGGAGCTTTGCAACTTCCTGCGCTTTGTTTTCGGGCAAAACGCCCGCGATAACTTTTTCAATGCCGAGTTTTTGAGCAATCGCTTGAGCTGTGCGCTCGTTGTCGCCAGTCAACATGATAACATTAACGCCAAGATTTTTAAACTCCCTGACGGCTTGCGCGGAAGTTTTTTTCTCAACGTCCGCCGCCGCAATCACGCCCAGAATTTTTTTCGAGTCGGCAAAAATAATCGGAGTCTTGCCCGCGTTTGCGAAGTCGGAAATTTTTTCGCTGATACCTTCCAAGTTAAAACCAAGCTCCGTCAAAAATTTCTCGTTGCCCGCAAAATATTCTGTGCTGTCAATCTTCGCGCGAACGCCCTTGCCAAAAATTGCTTGAAAGGAATCAGGAACTGGGAACCAGGAATCGGGAATTAGCTGGCCTGCGTAATCAGTTATCGCCTTCGCAAGGGGATGTTCACTGCCGCGTTCGAGAGCGGCGGCAACCTTCAACAAAAATTTCTCGTCGCCCGCGCAGGTTATAATATCGGTGACAAAGGGCTTGCCTTCGGTCAGCGTACCCGTCTTGTCGAGGACTACCGTATCAATATTGTGCGCCGTTTCGAGAGCCTCGCCCGACTTAATCAAAATGCCGTGCTCCGCGCCCTTGCCCATGCCGACCATAATCGCGACCGGCGTCGCCAAACCCAACGCGCACGGACAACTTATCACGAGAATAGAAACGGCAATAGAAAAAGCAAACTCGACGCTCGCGCCATTGATAAGCCACGCCGCGCCCGCAATCAACGCAATTAAAATCACGGCGGGCACAAAAATTCCCGCGACCTTGTCGGCAACTTTGGCAATGGGAGCTTTGCTCGCGCTCGCCTCCTCGACCAGCGAAATAATTTTGCTGATAGTCGTTTCGCAACCAACCTTGTCCGCCCTGAACTTAACGAAGCCGCTCCGATTGATTGTGCCGCTCGTGACCGCGTCGCCTATAACTTTTTCAATAGGCAAACTCTCGCCAGTTATCGCGCTCTCGTCGACTGTCGTCGCGCCGTCAAGGATAACTCCGTCCGCCGCAAAACTCTCGCCCGGCTTAACCAAAATTTCATCGCCGACAATCAAATCCTCAACCGCGATAGTAACTTCTTCGCCGCCGCGCAGGACGGTTGCCTTCTTTTGCGCAAGGTTAATGAGCTTTTCGACGGCTTGGGAAGTTTTGCCCTTCGCCCGCGCCTCGAAATACTTCCCGACTGTTATCAAAGTTACAATCATGCCCGCCGACTCGAAATATAAATTGCGGCTGTACTCGTCGACCAGTGCCAAATCGCCCGCGCCGAGTCCCTGTCCAATTCTGAACAGCGCGAACGCCCCAAATATTGCCGCCGCCATTGAGCCAAGCCCGACCAAGCTGTCCATGTTCGGCGCACCCGCCGCGAGCGTTTTAAATCCGTTGATGTAATATTTTCGGTTGAGATACATAATCGGCAGGATAAGTAGGAATTGCGCGAAGGCGAACGTTACGGCATTTGCCCGCCCGTCAAACAGCTCGGCGACAAGTGACGGCACGGGCAACGGCAACATGTTATGCATTGCGATATAAACCGTCGGCACGAGGAAAATTATCGACCACTTGAGCCGCATTCGCATCGCCGAAATTTCTTTGTCAATCGTTCGTTCATTCCTAATTCCTAATTCCGCATTCCTAATTGTTTTCGGCGACGCTCCGTAACCGGCTTTGACAACGGCGTCAACGATTTGCGCGACAGAAATTTTCGCCTCGTCGAAGTTGACCTGCATTGAGTTGGTGAGAAGATTGACGCTGACATTATTCTCACCGACGACTTTTCCAACAGCTTTCTCGACCCGCGCAGAACACGCCGAACAACTCATGCCCGTCACGTCAAAATTTTCCTTAGTCATGAAATCCCCCTTCCAAAAAATTATATCGGGTAGTTGAGAGGTAGAGGGGCGCACATGGATGTGCGCCCTTGACGCCGCGTTTGAACAGGAAGTTCAAGCGGCGTCGCCCCTGCGAGGGGTCCTTTCTTTTGTCAAACTTTTCTTTGGACAAGCAAAGAAAAGTTTGTTCCACAAACAAAATGGATTAATTAGCCAACTCAGCGTGACAAGCCGCCACTACGACAGCTGGTTTTGCGTTCCCACTTTTTGGCAAAAAGGGGAAAAATCACACCCCCTTTACGAACATGAAATCGAGTTCCTTAATGCGCAAGCGATTTTTTCTAAGCCAAATGGTCAGCATTCTCTCCGCCATGAACGCAATCAATCTGCGCGGCGAAAACGGCAACTCGCCAAGATTGACCGTCCGCAAAATTTCTTCCGTCGCGTCAAGGAAAAAAGAAAACAGCCACTTGCAATAAGCATCAAAAATATTTCGACGCGTGATAAGCAAATGACACTTGTAAATCGCGACCAACTTCATAACTTCCTCAAACGATTCCAAATAATCGGGCTGAACTTTGAGCAAATGCTTTTTTATGACGCTCTCGGCAAAAGTCGCCAGCTCCACCCCGCAATCATTTCTGATAAGTTCATGTTGCGGCATCATCTCAAAGCCAATCGTCGAAACAATTATGTCGTACCGCTCCAAAAGTTTCTGCGCGGCGTCCTTTGTCAAAATTTTTTCCGGCGCAAAAGTCAAATCCTCTTCCGTCGTGAAAAAGCGGCGGTAGTGACAAAGCCCAATCACCGTATGCGCCGTGTTCTTCCAAAGCCAATACAACGCGGTTATCTCGTTGAGGTAAACATTTAAATGACTGATGTTGTCGCCCGTGTCGTCGCCAAGATAACCCAAGTCCTCGCTGAGTGCGCGCCCCGCATGAATAATCTTATAACCTTCGGGCGGCTCGTCAATCTTCTTGTCGCCGTAAGTCACAACGTAAATGCAAAAGTCTTCGGGCTTGCGGTGACGTTTGGCGAAAAACCACTTGACCGTTTCCGCAGAAACCCCGTGCACTTCCTCAAAATTTTTCAAGTTCGCAAGGATATACTTGTCAAGCTCGCAGTCGACGCGCGAAAACGTCGCAACCGTGTCCGTAAAATTCTCAAGGAAGGTAAACATGCTGATAAAGTCAAGCGACTTGCGCTCAATCAACAGCGCGGCGTCGTAGCGTTTGTAACCAATCTCCGCAAAATCTCTGTAGACATGGCTGTAAATATTCTCCGCAATCGGCGGCAACGGTTTATCCGAAATGCAATCAATCTCCATGTCCTCGTTGAAAAGTTTTGTAAAGATATGACCGCGAGCAAAGTAGCCGTCCACGTCAAGCAACGTCTTTATCGGCAAGTCCTTCATGTAATCAAGCAACTTTATTTCCGCGTTGAAGTCGTAGAAAAAATCTAGCGGCAACGTCTTGAAGTGCTCAATCGTCGCAGTCTTGGGCGACAAAAACCCGCGCTTTAAAGAATAATTCCTGTAGACAACAAAATCTTGAAAGTTCATGAACAGCAAGTAATCAACTTCGCCGCTGTGCAGGAACTCCGCCAACGCCTCCCAGTCTTGAAGTTTGTCGTTGAAAAAAATCTTGCCGTCCTCTTTGAAGTCAAACTTCTGCTTGCCGACCTTGCCCGAAAGTTTCATGTGCCCGATTATCTTAAACGGTCTTTGCCCCGCCTCCGCAAAAAATTCCTGATCCTCGCCGCAAAGTAAAAGTCGCGGCGTAAAACTTAAATCACTTTGCATTAACACTGCTCCTTTAATCTAAATCCCCTTGATAAACATAAAGTCCAATTCCTTGATTCGCAACCGATTTTTCCACAGCCAAATCGTCAACATGCGCTCTGAAAAATATCCAAGTATCCGCCGCCGATTGTCCGCGACTTCATTGATATTGAACGTTCGCAAAATTTCCTCCGTTGCGTCGATGTAAAACGAGAACAACCACTTGCAATAAGTATCGAACACCTCGCGCCGCGCCACAAACATATTGCACTTGTAAATCGCGACAAAGTTCATGACTGTTTCAAAACTCTCAAGATAATCGGGTTGAGCCTTGAGCAAATGCTTTTTTATGACGCTCTCGGCAAAAGTCGTAAGCTCCGCCCCGCAATCATTTCTGATAAGCTCGCGTTGCGGCATCATCTCAAAGCCAATCGTCGAGACAATTATATCGTAACTTTCCAAAATCCTCAGCGCGTCTTCTTTGGTCAAAATTTTTTCGTAAGAAAAGTTCAAATCCTCTTCCGTCGTGAAAAAGCGGCGGTAGTGACAAAGCCCCGTCACCGTGTGCGCCGTATTTTTCCACATCCAATACAGCGCGGTTATCTCGTTAATGTAAAGATTCAAGTAGCTGATATTGTCGCCGGTGTCGTCGCCGAGATAGCCCAAATCCTCATTGAGCGCACGCCCCGCATGAATAATCTTGTAGCCTTCGGGCAAGCCGTCAAGCGCAACCTTTTTGTGCGTCACGACGTAAACCGCAAAATTGGTCGGTGTCTTGCGGCGCGTAAGGAAATACCAAGTGCCCGTGCTCGTCGTCGCGAGTTCCTTTTTCGCAAAATCTTTCTCCGTAAGATACCTTTCCAACTCGGAATCCTTCCGCGCAAAAGTTATAACCATGTCGGAAAAATTTTCGGTAAGGATAAAAATATCGTCGAAGGCGGCAGGTTCGCGCTCAGCAACAAGCACGGCGTCATAATGCTTGAATCCAACCGCCGCAAGATTTTTGTAAACGTGGCTGTAAATGTTTTCCATAATCGGCAACAGCGGCTTGTCGGCGACGCAATCAATCTGCGTGATCTCGTTGTCAAGTTTCGTGAAAAGCTTGCCGCAAGAAAAGTAGCCGTCAATATCAAGCAACGTCTTAATCTTGCGCGTCTTGGTCTGTGAAATGATTTGCCGCTCGCTATCGACATCGCAAAAAACTTTCAGCGCGGAAAGTTCTTGAGGTTCGGCGTTTAAATTGAGATTATATTTGCCCCCCCCCCAGTCAACCGTCCCGGAAACTTGCAGGTGACCAACGAAATTTAAATCTCTCATAAAAATCCTCCTTGCGTTTTGTTATCATTATGCCACGCTTGATAAAGTTGCGCAAATGAATTATTATTGGCGCACGAACAAAGGAGGAATTTTTTCAATGCTTTATCGCAAGGTTGATACCAATTTGAATTTCGCGAGCCGCGAGAAGGAAGTCGAGAAGTTTTGGGCGGATAACAATATCGCGCAGAAGGCAATCGACAACCGCGAAGGTTGCAAGGATTATACGTTTTATGACGGACCGCCGACGGCGAACGGTCAGCCGCATATCGGGCACGTCTTGACGCGCGTCATCAAGGATTTGTTCCCGCGCTACCACTCCATGAAGGGCGAAAAAGTTTTGCGCAAAGCCGGCTGGGACACTCACGGCTTGCCCGTCGAGCTGGAGGTTGAAAAGCTTATCGGCATTAACGGCAAGGAGCAAATCGAGGCTTACGGCATGGAGCCTTTCATCAAGAAGTGCCGCGAGTCGGTCTGGAAGTATAAAACCATGTGGGAAGAATTTTCGGGCGTCGTGGGCTTTTGGGCGGACATGGAGCACCCCTATATCACCTACGAAAATTATTACATTGAGTCGGAGTGGTGGGCACTCAAGCAGATTTGGGATAAGGGCTTGCTTTACAAAGGTCATAAAGTTGTGCCGTATTGCCCGCGTTGCGGAACGCCGCTTTCAAGTCACGAGGTCGCGCTTGGCTACAAAGACGTTAAGGAACGTTCGGCAGTCGTCAAGTTCAAAGCCGTTGACGACGACGCTTACTTTCTCGCGTGGACGACAACCCCTTGGACTTTGCCTTCAAACCTCTGCTTGTGCGTCAATGCCAAAGTCGATTACGTTAAAGTTGAAGTCGACGGCGTGAAATATATCTTGGCGGCGGCGTTGGTCGACAAGGTTTTTGGCGACGCCGAGAAGAAAATTTTGTCTACGTTCAAAGGCGCGGAGCTTGAGTATAAAAAGTATGAGCCGCTCTATCCGTTCGCGGACGAGATTGTCAAACGTTCGGGCAAGCAGGCGTTCATTGTGACCTGTGACGATTATGTTACGACGGAAGACGGCACGGGCATTGTCCATTGCGCTCCGGCATTCGGTGAGGACGATAACCGCGTCTGCAAGAAATATGATATTGCTTTTGTGCAGTTCGTCGACAGCAAGGGCAACATGACTGCGGAAACTAAATGGGTGGGAACTTTTGTTAAGGACGCCGATCCGCTGATTCTGCGCGACTTGAAGGAGTCTGGAAAACTTTTCAAAGCTCCGCCGTTTGAGCACAGCTATCCGCACTGCTGGCGTTGCGATACTCCGCTTATTTACTACGCCCGCGAGTCGTGGTTTATCAAGATGACGGCGGTTAAAGATGACTTGTTGAAAAACAATGCAAAGGTCAACTGGATCCCGCCGACGATTGGCAAGGGGCGGTTCGGCGATTGGCTCGAACACGTTCAAGACTGGGGCATTTCGCGCAATCGCTATTGGGGCACGCCGCTCAACATTTGGGAATGCAAATGCGGGCACCAACATTCAATCGGCTCAATCGAAGAATTAAAATCGCTGTCGTCGAATTGCCCCGACGATATTGAGTTGCACCGCCCGTACATTGACAAAGTAACTTTCCCTTGCCCGAAGTGCGGCGGCGAAATGCACCGTGTGCCCGAAGTTATCGACTGCTGGTTTGATTCGGGCGCGATGCCTTTTGCGCAGTGGCATTACCCGTTCGAGAACAAAGAGATTTTCGAGGAACATTTCCCCGCCGACTTTATCAGCGAGGCAGTTGACCAAACGCGCGGTTGGTTCTATTCGCTTATGGCAATCTCGACGTTGATTTTCGACGACACGGCTTTTAAAAATTGTATCGTGCTCGGCTTAGTTCTCGACAAGGACGGACAGAAAATGTCGAAGTCGAAGGGCAACGCCGTCGCGCCAATGGAGACGCTCGCCAAACACGGCGCGGACGCAATCCGCTGGTACTTCTACGAAAACTCCGCTCCTTGGCTCCCAAATCGTTTTCATGATGATGCGGTTGTTGAAGGGCAACGGAAGTTCTTGGGGACGCTGTGGAATACTTATGCCTTCTTTGTGCTGTACGCGAACATTGACGACTTTGACGCCACGAAATACACGCTTGAATATGACAAGCTCAGCGTAATGGATAAGTGGTTGTTGTCGCGCTTGAATACAATGGTTAAGACTGTCGACGACGCGCTGACGAATTACAAAGTGCCCGAATCAGCGCGGGCGTTGCAAGATTTTGTTGACGAGTTAAGTAACTGGTACGTTCGCCGCAGTCGTGCGCGTTTCTGGGCGAAGGGCATGGAGCCGGACAAGATTAACGCCTACATGACGCTTTACACCGCGCTTGTTACTTTGGCGAAGGCGGCGGCTCCTATGGTTCCTTTCATCACGGAGAATATTTATCGCAACCTTGTTTGCTCAATCGACACGTCGGCTCCCGAAAGCGTTCACCTTTGCGACTACCCGCAAGCCGACGAAAAATTTATCGACGCCGAACTTGAACGCAATATGGATTTGGTTTTGAAAATCGTCGTGCTCGGTCGCGCCGCCCGCAACTCCTCCAACATCAAGAATCGTCAGCCCGTCGAAAGGCTAGTTGTCAGTGGCAAGGAGTCAGGTGTCAGTAAAAACTCTGATTCCCGATTCCTGATTCCTGACCCCTTATTCATTGAGATTGTCGAGGACGAGCTTAACGTTAAAAGCGTCGAGTTCCGCGCGGATATGGGCGAGTTCATTAAATACAACATCAAGCCGAATTTCCGCGTGTTGGGTAAAAAAGTTGGCAAGCGCATGGGCGAAGTCAAAGCCGCGCTTGAAAAGCTTGACGGAGCCGCCGCCAAACTCGAACTCGACAAGACGGGCGAGCTTAAACTGGGCGACATAACTTTGACTGCGGAGGACATTGAAATTACTATCACACAGAGCGAAGGTTTCAACTGCCAAAGTGACGGTGAACTTTCTATCGCGCTTGCAACGACGTTGACGCCCGCGCTGATTGAGGAGGGCTTTGTTCGCGAAGTCATCAGCAAGATTCAAGTCATGCGCCGCGAGAGCAACTTTGAAGTCACCGACAGGATTAAAATTTTCGCGTCGGGCAACGACAAGCTCGCCGACATCATCACGAGCAACGCGCATGAAATTATGACCGTCACGCTCGCCAACGAAATTATTTTCTCAGCGAACGACAACGCCAAAGCTTGGGACATTAACGGCGAAAAAATTTCTCTCGCCGTAGAAAGGATTTGACATGCTAAAAGTTTTAATCTGGGTCGTTTCGGAGGACACGCGCTTTTTTCAAGGCGCAATGAATATCCTTGAGCGACAACATAACGGCGTTGAGATTGTCGGCGTAACGTCTGAGACAGCAATTCAACTTGATTGTGATGGCGCGATTGTTCCCTTCGTGCAGCTTGAAAGGTTGACTAGAGGGGGGGGGGTATACGATATTCTCCTTGTCGTCGGGGCAAGGCAAATTGGCATGAATAAAATTACGCAATCCGCCCACCAACTCAACCTGCCTGAAGAAAAACTTTTAGGCGACTGGATTGTCACTTTTCCCGGCTTTGAGCTTGGCAAGTATCGTCAACTGCAACAGTCGCACTTATCGATTTTTTCGCTGAATTGCTTTGGCGGCTTAATAAGTCATACGCTGGGCTTGTCGTTTCGCTCGCCGTTCATCAACATGTTTTTCAACAGCGAACAAGAATTTATCCGTTTCCTGCGTGCGCCGCGCGTCTACATGGAAGAGAAATTGATTCTTAAGGAAATGATATGGAATGATGTTTTAAAATACAATCATCCGATTGTTACGCTCGGAAATGTTGATCTTGTACTGAATCACTACCCCGACTTCGATGAGGCGGTCAAGATTTGGGAGTGGCGCAAGGCACGAATTAACTGGTACAATCTCTTCGTGACGGCTTACACCGAGAGCGAAGAAATTTTGCAGGAGTTCGACGCGCTCCCTTATGGTAAGAAAGTTTGTTTCGTGCCCTTCAAGTCTGATTTGGATTCGGCGTGGCATATTAATCCCGAAATCGACTTTGACAGAAGGGAAGAAGGTTTCCATGACGTTGTCAATAATTTTGCTCGTGGTAAACATTTTTATTACGACCCGTTCGACATGTTGCTTTACGGCAAGAAGACGCCGCTGATTGATATGTAACACGCAACAAACAAAATCATTACGCATGCGCATTAAAGTTCGCAGATAGTTTTAATAAGGAGGAAAATTTATGGCAACGATAATTGCGCCGTCGATACTCTCGGCGGACTTCGCGCACCTCGCCGACGAGATTAAGAAGGTCACCGACGCGGGCGCGGAATACATTCACATTGACGTTATGGACGGGAGCTTTGTTCCGGAAATTACAATCGGGGCGGGCGTCGTCAAGAGCCTACGCAAGGTCACCGACGCGGTTTTGGACGTTCATTTAATGGTCGAGCACCCCGAAACGCAGCTTGAAAGTTTTGCCGAAGCAGGTGCGGACATTATAACTTTTCACGTCGAGGCGACCAATCACGCGCACAGGCTCATCCAAAAAATTCACGAACTGGATTGCAAGGCGGGTGTCGCACTCAATCCCGGCACGTCGCTTTCAATGGTCGAGGAGCTTATCGAAGATGCCGATATGGTTTTGATTATGACGGTCAATCCCGGCTACGGCGGGCAGAAATTTATCGACTCGCAGCTCGGCAAGATTCACATGCTCTATCACATGATTGACGAAATGGAGACCGAGTGCGACATTGAAGTTGACGGCGGCATTAACGCCGAGACTTCGGAGGCGGTCAGAGAAATGGGCGCGAATGTTTTGGTTGCCGGCTCGGCGATTTACGGCGCAAAGGACGTTGCCAAAGCCATTAAAGATATTCGCGGCAAGGAAGTTTCTCATCACCACCACGACGACGATGACGACGAATAAAAAAATCGCGCCGTTTAGCGAAAAGACTTGGCGAATATTTAATCTGTCGGATATATTTTCCATTCGCGCCACGTCAAGCGGCATTGATAAGAACAAACTCAATTTGACTGATGGCGAATTCCCTTACGTCACACGAACCGACCGCAACAACGGGATTCAATGTTTTGTTTGCGAACAGCCGAATTATAAACGCGACGCGGGAAATTGCATAACGGTCGGGCTTGATACGCAGACGGCTTTTTATCAGCCGACGGATTTTTACACGGGACAAAATATTCAAATTCTGACGAACGAACATTTGAATAAGCACATCGCGTTGTTCATTTTGCCTTGCTTGAAAAAAACTTTGTCGATATTCAGTTGGGGCGGCAACGGCGCAACTCTTACGCGATTGCGGCGAAGTAAAATTCAACTTCCCGTCAACGAGGCGGGCGAGCCGGATTTTGAGTACATGGAAAATTATGTTCGCGCCATTGAGGCGGAACAGTATCGGCGGTATCTTGAGTATATCGGAGGTGATTGAATGGTTTTTGATTCGCACATGCACACGAAATTTTCCGCTGATTCGGAAATGCTTGCGGCGGAGGCAATTAACAAGGCGGCGAGCTTAAATCTTGGCGTGGTGTTCACGGAGCACTTTGATTACGGCTTGGAGATTGACGGCAAAGATTTCACCTTCGACGCGGCAACTTACATGAACGAGTATAAAAATCTGCGCGGGGAAAAAGTTCGACTCGGCGTTGAGGTCGGCTTGCGGCAATCTGCGCGGACTGCCATCGAAAATTTCTTGACGCAGGCGGACTTCGATTTTGTCATAGGCTCAATTCATCTCGTCGACGACTTGGACATTTACTACACGCATTTTTACATTGGCAAGGACAAGGTGACGGCTTATAAAAAATATTTTGAGCAAATGGCGGAAGAAATAACCGTTGCTGACTTTGACGCGCTGGGGCATATCGATTACATTTGCCGCACCGCGCCCTATGACAATCCCGAAATTGATTACTCGACGTTCAAGGCGGAGATTGACGCGGTGTTGAAGATTGTAGTTGAGCGCGAGAAGGTTTTGGAGCTTAACACGCGCCGTTTCTACAGCGACCGCGCAGTTAATGAACTCGTGCCCGTTTATAAAAAATATCGCGAACTCGGCGGGCGATACGTAACGATTGGTTCTGACGCTCACAAAGTCGCGGCGGTCGGAAATTATTTTGAATGCGCTTTGAAATTTGCTCATGAATTGGATTTGACGCCCGTAACTTTTTGTGAACGCAAGCTTGAAAAATTTTGATTCAGAAAATAAAATCGGCTCAAGAAAAATCTTGGGCATTTTTATTTGGAGGGCGAGCAATGAAAAATTTTTTGGCAAGGCAAAGGCAGGACGGATTTTTTTCGGTAAGGTTCAAGTCGGCGGCGGGCAAGCTGACGGCGGCGCAACTGTTGGCGATTCACGAGCTGGCGGAAAAATTCGGCGACGGGTTCATAACGCTGACATCGCGGCAAGAAATTTCAATCCCATTCGTTAGAAAAGAAAACTTCGACGCGATAGAAGAAATCAGCGCGGCGGCGGGCATGAAAATTTCTCCGGTCGGCACGATTTTTAGAATGGTGACGGCGTGTCAAGGAACGCGGACTTGCCCCGCAGGGATAATCGATTCGCCCGGCATTGCAATGGAGCTTGAGAGACTTCACGGCGAGCGCGAGTTCCCTTGCAAAATAACTTGCTCGGTGACGGGTTGCCCGAATAATTGCATGAAGGTTGACGCGAACGACATCGGCATTAAAGGCGCAGTCGAGCCGCAGTTTGACTGCGAAAATTGTATTTACTGCGGCGCGTGCGCGAAAATTTGCCCCGTCAATGCCATTGAAGTTAATCGCGCGGAAAAAGTTTGGGCGATTGACCGCGACAAGTGCATTAACTGCGGGCGTTGCGTGAAAGTTTGCAGAAAGGAGGCTCTGCGCGGCGAGGTCGGCTATAAAATTTACTTCGCTGGGAAAAGTTTCTTGCCGATTGTCTTTGACGAGGCGACGCTTTACAAAATCATTGACGAGGCTTTAAAATACTTTTCTGAAAACGCCCGACCGCGCGAAAGATTGAGCAAGTTATTGGAGCGGCAAGGCGCGGAAGATTTTAAAGGAAGGATTAAATTGAACGCATGAAACTTTTTTCTTTTGGCGAAGACAGCTCAATCTTCGCGACGTTGCAAAGATTCGGCAAGGCGTTAATGTTGCCGATAGCGGTCTTGCCGGCGGCGGGGCTTTTTCTCGGTATAGGCGGCGCGTTGTCTAATCCGAACACAATCAAAGCCTACGACTTCTTAGATATTTACTGGTTGCAAGATATTTTGATGATCATGGCGGACGCGGGCAATATCGTTTTCGCGAACTTGCCGATACTCTTTGCGGTCGGGCTTGCGGTCAACATGGCACGCACTGACAGAGGCACGGTAGGGCTTGCGGCGATAGTCTCAATGCTCGTAATGAACGCGACGATAAACTCCTGCTTGAAAATCACGGAGGAACTTGCAACGGACAACTTGTCGGGCGCGGGGCAGGGCATGTGCTTGGGAATTCAGACGCTGGAAACGGGCGTCTTCGGCGGAATGCTCGTCGGCGTGATGACTTACTGGCTCCACCAAAAATTTTACAAGACGGATTTGCCGCCGGCGTTGGGATTTTTCAGCGGCTCGCGCTTCGTCCCGATAATCTGCGCGGCGTTCTCGCTGTGCATGGGAATTGAAGTTTATGTAATCTGGCCCTACTTCCAAGAAATAATTTTCTCGATAGGAAGCTTGTTCAGTTCGACGGGATATATCGGCACGCTGTTTTACGGATTCTTTTTGCGAATGCTCGGACCGTTCGGCTTGCACCACATTTTTTATTTGCCGTTCTGGACGACGGCACTCGGCGGGAGCGAAATTATCAACGGACAACTCGTCGAAGGTACGCAGAGAATTTTCTTCGCGCAGTTGGGCGACCCGTCAACTACGAAATTTTACGAGGGCATCTCGCGCTTTATGGCGGGCAGATTTATTACAATGATGTTCGGCTTAGTCGGGGCGGCGTTCGCAATGTACAAAACCGCCTTGCCGCAAAACAGAAAAGTTGTCGGCGGCATGTTGCTTTCCGCCGCGCTGACTTCGTTCTTGACGGGAATCACGGAGCCGCTTGAGTTCTCATTTTTATTCGTCGCGCCCATGCTTTACGTCCTGCACGCCTTCTTTGACGGTTGCGCATTCATGCTTGCGCACATTTTCCAAATAACAATCGGGCAGACGTTTTCGGGCGGGCTGATTGATTTTATCCTGTTCGGCATTTTACAGGGCGCGGATAAGACAAATTGGATTTACGTGCCGCTAATCGGCGTCCCCTGGTTTTTCCTGTATTATTTTTCGTTCAAATATTTTATAGAGAAGTACGACTTCAAGACGCCTGGACGCGAGGAAATGGCGGAGGTCGATAAAAATTTGAGCGACGCCGAGCAAGCCGGTTTGATTTTCGCGGGACTTGGCGGGCAGAAAAATATTGTGGAGTTGGATTGTTGCATAACTCGGTTGCGTGTGACGGTCAAAGACTCTTCGCTTGTCAATGAGAAAATTTTGATGTCGAGCGGCGCGAAGGGCGTCGTTCAACACGGCGTCGGCGTTCAAGTTATCTACGGTCCACAAGTCATCGTGATAAAAAATAAGTTGGAGGAGTTGCTCGGCGGAGATTAAAAACTTTTTGACGCGAAAAATCTTTTCGTGTAAAATCCTTTCTACATTCTCAACAAAGAAAGGAATTATCTATGGAAAAATTTTTTGAACTCAGGGCACGCGGAACGGACGTTAAGACGGAAGTCATGGCGGGCGTTACGACGTTCATGACAATGGCTTATATCCTCGCGGTCAATCCGATAATTCTTGGAGCGTCGGGCATGGACACGGGCGCGATTTTCACGGCGACCGCTCTTGCCTCCGCGTTCACAACTTTTTTAATGGCATTTTTGGCGAACATGCCGTTCGTACTCAGCGCGGGCATGGGGCTTAACGCTTACTTCGCGTACACGGTTGTAATCGGCATGGGCTACACGTGGCAACAGGCACTTGCGGCAATCTTCGTTGAAGGCGTCATTTTTATTTTTCTGTCGCTGGTGAACATACGCGAGGCGATTTTTAACGCAATCCCGCCGTCGCTCAAAATCGCGGTGTCGGTCGGCATCGGACTTTTCATAAGCTTTATCGGACTTCAGAACGCGCACATCGTCGTTGCGGGTCCGACGCTCGTTACGCTGTATTCGTTCAAAGGTTCGGTTGAAGGCGGCATGTTTTCTTCGGAAGGCATAACGGTTTTGCTCGCGCTAATCGGCTTGCTCGTGACTGCGTTCCTGCTGATAAAAAACGTTAAAGGCTCGGTGCTGTTCGGAATAATCATGACGTGGGGTTTGGGCATGATTTGCCAAGCAGTGGGGCTTTACGTTCCCAATCCTGAGAAAGGATTTTTCAGTCTGTTTCCGAACGGAATAATCTCAATGCCGGCGTCGCTCGCGCCTACTTTTATGCAAGTGGACTTCAGTTCGGTGTTGTCGTTTGAATTTTTCACGGTTTTAATGGCGTTCCTGTTTGTCGACTTGTTCGACACAATCGGGACGGTCATAGGTTGCGCGTCGAAGGCAAATCTCCTTGACAAGGACGGCAAGCTCCCGAAGGTCAAGCAAGTTTTGATGACGGACGCAATCGGGACAACGGCAGGTTCATTGCTCGGTACTTCGACGATAACGACGTTTGTCGAGTCATCGGCGGGCATAGCTGAGGGCGGCAAAACGGGTTTGACGGCAATCACGGCGGGCACTTTGTTTTTGGCGGCGTTATTCTTCTCGCCCGTGTTCTTGGCAATCCCCGCGTTCGCGACGGCTCCCGCGCTGATAATCGTCGGCTTCCTCATGATGCAACAGGTCGCGAAGATTCATTGGACTGACGACGTTTTAACCGCAGTCCCCGCCTACATAACAATTTTCTCGATGGCGTTTATGTATTCAATCTCGGAGGGAATTTGTTTCGGTGTCATTTCTTATACAATCCTGCACGTCTTTTCGGGCAAGGGCAAGGACGTCACGCCGCTCATGTACATTTTGACGGTGCTGTTCATTTTGAAATATATTTTCCTCTGATTCGGGGTGATTTCATTGCGCATTGCGAATTACGAATTACGCACTGCCCTTGAGGCGGCGGCGGGCAGACGCAAAGCCGATTTGGTTATAAAAAATTGTCGGATAGTCAACGTTTTGAGCGGCGAAATTACTTTAGGCGAAGTCGCGATTTACGGCGGGAAAATTATCGGCATGGGCGCGGCTGAATATGACGGCGAAAAAATTTTTGACGCGGGCGGAAAATTTCTCGCACCTGGTTTTATCGACGCGCATATTCATATCGAGTCTTCGTACATTAGCCCCGAACAGCTCGGCAGAATTATTGTTCCCTGCGGCACGACTTCGATTATCGCCGACCCGCACGAGATAGCCAACGTCTGCGGACTGCGCGGGCTTAGATATATGCTTGACGCCGCGCAGAAGACAAAGCTCAATATAATTTACGCAATGCCGAGTTGCGTACCTGCCACGCCCTTTGAAGATGCGGGCGCGGTTCTCGACGCGGAGGACATGGAAGAGCTTATCGGCGACGAAAATATTTTCGGGCTTGGCGAATTCATGAACGCGCCTGGCATAATCAACTGCGACGACAAAGCTTTGGATAAAATTCTTCTCGCTCAAAAGTTCGGCAAGCTGATTGACGGACACGCGCCCAACGTCACCGGAAAAAGTCTCAACGCTTACTTGAGCGCGGGGATTGTCGGCGACCATGAATGCCGCACGCTTGACGAAATGAACGAACGCATTGCAAAGGGCATGTACGTTTTGATTCGCGAAGGCTCGGCTTGCCACGACTTGGAAACTTTGATTAAGGGCGTGAATTCTTTCAACAGCCGCCGCGTCTTGCTCTGTTCGGACGACCGCCAGCCCAAGACGACTCTTGAACTCGGTCACATGGACGGCAACGTTAAAATGTGCGTCGAGGCGGGGCTTGACCCGATAACGGCGATTCAACTTGCGACGCTCAACGTTGCCGAAGCGTTCAGACTTTACGACAGGGGCGCGATTAAAATCGGTGCCCGCGCAGATTTGATTTTGCTTGACGATTTGCAAAGTTTCAAAGTTGATAAGGTTTGGATTGGCGGCGAGCTTGTTGCGTCGAACGGAAAGTACTTGCCCGAAATTTTGCCCGCAGATATTTCGAGCGTTCGCGGCAGTGTCAAGGTCAAAGATTTTTCCGCCGACCGTTTGAAAATGAATTTGACTAGTGGCAAGGTCAACGTGATAAAAATTTTGCCGGGCGGCATAGTGAGCAAGAAAATTATCGTTGACGTTGAGCGCGACGCGGCGGGCGATTTTATTTTCAATCCCGCGCAGGATATTTGCAAAGTCTCGGTGATTGAGCGGCACAAGGAGACGGGCAAAGTCGGACTCGGATTTTTGAGCGGCTACGGAATTAAGCGCGGCGCGGTTGCCGTTTCAGTTGCGCACGACTCGCATAACATAATCGCGGCGGGCACTAACAACGCTGATATTTTCTGCGCGGTCGACGCTTTGATTAAAATGGAAGGCGGCATGGTTTTAGTTGTCGACGGTAAAATTATTTCGTCGATAGCTTTGCCGATTGCCGGACTTATGAGCGACTTAAGCGGCGAGGAGCTGAAAGAAAAACTCGACGCCCTTCACGAAAAAGCGCACGCCGAACTTGGAATCAGCCGCGACGTAGAACCCGTCATGACGCTAACTTTTATGAGCTTGCCCGTTATCCCTGAAATTAAATTGACGGCGCGAGGACTTTTCGACTACGACAGCTTTAAATTTATTGCGCTTGAGGCTTGAAAATTTTTTCAGCGCGTGATATTATTTCTGCGAACAAAAAAGCGTCTTTCGACGCAAGAAAGCTTACTTCGGCGGATTTATCCTCCGAGTGTGTATATATGGGGAAAACACTTTGCAGCCTCTAAGTTAGAGCCTTAGGAGGCTGTTTTGCTGAGCAGCAGGAGAATTCCGGTCGTGATAGCTGCCGTACGCAAAATGAAAACTAACAGGCGCATCGTATCACCTCCTCGCGGAGGCTTAAATTCAATTCGCCGACTCGTCCTTGAAGTAAAACCCTTGCATCCTTTCGTAAGCTTGTTGTCAATATATCATACGTCCAGAAAAATTTCAAGAAAAATCTTGACGGGCGCGAGCTTTTTAACTATACTTGCGCAAAAGTTTTTATCGTTAAAGATTTTGGAGGTTGAACAGAATTGTTTTTCAGTAAAAAGAAATTCAGATTGGCATCAATGCTGGCTTGCGGAGTTATGGCGAGCGCACTCTTTACAGGTTGCGGCGGCGATTCGGGAAGTTCGGGCGGCAACGCCAATAAAGCGGCGGGCGACGAGATTGTTATCGGCTCCAACTTCGAGCTGACCGGCAACGTCGCTCAATACGGCGCGAATGCCAATAACGGACTCAAGCTTGCGATTAAGGAAGTCAACGACGCGGGCGGCATCAACGGCAAGAAGATTAAAATCGTCGAGGCGGACGCAAAATCTGAGGCGGCTGAGGCTGTCAACGCGGCAACCAAATTAATTTCCGACGATAAGATTGTTGCGCTTATCGGACCGGCGGTCACTGCCAATGTTATCGCTGAGTCACAAGTTGCAACAGATAACATGGTTCCGATTATCGCGCCCGCCGCGACTAATCCCGACGTCACTGTCGAAAATGGAGCGGTCAAGCCCTACGTCTTCCGTGCGTGCTTTATTGACCCGCAACAATCCGAAGTCATGGCTCAATTCGCCACCAAAGAGTTGAGCGCAAAGACTGCAGTGCTTTATCTCGATTCAAGCTCCGACTACTCAAAGAGTCTCGGCAAGATTTTTAAAGAGAAGTTCGAGGCGGACGGCGGTCAAGTTGTAATGGAAGAGGCTTTCCTTGCCAAAGACCAAGACTTCAAAGCCGCGCTGACCAAAATTCAAACAGCTAATGCCGACGTTATCTTTGTCCCCGCTTACTATGAAGAAGTTGGCAAAATCGTCAAGCAGGCTCGCGAACTCGGCATAACCGCCGCGATTCTCGGCACTGACGGTTGGGACGATACAAAAGTTGTCGACATTGCCGGCAAGGACGCGCTCAACAATACTTTCTTCTGCACGCACTACTTTGAAGGCGACGCCGAAGTTCAAGACTTCATCAAGTCTTACAAGGAAGAGTATAAAGTTGATCCGAACGTCTTCGCGGCTCTCGGCTACGACGCCGGCAAAATGTTAATCAATGCGATTGAGCGCGGCGGCGACGACTCTCAGAAAATCCGCGACAACATCGAGAGCATTAAAGATTTGAAAGTCGGCACAGGCACGATCACTATGGACGCCTCGACGCACAACCCGATTAAAGGTATCGTCGTCATCGAGACCAAAGACGGTATGCGCGAACTCCGCGCTAAAATTGCGCCCGAAGGTTAATCAAAAAAATAAAGCATGACAATATGACTATAAAAAGTTAAAATCTCCTTGAAAATTTTCAAGGAGGTTTTTTCTATGGCTGATAAAAAATTTGCCTTCGAGTCAGGAAAAATTTCAATTGCGTTTGGTTTAGGGTACGGCTTGGGCGACAGTGTCGTTGCCAAAAAAATTTTTGACTTACTGATTGAAATTGAACCGTCTTGCGTCGTCGATATTTTTTGCAAGGAACCCAGACATCTCGATTTTGCCAAAGCGTTTTTCGGTTTCAGTAAAAATTTAAATCGCATTCTGAATCACGAAAAATTTTACGAGCAAAATGTTGCGAAATATGCTTTGGCAGTCTGGGTCGTGGGAACGCATTGCATAATGTTTGACGGAGCGAATATCGAACAACTGAAAAAATCGCCCGCGCTTTTAAACATGGCTCTGCAGGTTCAAGAATATAACGATAGAATGGTTAAAGACTTCAAACCTTTGGGCTTTTCAGTGCCATTACGTAACGTCTGCATTTCACGAATTCTGCACAAAAATTTCTTTTGATTCCTGTCGTGCGGCGGCGTCTTGCCAATTCATGATGAGAAAATAGAAATAAATCTTTCGCCCACTTATCGACGCGATTTCGATAAACTCAAGCTCGATAAATACATGACAATTTATTCAAACATGCACCGGCAAGCGACACGCCTAAAAAGTAAAGCGTGGTCAATGAAATATCTTGTTGAATATGTTGCGCTCGTCAAGGAATTTTTCCCTGAACTTGAAGTTGTACAGGTCGGCGGGAAGGACGAAGCTGAAATTAAAAATTGCGACCGCAAAATTTTGGGTTGCGACTTGGAGCTGACAAAATACATTTTGGCGAACTCTTTATTGCATGTCGGTTGTGAGGGCGGCTTGATTCATTTGGCGACGGCTCTTGAAACAACTTGCTTGGTGTTCTTTGGTTCGAGTGATTGGCATTATTTTGCCTATGACCGCAACATCAATATTGCCTCGTCGGTTTGCGAACCATGCATGTACATTGCGGGCGATTACGGCTGTGTGCTTGAAGCGAAAGAACCGCCCTGCATGTTGGATATTACCCCCCAAGAAGCTTTGACGGCTACAATCAACTATCTCAAAAATAAAGCGTGACAATGAGGCGATAAAAAGTTAAAATTCTCCTTGAGAAATTTCGAGGAGGTTTTTTTATGGATTTTGCGCATCAACTCGTTCAGCAGTTGATAAACGGCGTGAGCTTGGGCAGTATATACGCGCTGATTGCTCTGGGCTACACGATGATTTACGGCATTATAAAGTTGATAAATTTTGCGCACGGCGATGTTTACATGGTGGGCGCGTACATTGGCTTTGCGGCGGTGACGTTCGGGAACATGCCAATTTTCCCCGCGCTTTTGATTTCAATGGCGTTGACGGCGTGTTTGGGCATGTTGGTTGAAAAGATTGCCTACAAGCCGCTCCGACATGCGCCGCGCATTTCCTTGCTGATAACGGCGATAGGCGTCTCGTTCTTCCTTGAGTACGCGAGCATGTACTTTGTGACGCCGACGCCGCGCACTTTTCCCGAAGTCATGCCGAACGTCTCGTTCAACGTGGGCGGCTTTATCGTCAACGGGCAACAGCTTTTGATTTTCGGCATAACGATTATTTTAATGGCGTTGCTGACTTACATTGTGCAGAAGACAAAACTCGGCAAGGCAATGCGGGCGGCGAGTTTCGACACGGAGACCGCGCAGTTAATGGGCGTCGACTCGGACAAAATAATTTCGATGACGTTTTGCATAGGGTCGGCGTTGGCGGCGGCGGCGGGCGTTTTGGTCGGCGTCTACTACAACACGATTGATCCACTAATGGGAATCATGCCGGGCTTGAAAGCGTTCGTGGCGGCGGTTTTGGGCGGCATAGGAATTTTGCCGGGCGCAGTTGTCGGCGGAATAGTTTTAGGCGTCGTCGAGGCGTTAGTTTCGGGCTTTATCTCCTCGACGTTCAGAGACGCGGCGGCGTTCGCGATTTTGATTTTGGTTTTGCTGATTAAACCGAGCGGACTCTTTGGCAAGAACACTAATGAGAAAGTTTAAGCTATCAGCTAAAACCTAAAACCTAACCCCTAACACCTAACACCTAAAAGCTGAAAGCTAGAAAGGACTTTATATGAACTCGGCGAGAAAAAGAGACTTAGTTATGCTTGTCTTTGGGCTTGTGCTCTACGGCGCATTGCAAACGATGATAAGCACAAAGATAATCGGCTCGTTTTGGGAGCTGAACATAATTTTAATTTGCGTGAATGTAATCATGTCGGCGAGCCTGAACTTAATCAACGGCTACACGGGACAATTTTCATTGGGGCACGCGGGCTTTATGGCGGTCGGCGCGTATGTCGGAGTTGTGGCGACGGTCAAGTTTGGTTTGCCGCTGATTGTCGCATTGATTTGCGGAGCAATCGCGGCGGGCTTTTTGGGCTTTTTAATCGGCTTGCCGACGCTAAGACTGCGCGGGGACTACTTGGCAATCGCGACGCTCGGCTTGGGCGAGATAATCCGCATTGTCATAATGAATATTGACTACGTAGGCGGCGCGGCGGGTTTCAAGGGAATTCCGCACTTGACGAACTTCACGTGGGTTTTCTTCGTAATGCTGGTGACGCTGTTCTTTATAAAAAATTTTGTGAACTCGTCACACGGGCGGGCTTGCATAGCAATTCGCGAAAATGAAATTGCGGCGGAGGCAATGGGTGTCAACACGACGAAATATAAAGTCATGGCGTTCACGTTGGGCGCGGCGTTCGCGGGCGTGGCGGGCGGCTTGTTCGCGCACCAATTCTATTTAATTAGCCCGACGTCGTTCACGTTTTTATCCTCGTTCAACTATCTTATAATGGTCGTCATGGGCGGCATGGGGTCAATCACCGGCTCAATCGCGGGCGCGTTCGTCGTGACGTTCATATCAGCGGCGTTGGCGTCCTTCCCCGAAATGCGCATGATAATTTACGCACTCGCGCTAATTCTGATGATGTTCTATCGCCCGCAAGGACTTTTCGGCTACATGGAGCTGACGAACGTCGCGCCGATTAAAAAATTCTTGAATAAAATTTCCGGAGCAAAGGAGGTGACTTGAATGGCAGATAAACATTTGCTTGAAACTAATGACGTGTCGGAAGTCTTCGGCGGGCTTAAGGCGGTCTCGGACTTCAACATTTACATTGACAAGGGCGAGCTTATCGGCTTAATCGGTCCTAACGGCGCGGGCAAGACGACGGCTTTCAACTTGATAACGGGCGTGTACGTGCCGACGACGGGCGAGATTACTTTTGACGGCAAGTCGCTTGTCGGACTTAAGCCTTACGAAATTACTCAACGCGGGATTGCGCGGACGTTCCAAAATATCCGCCTGTTCAGCGAGTTGAGCGTTCTCGACAACGTTAAAATCGCGTATCATTGCCACGTTAAGTACGGCTTGCTTGAAACTGTTCTGCGCATGGGTCGTTACTTCGGCGAAGAGAAATCGATTGAAGACGACGCGCTTAACCTGCTTAAAATTTTCAAGCTTGACGAGCACGCTCACGAGGTCGCGAAAAATCTTCCGTACGGGGCGCAGAGGCGTTTGGAAATTGCGCGAGCACTCGCTGCCAAACCAAAGCTTTTACTTCTCGACGAGCCAGCCGCCGGCATGAATCCGCAAGAGACGCAGGAGCTTATGAATATGATTCGTTGGATTCGCAAGCAATTCGGCTTGACGGTTCTTTTAATCGAACACGATATGAGCTTGGTCATGGGCATTTGCGAGCGCATTTACGTTTTGGAATACGGCATGATTATCGCAGACGGCACGCCCGCCGAAATTCAGAACAACCCCGAAGTCATCCGCGCGTATCTGGGAGCGGAGGCGATTAACTAATGGCGTTAAAAACTTTAATCTTCGGCACCGATGACCTTTATCCTGAATTTAAAACGCTTTACGAACGGGAAGTTGAGAGCGGCAACTTGAAGATAATTGCGGAAGTTGATTCTTTGAACGACGCCTGCGCGGCGGAGAACTTTGACATCGTGATAATTTCTTCGCATGAAAATTTTTATAATCGTATGAAATTTCTTGAGGCGCAAGGTTTCAGACGCGAGCAAATTATTGACGGGCGAGTTTTTCAAGTTCAGAACTTGGACTTACCGCGCCTGCTCAATGAAGGCGTTGCTCACGGCGTCTTTGAAACGCAAAATTCTTTTAAAATACGCGCCACGATTTATCCGCAAAGTTATTCATTTAAAGACAGCGATTCCCTTTGCTTTATTGATAAAAAAAGTTATATCTACGATAATGTAACCATTGAAAGGAACGGAGATATTCACGTCGGAAAATTTTCTTCGCTTTCATGGAACATACTCTTCGAGTTTGAACTTAATATCGGACACAACAAAGAAGCAGTCATGCAATACAGCCGATTTTTCTTTGATTGGCACTTCCCAAAAGAATTCATGTCGCCGCAGGGTAAGGGTCAAATTTTTATCGGCAATGATGTTTGGTGCGGGCGCGGCTGCATTTTTAAGAGTCTCATTCCCAGCAAGCCGCTGATTATCGGCGACGGAGCGATTATCGCGGCGGATAGCGTCGTCGTTAAAAACGTGCCGCCCTATGCAATCGTTGGCGGCAACCCCGCGCAGGTTATCCAGTATCGTTTCTCGCCCGAAGTTATCGAGGCGTTGCTCAGGATTAAGTGGTGGGATTGGAGCCTCGACAAGATTCACGACAATTTTAAGTACTTTAATGACATAGAGAAATTTATTTCACTGCACGACAGGAGATGAACTTATGACGTTTAAAGCTTTGGTCTTCGGCACCGATGACCTTTATCCGAAATTGAAGCCGCTTTACGATGCAGAAGTCAAGCGCGGCAATTTGAAAATCGTTGTGGAAGTCGATTCACTGAACGACGCCTGCGCGGCGGAGAACTTCGACCTTGCGATAATTTCTTCCAAGAATGATTTTTATCGGCGCATGAAGTTGCTTGAGGCGCAAGGTTTTCCTCGCAATCGAATCATTGACGGGCGAGTTTTTCAAGTCGCGCATTTGGACTTCCCACGCTTTATGGCAGAAGGCATTGCTTGCGGCGTTTTGGACAAATTTCCTTTCGAGGCGGACGCCCGCATTATCTATCCGAAACTTTATCAAACCAAAAACGGCAAGATAACTTTGTCGCTCGGCACAAAAAGCTACATAAGGAAAAACAGTATGCTTGAGGGCAAAGGGACAATCGCGCTCGGAAATTTTTCGTCCTTCGCGAAGAATACCTTTTTCAGTCTCGGACAAAATCATAGTCACAATTATTTAAACGTCAGCACGGTTTCTATTAAAAGTTTGGATTGGGAGTACCCGAAAAAATTTCTGCCGCCGCACGGTCCTTGCAAAATTCTAATCGGCAACGACGTTTGGTGCGGTCACAGGAGTATTTTCAAATCTGCCAACCCTAACAAGCCGCTGGTTATCGGCGACGGCGCGGTCATTGCAGCGGACAGCGTCGTCGTTAAAGACGTGCCGCCCTATGCAATCGTCGGCGGCAACCCCGCTAAGATTATCAAGTATCGTTTCTCGCCCGACGTTATCGAGGCGTTGCTCAGGATTAAGTGGTGGGATTGGGACATCGACAAGATTCACGACAACTACAAGTACTTTAACGATGTTGGGAAATTTATTTCACTGCACGATTCAAAATTCGAGTTTATTAAGGAGGTTGCTAACAGTATCTAAAAACATTGACCTTCATAGACAAAGCAGGACGAAGAACTATGTTAAGAGGTTACAAGATAGAAATCTTGCCAAATCCACAACAAGCCCTTAAAATACGCCAAACGTTGGGAACATGCCGCTATCTGTACAATCTTTATCTGGCGAGTAATTTTGAAATCTATGAGGCGTTGGGTAGCGGATTCTTAGTGACAGCTTATACTTTCGACAAATACGTCAATCACGTGGTGAAGAAAGAATTGGAGTGGATAGACGAGTGCGGAGCAAAGGCAAGGAAGCAAGCGTTGTGCAATGCCGAGCGTGCGTTTAAAAACTTTATGCAGGGCAAAGCGAATCGTCCTAAGTTCAAAAAGAAACGTCAACAGAAAGTCAAAGCCTACTTTCCGAAAAATAACAAAGGCGACTGGACAATATGGCGGCATAAGGTGCAAGTACCGACGATAGGAACAGTGCGCCTCAAAGAAAAAGGCTATCTGCCGACGCAAGCTAAAATTCGTAGCGGCACGATTTCATTTAAGGCAGGTCGCTATTATGTGTCGGTACTCGTCGAAGTTCCTGATAATCAGACGGAGCAACCGCTTGGCGAAGGAATCGGCATTGATTTGGGCGTCAAGGAATTGGCGGTAATGTCAAACGGCGTTATTAAGCCGAATATCAACAAGACACCGCGAGTAAGAAATTTAGACAAGAAGCTCCGACGCGAGCAGAGACGTTTGAGCAGAAAATATGAATCAAAGAAAAAGAGAGGTGAAAAAACTGCTACTTACTCTGCAAACATAGAACGACAAGTTGTCAAGATACAGCGTCTTTATCAAACCTTGACGAATATTCGCGTAGACTACGAGAATAAAATTATTTCGGCGATAGTGGAACGAGAACCAAGTTTCATAGTGCTGGAGGATTTAAACGTCAGGGGAATGATGAAGAATCGGCATTTATCGAGGGCGATAGCGGCACAGCGATTTTCTTACTTCAGAATGAAATTGACGATAAAAGCGAGACAGCGCGGAATTGAAGTGAGAATTGCAGACAGATTTTATCCCAGTTCAAAGAAATGTTCGCACTGTGGACTAATCAAGGCGGATTTGAAACTCAAGGATAGGATTTATCGTTGTGAATGCGACTTGGAACGGGATAGAGATTTGAATGCGGCAATCAACTTGAAAAATGCGCCGAAATATGAAATAGCATAACTACCGGTGGCTAGCCGGAAAGTAACGACTGTGGAGTGTTGTACAAACGTTAGTAGGTACGCCGAAAACGGACACGATGAAGCAGTAAGGCAAGACTGCGAGGTCTGCCCAATTTATCTTGACATAGACACGACAGATATTTGTCTACGAGTGACTATGTTTTAAGTGGCAGTGATTTTATGGTTTACAAAGCTTTTACCTTCTGCGCGGACAATGTTTTTGACCGCTTGAAGCCGCTTTATGATGCCGAAGTAGAACGCGGCAATCTCAAAATTATTGCTCACGCCGAAATGGAAAAAGATAAGGTCAAGCTCGTTTATGCCGACGGCAGGGCGGGCAAGGCGAGCGATATTCCTAGCTTCGACCTGGCGATTGTCTCTTCGCACGGAAATTTTTATGAGCGTATGAAACAACTCGAAGCTTTCGGTGTGCCGCGCAGTAAGATTATTGACGGGCGGATTTTCTTGGTTCCCAATCTTGACTTCCCGCGCCTTGTCAAAGAGGGCGTCGCTTACGGCATGCTTGAAAAAAATCTTTTGGTCGCCAAGTCCTACACGAGCTATCCGCAAGTTTTCAATACCAAGACCGGCAAGATAACTTTGTCGTTCGGGCGCAAGAGTTACATTCGCGGTTGCAAATTCGACGCGGCGGGCACGATTACAATAAAGAATTTTTCTTCACTGGCGACGGATATTTTCTTTAGCATCGGCGAAAACGCAACTCACAACTATAAAAACGTCGGCATGTTTCCCGGCAGTAATACCGATTGGAAATTTCCTAAAGAACTTTTGCCGCCGCAAGGTGCCTGTGAAATTCAAATCGGCAATGACGTTTGGTGCGGGCGCGGAGCCGTCCTCAAGTGCACTAATCCGAACAAGCCGCTGATTATCGGCGATGGAGCTGTTATCGCCTCTGACAGCGTCGTTGTTAAAAATGTTCCGCCCTATGCAATCGTCGGCGGCAACCCTGCCAAGATTATTAAGTTCAGATTCACGGAAGATATTATCGAGGCGTTGCAAAGGATCAAGTGGTGGGATTGGGACATTGACAAAATTCACGACAACCACAAGCTTTTTAATGACATAGAAAAATTTATCTATCTGCATGACAAGTAAAGGGGGTTTGCTTATGGCAATGCTTGAGGTCAAGGACATCAACGTTTATTACGGCGCGATTCACGCGATAAAAGGCATAAGTCTTTCGGTTGAACAGGGCGAGATTGTCACGCTGATTGGCGCGAACGGCGCGGGCAAGTCAACGACGCTCCGCACAATTTCCGGACTTCTCAAGCCAAAGACCGGCGAGATTAATTTTCTCGGCAAGAGTATCGCGGGAATGCCGGCGCATAAAATCGTTCGCGAGGGAATTTCGCAAGTGCCCGAAGGTCGGAAGATCTTCGCGGAAATGACTGTTCAAGAAAATTTGGAGCTGGGAGCGTTCACGCGAACCGACAAGGACGGAATTCAAAGCGATTTTAAAATGGTGTTCGGACGATTCCCGCGCCTTGAAGAACGTCGATTGCAACTGGCAGGAACGTTATCGGGCGGCGAACAACAAATGCTCGCAATGGGTCGCGCGTTGATGAGCCGACCAAAACTTTTGCTCCTCGACGAACCGAGCATGGGGCTTGCGCCGCTCCTTATCAAGGAGATTTTCAACATCATTGTCGACATAAACAAGACGGGCACGACGGTTTTGCTTGTCGAACAGAACGCGAACATGGCACTTTCGATTGCGAACCGCGCGTACGTTTTGGAGACGGGGCGAATCACGATTTCCGGCGACGCCAAAGAACTCGCCGCCAGTGAGGATATTCGCAAAGCTTATCTCGGAGGGTGATTTATGTGGACAGGTTGGACAAGATTAACGAGCTTCGATACATTTTGAATCAGTTGCGTGTTCGAGGCGCGGAGCTTAAAAAAAATTTTTCCGTGTTTGAGCGATTCATTAGTCAGGAAAAATTTCCGGAAAGTAAATTGATTGATGATTTAAACGACGACTTTGCGACTTGGATTAGTGGCGCGAATAAATCGTTTGAGATTTACAGGGAGCTTTTCAACAGTGGCAAGCCGCAAAGTTTTCCGGAGCTTGAAAGAACTTTGGATGCGGAAGAGAAAAAAATTATCGCGGCGAACACTTTTGCGCAGGCAGAAAAATTTTTGCACCTTGTCGCGAAAAATCCCGACGTTAAAAAATCTCTTGAGAAATATCAAAAGCGGTTGGAACTTTTGCTACCAAAAAAATCACGCGACGACAAGGCTCAAGAAAAAATCGAGGCTTATGCAAAGTTTATCGAGGCGACCAAAGAAAAAAATTCTGGCAAAAAATTTGCGCTCGCCAAAGCCTTAAGTAGCGTTTTCGATGATGATTTTTTGGGACGCGCACTTATCGGCAAGGAAATATTTTTTGAAGGCGAAGTAGAAACGCCCGTCGTTCCGGAAGTATTGCCGCCGACAGTTGACTTTGACGCGATTCTTCGCAAAAGGGATATTTATCTTCCGCCCGAAGAATTTGCGCCCTTTGAAAAAATTTTTTCCATGCAAACTTGCGAGCGAGATCGCGAAGTTAACGCCAAGCGTTTCAAGCGGGATTTCGACAGCCCCAAAGTCATAAAGATTGTGCTGTTGAGGACGTTGGAGAGTAGCGGCTTTTCCCCCGTCGTGATTCCCACCGAGAGCAAATTTCCGCCCGAACATTTCGACGGCGTCGCTCAACTTTTGGTCAGCAAGGGCTACTTCCAAAAGTACATTTTCGAGGGCGTCGGCTACTTCTACAGCTTGACGCAAAGTTGCTTTGAGTTCTTGAAGGGCGAACAGCTGAAAAAATTTTTCAAGGGGATAGAGGGCGCACCTTCGGTTGAGCTGAGCACGGAGCTTTTGGTTGAAAAGGAAGTTCATCAAACGGTGGCGCGAATGATTTATTTCAAAATCTACGCGGTCGAGCGCGGGCAGAATAATTTCGTTGACGACAAGAAATTTTTTGAGCAGTCTTTCCGCGCGGTGTTTGTTGGGCGTTACGGACGCGATTTGGTTCTGTGCTGTTTCTGGGATAGCATTGAGGCGGGCAACGAATTTTTGACGGAGCTTGACAGTTACCTTTCCAATTTCGGCATGATTCATCGCGTGATTGTGGGCAGTCTCAATCGCCAACACGCCGAAAAACTTTTTGTCGCGCTCGAAACCGCTTTGACCAAAAATTTCCCGAAGTCCGCACACGATTACGTCTACATTCTCAGCGAAAATAATTTCTACGTACGCGGCTCCGAAGAAGTCATTGCGCCCGCAGATATTTGGAAGAAACTTCCGCCCAACCCGCCGCCCGAAGATAAGCCGAAACGCGGCAGGAAGAAAAAATCCGACGACGATAACCCCGAAGATAAGCCGCCCGTTAAGAGGGGCAGACGCAAAAAATCCGACGCGGACATTTCCGAAGACAAGCCCGACGACGCGCCTGTTAAACGGGGCAGGAGAAAAAAATCCGTTGAGCAGGTTGAAGTTGGCTCGCTTTTTGAAATTAGTAATGAGGAATTAGGAATTAGGAATGAAGAAACGCCTGCGCCCGTCGTTGAAGAAAAAATTTCACAGCCCGCGCAGGTTGTCGAAGAGTTGTCGATTGTTGAGGTCGAGGCGGAAGTTGTTGACGAATCAATTTCCGACGAGTTGCGCCCGTTCAATGAAATGCTCCTTGCGCAAAAGTTTTACTGCGCGGCGGCTTATCTCAAAGCGTTGAGCTTGCAGGACGAGACTTACACGCCGCTTTACAATCAACTTGCCTACGCGATAAATGACCCGCTGTTGGCGATAAGCTACGACTCAGATAAAATTATCGCGCTGTTCGATGCGAGCGAGACTCCCGAAGAATATTTCCTTGCGGCGGCGACGTTGCGCACGTTCTTTTCCAATCACAATCAGTTCGATTACAACATGAAGACTTTGCACGGGATTGTAAAAAATTTCGCGCTACTCGAAGACAATTCGCCGCTCGCCGATTTGATTTTCGCACTGATGAACTTCAAGGACAAGGCTAAGAACGGCGCGGATTATTACGCCGACTATCGCCTTAAAAATCGTGCGCAGACGGAAAGTAAAATTGCCCTGCTCCGCCAAGAGGCGCAGACTTGTTTGCATAAAGCCAAAAATCCTACCGACAAAGCTTTTATGCCGCGCTTTATCGAGCTGAAAAAATTCCTCTTCGACGGCAGCGAACTTGCAACTTATCTCGAATACACGATTGAAGACGCCCTCGACGAAGAAATTTTCAACTCCATGAAAAATTATCTGCAAGAGAATTTCATTAAGGACGGCGCGGGCTTGAGTATTGAAAATCTCGACAACTTCAAGTTTGACACAGTGATTGATAACGGCTGGCGCGAGGCGGGCAAGAGAATTTCCAAGAAAACCAATTCAAATCTCGTCGGCGAGCTGAGGAATAATATCAGCACTTCGCTTAAAACTGCAATCAGAATTCTTTGCGAGCGCGTGAGTTGTTTTGAGGAAAGTGCGCCGTTGCAGTCCGAAGGCGTCATTGCTTACAAGAGAATTCGCACGAGTTTGCTTGAAGACATTGCGAAGGCGCAAGAAATTTTGGCGAGTAAAAAAATCGCCGCCGCTAACGTTTTGATTGCGACGCTCCAAGAGATTGCCGACAAGTTGGAAGGGAATTTCAAGCCTGAACTTCATAAATATTTTTATGTGGACTTTCTGCGCGGCGACAAAGTTCTTTTGGACGAAAATTATCTGCCGAACTTTAACTTCAACGCGCTTGACGGTACCAACGCGCCTATTACCGCGCGAATCGTCGAGCATGCCCGCGCAGATTTGCCGACCTTCGCCGAGCGCATTAAAAATATTTTCGAGGACAGAGGCTGGGACTTCGGCTCCGCCAAACTCATTTACGCTTACTTCAAAGACATTGGCGACGACACGCTCACCGCTTACAAATTGCCGGAGAGTATCGACGCCGCCAAGAGAATCGCGCTTGAGCTTAAGAAAAAATTCTTCGGCTTTCTGGAGTTGGCGCAAAGTTACGGGCAGTTCGACGCCGCGCCCGAAAATACTAAGGAAAAAATTCTGAAACTCATTGACCGCTGTTTTGAGTTCGCGCAGGCGACCAACAACTACGGCGTTTTCGTTCGCATCAAGGAGTATTGGGAGAATAAGACTAAGGCGGACGCCGCCAAGTACGCCGTGCTCGTGGAAAAAAATTTGGAGCTGGGAATTAAGAACTACTGCCGCAAAAATTCTTCCGCCGAAAATTCGCCCGCGTTGCAGAAAACTAAGGCGCAGATTCAGAAAATGATTGACCGCAGAAATTACACGGTCGCGCAAGGTTTGATTAATCGCCTCAGCGAGGGCAAGCTTTACGTTGAGCCGGAGACGACTTCAACCAAAACGCATCTTGAACATTTTTTGGAAGACCACAGGGATTACTATCAGCGCGTAAGCAAAAGCGGCGTGTCGTTGAAAATTTTGGTTGAAAAGAATCAAGGGTTTTCGAAGGCGGCAACTGCGAAGGCGATTAAGGGCGGCGGGATTTTGGCTGACAACTGGTTGCCCAATGGTATTCCGCAAAATGGCGACGTCGGCGAAGACAAGCTTAAGAAACTTTTGACGGCTCTCGGTTTCAAAGTCGACAACGTGAAAAAGACCGGCACGATTGGCACGGACGCTTTGAATTATAAAGTTACGCTCCTGCCGCCGAGCAACGGGCAGACTTCAAATTATACTCACCCGATTTGGATTTTCGGTTCCAACGCGGAGATTTACGGTTTCCGTTTGACTTGCCTTTTCGGCAGTTACACGCCCGACGGGTTGATTAAAATCTTTAAAGACATTGGCGACGCCAAAGATACGCTCGTACTATTGGATTACGCGCTTGCTCCGCAGGATTTGCTTTCGCTTGCGCGGAAAATCAAAGCCGCCTCCGACATTAGAAAGACTTTCGCCGTCATTGATCGCGTCATGATGATGTACCTGATTAAAAACTACGACGCAATGCAGATAAACAAAATGCTTATGTCGCTGATAATGCCGTTCGCCGCGTTCCAACCCTACGCCGTCAATCCGAATATCCCGATGCCGCCGGAAATTTTTATCGGGCGCGAAAGGGAAATGAAACGCGTCCTTGACTTCGACGATGTGAATATTGTTTACGGAGGGCGTCAACTCGGTAAGACCGCGCTCCTTAAAATGGCTTGCGCGAGTATCGACCGCAATGAAAACAACGACCGCGCAATTTGCGTTGACATAATTAACTGCGACTGCGCCGCCGCCGCGCTCAAAATCAGTCGGGCGCTTCGCGACGAAAAATTTTTCGACGAAACTTTTTCCGATACCGACGATTGGACGGAGCTTGCCTCCGCAATCAAAAAGCGTTTGGCGAGCGAGACGCCCGATAAAATTCCGCACTTCATGTTGGCAATCGACGAGGCAGATACTTTCTTGGAAGATTGCCGCAAAGTTGAATTCAAACCTGTCCTTGAACTGATTGACATTCAAAAGCAACGCCACAACGGTAGCCGCTTTAAATTCGTCATGGCGGGCTTGCGCGACGTTGTTCGCTTTCACAGGAGTGAGGCTCTCGGCAACAACAATCAGATTGCAAAGTTGCCGTGGCTTGTGATTAAGCCTTTCGAGTTGGAAGACGCAATCAAATTGCTCAAGGAGCCGTTGCGTTATCTCGGACTTTATTTTTCCGACGACGAGAACTCCGATTCGCTTGCGACGATGATTTTGGCGACGACTAATTATTTTCCCGGCTTGATTCAGCTTTACTGCGCCAAGTTGATTGAGGCTCTTTCCAAACCGGATTATGCGGGCTACAAAGATACGGATTCGCCCGTTTATTACGTCAAGGAAGGTCACATTCAAAGCGTGCTCAGCGATGAAAATTTCAACGAGCAGATAAAGAATAAAATCAACATGACGTTGCGTTTGGGCGACGATAAGTTTTATTATGTGATTGCGCATTTGATGGCGTGGCGCGACCGCAACGACGCGGCGATTGACGGTTATTCCGCCAAAGATATTTTGAAGACAGCGGACGATTGGGGGCTTTCGGAAGAGCTTTTGCCCAAAAGTTCCGAGCAGGTCGAGGCACTCTTGAAGGAACTGTGCGAGCTGAACATTTTGCGCGAGACCGACAAGGGCAAGTATCTTTTCGTGAGCCAGCGTTTCTTGAACATAATGGGCACCAACGAGGAACTTGAGGCGGAGCTGTTGTCGGACTTTTCGGAGATATGAGCGATGATTGAGATAAGCGAAATTTGGTGGCGACAGATAACGGGCGCACGGAAATTTTTGGACAAGACGGCGCGAACTTTGGCGGGCGGCAAAAGCGCGGTGATTTGCCTGACGGAGACGACTCCTTGGCTTGACGACATGCGAATAATTCTCCGAGATTTTTTGAACAAAAAGTTTGGCGGGGCAAAAGCAGTTCGCGAGGTCGACGCGGCGGCAGTTGCGGAGCCGGAAGTTTTTGTCTTTGAAAATTTTTGCAGTGACAATGTTAAGTTCGAGTTCATACCGTTTGGCGCGAAGGCGCGAGTTAAGTTCCTTGCCGAGCGCGACGACATTGCTTTGAACAACATTTGCCTTTGGATTCGCAATGCGTCGAAGGCGCAAGTTGATAAATGGCTTTCGTTCATTGGCGACTACAACAATTTTCTGCGCGGGCGGAGCAAGGGAATTTTCCTTGTGGAGACGAGCGCGAGCTTTGGCATGAGCGGCAAGGCGGACATTGAAATTCTTTCCTTCGCAAATGAAGTGAGCGATTACGATTGCTTTGCGTTCAATATTTTAATCGCGGCGGAGTTCGGCAAGGGCGACAAATTTACCAAGCGTTATCTTGCCGAGTTGGTCTCGAACGTGACGGAGCTTGACGTTGAGAGCGGCGCGGAGTGCATTAAATGCGGTAATGACTTCTTGAAAACTCCGCAAAGGTTCTTGGAAAATAAATCGCACGAGGAAATTAAACAGGCGATTTGGAAAACGCAGTTGAAGTTGCTTTTCCCGCAGCTGGAGATTTTCCGCCGCGACTTCATAAAAAAATATGAGCGGCAGATTGAAAAGCTGTTGCCGTTTGAAATGACTTCGGGGAAAAAAATCGACGCGCCCGACGACGCGGAACTTGGCGATTTGTATTCGATACTCGGCGGGCAAAATTTGCCTCAAGACGATTGGGAAGAGTTGAAGATTTATCGTGACGCGCGGAACAAGTTGGCGCACCTTTCGACGCTGACATTGGAAGAAATTCAAATGATTTTTAAGTGAGGAGGCTTGAAAATGTTTGTGGCGACAAGAATGACGAAACACCCCGTGTCGGTGACGAGCGATACGACGATTTTGCAAGCGGATCGCCTCATGAAGAAACACAAATTTCACAGGTTGCCCGTCGTTGAAAACGGGAAGCTCGTCGGCTACTTCAGCGACCGCGATATTATGCGCGTGGCTCCCAGTCCCGCAACGACTTTGTCGAAGTTTGAAATTCGTTCGTTGCTCGATAAGCTCACGGTGCGCGACATCATGCAGGAAAATGTTATCACGGTCAACGAGGGCGCGACGATTGAAGAGGCGGCTCTTATCATGTATCAAAACAAAGTCGGCGGCTTGCCGGTCATTTCGGACGTCGGCGCACTCGTCGGCATTATCACCGCGACCGATATTCTCAAGACTTTTATCAAAGTTATGGGGCTTATCGGCGGCAAAACGCGCTTGACTCTTGAAGTTAATAACGAGGTCGGCGTCATGGCGGAGATTACAAAAATTTTCTCGGACAACGGGATTAATATCGACAGCCTCATAACTTGCAGACATAAAAATAATCGCTATGAACTGGTTGTTCGCCTTGACGCCCATCCCGCGCTTGAGGACGTTAAAAAAATTCTCAACGCTCGCGGATACAAGATCATTCATTCGGTCAATATCGGTTGAGTTGCTTTATCAAAAAAAATTGAGCCGCTGATTTTCGAGCGGCTTTTATTTTATCTGCGCGGGTTGAAAAAATTTTTCATGAGCTCGCGGCAATCCTCTTCCAAAATGCCCGCCGTCACTTCCATTTGATGATTGAGCGCGGGATTGTTTACGACGTTGAACAGTGATTCGGCGGCTCCGAACTTTGAATCAGTCGTGCCGTAAACCAAACGCTTAACTCTGCACAAAACCAAAGCTCCCGCACACATCGCGCAGGGTTCGACCGTCGAATAAAGCGTACAATCCGACAGCCGCCGCCGATTTAAAATCCGACTCGTCTCGCGTAACGTCAAAATTTCTGCGTGAGCCGTCGCGTCGTTGAGCTGTTCAATCCGATTGTGATTGCGAGAAATTAAAACGCCGTCCCCGTTAATGAGAACGGCTCCGATTGGAACTTCATTTTCGTTGTAAGCTCTTCGCGCCTCTTCAAGCGCAACCTCCATAAACTCTTTATCGCAGTTCATTATTCTGCCTCCCGTGAAATTTTTACAGCAGGAGCAACCGGTCAAGGCTTAATCCGCTCGCATAAAATAGCGATTGCGTTCCGCAACTGTTCAACTCCAAATTGTAGGCATCGGGGATTTCAACTTTCTTGACGGGCGCGGTCTTTCTGTTCATGACTTTTTTTAATTCATCGGCGAAACTTCCGCCTTCGCCGCCGCGATTGCGGCCGCTGTTAAAACGGTGCTTGTTGTCGTGAGCGACGCCGTTTATCCGCGCAATCCGTTCAATTTTCTCAACTCTGTCCGTCATTTTAATCCACTCCTTTGGAAAGACAATTCGTAATTCGTAATGCGTAATTCGTAATGATTTCGGTTTCAATTACGCATTACGCATTATGCATTGCGCATTGCTTTTTCGTTTCCTTCAACAACAATATCGTTTAAAACGCCCGCCGCCTTAAATCAAAAGGAACCCCGCCTTTACGGCAGAGTTCCTTTATTTAGCTGTTAGGTATTAGGTGTTAGGTTTTAGATTTAGGCGAGTGCCTCACCGAGCTTGCTGTTGACTTCGCGAGCCGCCGCGACGCTCTCGGCGAACTTGGCTTTTTCGGCGGCGGAGAATTCGACTTCAACAATCTTTTCTACGCCGTCTTTGCCGAGAATCACGGGGACGCCTATGCACAAATCTTTTTCGCCGTACTCGCCGTCGAGATAGACGCAACAGGGAATGAGTTTCTTCGCGTCAAGTGCGATAGCCTCGACGAGAGCCGCCGCCGCCGCGCCCGGTGCATACCAAGCTGACGTTCCCAAAAGTTTCGTGCAGGTTGCGCCGCCGACTTTGGTCGCCTCGACTGCCTTTTGAATCGCCTCTTCGCTAAGGAATTGGGTTACAGGGATGCCGCGATAAGTCGCAAGACTCACGAGCGGAACCATAGTTTTATCGGCATGACCGCCGACAACCATACCGTCAATATCGGTCGGGGTTGCGGGATAGCCCGCCTCTTGAAGAGCCTGCGCGAGGTAGTAGCGGAAACGGGAGCTGTCGAGCATGCCGCCCTGTCCGATAATGCGATTGCGCGGGAGCTTGGTATCCTTGAGCGTGAGATAAGTCATTGCGTCCATAGGATTGGAGACGATAATCAAAATTGCGTCGGGCGAGTTCGCTAAGATTTGGTCGACGACGCTTTTAACGATTTTGGCGTTGGTGCCGATGAGTTGTTCGCGGGTCATGCCGGGCTTGCGCGGGATACCGCTCGTGACGACAACGACTTGCGAGCCTGCCGTCGCCGCATAGTCATTGGTCACGCCGGTAACGGTCGTATCAAAGTTGAGCATGTGCGCGGTCTGCATGATGTCCATTGCCTTGCCTTCGGAAAGACCTTCCTTTATGTCGATAAGTACAACTTCACTTGCAAAACCTTTGGTCGCCAAGACGTTCGCGACGGTCGCGCCGACGTTGCCCGCTCCAACTACAGTTACTTTCATTTAGAAATGCCTCCTCAAAAAATTTGCTGAACTCATTTTACCACAGCGAATCACGATTTGCTACAGGCGCGGAAAATTTTTACTCTTCGGCGGGCGAAAAATCGTCCTTGCCGACGCCGCACAACGGGCAAACAAAATTGTCATCCATCGGCGTGCCTTCTTCAATGCCGTTATCAATGTCGCCCTTTTCCTCGTCGTACTCATAGCCGCAAATGTTGCATACCCACTTCATATTAACAACCTCCTAAAAATTTTTTTCTGATTATAACATGCGCCCGAAATTTTTCAATCACTTATTGTAAATCTGATCAAAGGTTGCGCCGTCGGCGAAGTGCTCTTTGTGAGCCTTGACCCAGCCGCCAAACGCCTCATCTACCGTGAACAACTCAAGCGGCTTGAAAACGTCGGCATATTTTTTCAAAATGTATTCGTTGCGCGGGCGATAAAAATTCTGCGCGGCAATCTCCTGCCCTTCGTCCGAGTAAAGCCACTTCAAATATTCCGTTGCAAGCTCGCGCGTACCTTTCTTGTCAACAACGGTGTCAACAATCGCAACAGAAGGCTCGGCTAGGATACTCAAGCTCGGCATGATAATTTCGTAGTCGTCGGGCGAAATTTTTTTTGAAAGCAAAGCCTCATTTTCCCAAGCAATCAGCACGTCGCCAGTGCCGCTTTGAAAGTCATTGATCGCGTCTCGCGCTCCGGCGTAAAAAGGTTTGGCGTTGTTAAAAAATTTTCTCATGAAGTCCTTAATCAAAGTTTCGTCGTCGCCCAAATTTCTGCGGGCGTATTCCCACGCGGCAAGGTAATTCCATTGCGCACCTCCGGAAGTCTTGGGGTTGGGCGTGACAATCCTAATGTCGTCGCGAATCAAATCGTCCCAGTCGAGAATGTTTTTAGGATTACCGGCACGAACGAGAAAAACAATCGTCGAGGTGTAAAGTGAGGCGTTATCAGGAAATTCCATTCGCCAGCCGCCGCGAATCAGCCCGGCGTTTTTAATTTGCGTCACGTCGTAGGAAAGCGCAAGCGTCACAACGTCCGCCTCCACGCCGTTAATAACGGAGCGAGCTTGCTTGCCGCTACCGCCGTGCGAGTGCTCCAGAATCACTTCGCCTTTGCCGAGTTCTTTAGTCCAATGCTCATGAAATTTTTCGTTGTAATCGGAATAAAGTTCGCGGGTTGGGTCGTAGGATACGTTCAAAAAATTTTTGACTTCGCTTGGAGTTTTCTCGCCGCAACCGCTCATTGCCATTGCAAGAATCAGAATCACCGTCGCCAAAAAATTTCTCATTCCCAATTCCTCATTCCTAATTGCTTTTTCAAGCAGGATTATTTTATAATCAAAAAAAGTTTTTTTCAAGGCGGGTGACGCAGTATGTATGTTCCGCGAATTTTGCTTTGCGGCGACGTGAATTCATTCCGCGCGGCGGCGAACATGGCAGTTGAGATTGTCGGACAAATTTCTTTTATCGGCTCGCCCGAACGTGGCGAAAATTATATTTTTCCCAATCCGAATGATCTTCTTGCTTTCGTGCCGAAGGAGCTACACATTTTTTTGAACGGCGAAGAAATTTCCGGCGACGAGCTGAGGAAAATTCTCGACGGCACGGCGGATTATATCGTATTTGACGACGCGGGGGAATATGCCGCCCGCAACAACGATTTAGCTTCACTGAAAATTTTGGGGCAATTCATTCCGCGCGAAACTCTTTTTCGGCAAGCGCGGCACAATTTTTATGCTTATCAAAATTTAAGGTCGCTCGTTAATATTTTGCGCGACAACAAAATTTCTCGTGTGCTTGACGTTGATGGCTTGTTTGCCGAGACGGATTTTTTCCTGTTCCCAGAAAAGTTTCCGCGCGTTGACGGCGTCGGCAAAAACTTTGAGCCGATTCACGAAACCTTTTACGGAAAAATTTACGGCACGCTTGCGGATTGCCGCTTTAAGTTTTACGACGCGCTTTTCCTTGCCGAGCGCGAGCCTGATGAGTTCATTGACAAGTTGATTGAGACTGACGCTTTGTCGGAGAAAATTTTGACGTTCGCGAGAAAAGGTTCCGAGCTTGAGAAATTTTTGACGGCTAATGAAAATCTCTTTGAAAAAATTTCGCATGCGCCCGCTGTCAATGGCAACTGGTATTTGATTCAAAAACGTGTGGCGAAAGATTTTTGCGTCTATGTCGTGACGCACAAAGACGTTAAGCTGGACGCACTACCCGAAGGTTACAAGATTATTCACGGCGGGCACGCGCAGGCTAAAGAAGACTTCGGTTATCTCGGCGACGACACCGGCGAAAATATCAGCGAGTTGAATTTGTATTTGAACGAGGTCACCGCGCTTTATTGGATGTGGAAGAATACGAGCCACTCGATTATCGGGCTGAATCACTACCGCCGCTTTTTCACGGCGGAGCAGGACTCAACTTTTGCGGTCGAGAAGATTTTGACGCGCGAGCGAGCAACAGAAATTCTTCGAGACTACGACATAATTTTGCCAGAAAATATTCTTTCGCACATGCCGATAACGTGTTGGCATAAACTGTTGAGCGGCGACGATTTGGAGCAGTTCGCGAGCAAAATTTTCCGTAAGCACATTGCGCAAAAGCAACCCGGCTATCTGGCGGCGTTTGACCATGTGGCGGAGGCGTTCACGAGTTTTCAGTACGAAATTTTTATAACGCGACGAAATATTTTCGAGGCGTATTGCGAGTGGCTATTTTCGTTCCTGCTCGACGCGACGGAGGAAATTTTAGCGCGGACGAACATCAAAGAGATTAACAACCCGCGCAAGTACAGAATCATTTCCTTTATCACGGAGAGAATGGAAAACGTTTGGCTGTGGAAAAATCGGTTGCGGATAAAAAAATTGCCCGTGCTATTTCGCAAAGATATTTGACGGGAGGTGAGCAACATGAAAATACAAGGCGCGGTCATCATTGAACAGGGCGTGACGTTCGCGATAGTCGTCGTCAACCGCACGGTGACCAATTACACTTCGCGAGCGGTTCGAGTTCGACACGCGCTGGCGCAATTTTTTAGGAACATGCCAATAATTTTAATGTCGCAGGACTCGAACGGCACTCCGCATTTCTACGGGCGGCAAGACATTGTAAAGTTCCTGCAGTCGATTCGGCTTGATCAAATCCCGTGGAAGGAGTATTACATTTATTAGCTGTCAGCATTCAGCTGTCAGCTTTCAGGAAAGGCTGAAAGCTAAACAAGGAGCAAATTTTGTGAAGAGAATTTTATTGCACATGTGTTGCGGACCGTGTTCATGCTATCCCGTCAAAAAGTTGCGCGAGGAAAATTTTGAGCCGGTCGGATATTTCTTTAACCCGAACATTCACCCTTACCAAGAGTGGCGGCGACGCTTGAAGACTGCGCGGGAGTTCGCTCAAAAGGTCGGCATGAATTTTTTCGCGGAGAATCATTACGGCTTGCGCGAGTACTTGTCAAAAGTTATGGGCGTTGTCGACGAGCAAGACACGCTTGAATTTTCCGACGGCTTTCATAAGCGTTGTGGCATTTGTTATTCGTGGCGGTTAAGTGAGGCGGCGCGGTTCGCGGTGGAAAACGGCTTTGAAATTTTTACGTCGACGCTTTTCTACAGCAAGCATCAAAATCACGAACTGATGAAAAAAATCGCCGAGCACTTCGCTTTGAAGTTCGGCGTGAAATTTTTCTATGAAGATTTCCGCGCAGGTTGGCAGGAAGGAATTGACTTGAGTTTGGAGCTGGGGCTTTATCGGCAGAATTATTGCGGTTGCATCTTCAGCGAGGAGGAGCGTTTCAGCGACGACTTTCGCAAGGCGCGGAAGAAATTTTGGCAGGATAAAAAAATCAGCCCCGCTTTATGCGAGACCGATTAAAATTTTTCTCTTGCTCTTTAGTAGCGAGCAAAATACATTCTAAAAACTTCTCATAAATAATCGTAGAGAATCGACGCCGCCGTTATCAAAATCGCGTCGAACGCCTCCAAGACTCGCTCACCGCGAGGATAACTTCTGACTGTCGCGCCCGTGAACTTTACGAACTTTTCAATTTCCTCCGGCAACAAATCTTTAAAGAGCGGAACGCCTCGCAATTCTGCACCGGTCATTGCCGCTTACCTCCCGATAATTTTTTCCGATTATGCCATGCCGCATTTTAGCACACTGTTATAAATGTCACAACGCCTTTTGAAATTTTAGTTGACGAAAGCGCGGCTTTGCCGTTAAAATCAATTAATTAAACGAAACGGCGTGATTATCATGGAAGAAATTTCTCTCAGACACTATCAAGAAAAATTTGTCGAAGATGTCCGCAATGAATTTGCCAAGAATCAAAAAAGCGTCGTCGGCGTGGCTCCCTGCGGCGCGGGCAAAACGATTATTGCGGGCTGGATGGTTCGCGAGGCGGCTCAGCGCGGCAAGCGTTCAATTTTTTTCGTTCACCGCCACGAACTTATCAAGCAGACTTCGGAGACTTTTGAACGTCTCGGAATTGAGCATGGAATTATTTCTGCGGGCGTGCCGGAGCAACTCGACTTGCCTGTTCAAATTGCCGGCGTTCAAACTCTCGCGCGTCGGCTGAAAAAAGTTCCTGCGCCTGATTTCCTTATCTGCGACGAATGCCATCACATTTTGGCGAATACTTACAAAAAAATTCTCAAAGCCTACCCCGACGCTTATTTGCTCGGCGTCACGGCGACCCCGCAAAGAATGGGCGGCATTAATCTTTGCGACGTTTTTGATTCTATGGTTCTCGGTCCAAGTGTCGACGAACTCATTAAGCTCGGCAACCTTACAACTTTTAGTTACTTCGCCGCCGGCGACAAGATTGACCTTAAAAATGTCAAGGTCAAGTTCGGCGAGTATGTCAACGACGATTTGGCGAAGGTTATGGAGGACTCGCGCATTATCGGCAGTATCGTCGACAACTACAAAAAGCACGCCAAAGATAAATCTGCCATTTGCTATTGCGTCAACGTTCGCCACTCGAAGAAAGTCACCAAGTCTTTTCTTGAGGCGGGGATTAAAGCGGCGCATGTCGACGGCGAGACTCCCAAAGTTGAGCGCGAATTGCTTGTTGAAAGTTTTCGTCAAGGCAAAATCAAAGTTCTTTGCAATGCAGAATTGTTCTCGGAAGGCTTTGACGTGCCGCGTTGCCAAGCCGTTATCCTCGCGCGTCCGACTAAATCCTTAACGCTTTATATTCAGCAGGCGTTGAGACCGCTCCGCCCTGACCCCGACGACCCAAATAAAGTTGCCGTCATTATCGACCACGTTCAGAATTATAAGCGGCACGGCTTGCCCAACAGAATTCATGATTGGTCACTCAATCCGAACAAGCCCAAAGGGCAGGGCGAGGCTCCTGTAAAAGAATGCCCCAAATGCGGGCTGGTCGTTCATTTAGCAACGGAAACTTGTCCTTTTTGCGGCTATGAATTTATCACGGAGGAGGAAAAAGAGGCGCGGCTCATGGAGCATAAAGGCGTTGTCTTCCAAGTTAAAAAGAAAATCGAAATTCCGTCCGCCAAAAAGCCGAATATCATTCGTGCGCCCAGAACGCCTGAAGACTTTATGGCGATTGCCAAAGCCAAAGATTACAAGGTCGGCTGGGTTGCCTTTAAATCTCTGGAGCTTGCGCAGTCCTATGAAGATTGCGTTCACATTGCCGAAGTGTGCGGCTACAAGAAAGGTTGGGCGTGGCATCAATGGGAAGATCTCAAGAAAAAATTCCCGTCGTTGAAAGATCCGCCGCGCTATACATTTTGGAAACTGTGAATTTTTAAGGAGGAAAAGATTTTGGGCAGTAAGGAAATTTCGATTATCGGTGTCGGCGTGATTGATTTATTGGTCGGGGCGATTGACGAGAAACTTTTTAAGCTCGACGGTCAAGACGTTGACTACATGAAAATTTCTTTTGGCGGCGACGCGTTCAACGAGGCGATTGCGCTTTCAAGGCTCGGCAAAAAAGTTCAGTGGATTTCTAAGGTTGGCGACGACGACACGGGAAAAAGAATTTTAAATTACGCGGCGGCAAATGACGTAGACATTTCGCGCGTAAAAATTCAGTCGGGCTTGGAGACAGCAATCACCATTGTTTTGGTTGACGCGAAGGGCGAGCGGCGTTTTCTCACGAACCCGCGTAGTAGTTTGAGAAAGTTGGCGTTGGAAGATATTTTGCCGCACGTCGACGACATGGCGCAGATTGTCAGTTTCGCGAGCATGTTTATATCTTCGCTGTTGGATGCGTCGGCAATGGAAAAACTTTTTCGCCGAATCAAGGAGAGCGGGCGGACTTTGGCAGTTGATATGAAGTGCTCCAAGAACGGCGAGACTTTAAAAGATTTGGCGGGCGTGTTGGCGAACGTGGATTATTTTTTTCCCAACGAGTTTGAGCTTGCGACGTTGACGGGCGAAACTGACGTTCAGAAAAATATTGCGGCGTTGCTTGAGAGCGGCTTGAAATGCGCGGTCGTCAAGCGCGGCGAGAAAGGTTGCATTATCGCCACGAAGTCCGCGCAGATTGAAATTCCCGCGTATCGTGTGGAAAAAGTTATCGACACGACGGGCGCGGGCGATTGTTTTGCGGCGGGCTTTTTATGGGCGTTGTCGGAAGGTTGGAACCTTGAAGCTTGTGGACGCTTTGCCTGCGCGACTGCGAGCTGTTCGGTTGAAGAAGTTGGAGCCGTCGCGGGCGTCACGTCGCTTGAAAAAGTCATGCGCCGCTATAAACTTTTTTGACAAAGCCAGACCGCTTGAATATAATTGCAGATACCAAGCTCATTACGCATTTCGCATTACGAATTACGCATTGTAAAGGGGTGGCGGCATTGGATTTCGGAATGACTTCGGCAGGCGAAGCTTGCGGCGTGTTCGGCATGTATGACCTTGATGGCGGCGACGTGGCTACGACAATTTATTACGGACTTTATGCCTTGCAACATCGCGGGCAGGAGAGCGCGGGCATTGCAGTTACGGACACGGCAACTCGGCGCGACAAAGTTTTTTGTTATAAAGGTTTGGGGCGCGTCAACAAAGTTTTCAACGCGGAAAATATCGCCGCGCTTGACGGCAATTTGGGCGTCGGTCACGTGCGCTACTCGACGGCGGGCGCGTCCACTCCCGAAAATTCTCAACCGCTTGTCCTCGCTTACATCAAAGGAACGCTGATGCTTGCTCACAACGGAAATTTGGTCAACGCGCCTAAACTCCGTCGCGAACTTGCGGCGGGCGGCGCGATTTTTCAGACGACGACCGACACTGAAACTATTGCTTATCACATTGCTCGCGAGCGCGTTAAATCTCGTTCGGTTCAAGAGGCGACTGTCCGCGCTTTAAAAAAAGTTCAAGGCTCTTATTCGCTCGTTATCGCCAGTCCGCAGAAGTTAATCGGGGCGCGTGACCCTTGGGGCTTTCGTCCGCTTGTTATCGGCAAGCTAGGCAACGCTTACATCATAACTTCCGAAACTTGCGCACTTGAGACGATTGACGCGGAATTTATTCGCGACGTGGAGCCGGGCGAAGTCGTCACGATTTTTCAAAACGGCAGAATCGAATCAAATATGGAACTTGCCCTGCCCAAAGAGAAAACCGCGCGTTGCGTCTTCGAGTACATTTACTTTTGCAGACCCGACACGACTTTTGACGGCATGAGCGTCACGCAGTCGCGGATTATCGCCGGAAAACTTTTGGCGCGGGTTCACCCCGTCGAAGCTGATTTGGTTGTCGGCGTTCCGGAGTCTGGCAACATGGCGGCGGTCGGCTACTCTATGGAGTCGGGCATACCCTACGGCATCGCCTTTACGAAAAATACTTACGTTGGCAGGACTTTTATTAAGCCGCAACAGGCGAGCCGTATGAAAAGTGTCAAGGTCAAGCTCAACGTTCTGCGCGAAGTTGTTAAGGGCAAGCGCATTGTCATGATTGACGACTCGATTGTTCGCGGCACGACCAGCAATAAAATTGTCACCATGCTCAAGGAGGCGGGCGCGGCGGAAGTTCACATGCGGGTTTCAAGCCCGCCTTTTTGTCACCCGTGCTATTTCGGCATTGACATTCCCGACCGCGACATGCTGATTGCGCACAATCGGAGCGTAGAGGAGATTTGTAAAATTATTGGCGCGGACTCGCTTGGCTACTTGCCGATAGGTTGCCTTGACGAAATGGCGGGCGGGCGTCCGATTTGCAAGGCGTGTTTCAGCGGCGACTACCCCATTGCCCCGCCGACCGAAGACATTCGCGGCGAGTATGTTAAGTAGCTGTCAGGAGTCAGGAGTCAGGAATCAGGGGTTAGCTGTCAGCTTTCAGAAAAACCTAAAGCCTAAAACCTAAAAGCTAACAGCTAAAAGCTAAAAGCTACAAAAGAGAGGAGAATTACTGATGAACTTCTTGGAATTAGCAAAGGCGCGTTATTCGTGCAGAAAGTTGACGGCGACGGCGATTGAGCCGGAGAAAATCGAACGAATTTTGCAAGCGGCAGTCGCGGCACCGACAGCGAAAAATCTTCAACGTTACACAATCTGGGCAATCAAATCGCCCGAAGCCCTCGACAAACTCAAGCAGACAACTAATTATACTTTCGGCGCGGCGTTGGCATTCGTCATCGGCGCGAAGAAGGACGGCGCATTTGACAGACCGTTCGACAACAAAAATTTCTCGGAGATTGACGCGGCGATTGTCGCAACGCATTTGATGTTGGCAGTGCAAGACGAAGGACTTGGAACGACTTGGGTCGGCTACTTCGACGCGCCAAAACTTCAACAGCTTTTCCCCGAAATGCAAGGTCACGAACTGATTGCTGTCTTCCCAATCGGCTACCCCGCAGAGGGCGCGAAACCTTCCAATCGTCATGAAGACCGCCGCCCGCTGTCAGAGGTCGTCGTCGAGTTGTGAGCAACAAAATACTGGGCGATTTCGGCGAAGACTGCGCGGCAAAATTTCTTGAGGACAAGGGCTATAAAATCATCGCGCGGAATTTTCGTATTCGGTCGGCAGAGATTGACATAATCGCGCAGCTTGACGACGTGATAGTTTTTGTCGAAGTCAAGGCGCGTTCGTCAATTCGTCACGGCTTGCCGGTCGAGGCGGTCACCATTCGCAAGCAAAAAAAAATAATCGAGGCGGCGGGCGTCTTTCTGCAAGACGAGAAATTTTGCGAATGCGCCTGCCGTTTCGACGTTGTGGAAGTTTATCTGCGCGGAGAGCTTGTCGAAGAAATTAATCACATTGAAAACGCCTTTGAAGTCATGCAGGAGGTTTGAATTTTGTACGCGAGAACATTTGGAGCGGCGACGCAGGGCGTTGACGGGCTGATAATTTCCGTCGAAGTCGACAGCGCGAACGGTATGCCCGCGTTCGACATAGTCGGCTTGCCTTCGACTTCCGTCCGCGAGTCAAAAGAGCGAGTTCGCACGGCGATAAAAAATTCGTCGCTGAGAATGCGTGCCGAAAAAATTACAATCAACCTCGCGCCCGCGAGCGTCAAGAAGGAAAGCGCGGGGCTTGACTTGCCGATAGCGATTGGCTTGCTTGCCGCTCAGGGAAGATTGCGCCCGTCGATTTGCGAAGAATTTTTATTCGTGGCGGAGCTGTCATTGGAAGGGCTTTTGCGGAGCGTGGCGGGCGTCCTGCCGATAGCGATAACTGCGCGGGCGGAAGGGTTCAAAAAAATAATCGTCGCGCAGGAAAATATCAACGAGGCGTTGCTTGTCGAAGGCATAGAAGTTTACGCGCCGAAAAATTTAATGGAGCTTGTGGACTTCCTTGACGGCGAAATTGAACTGGAACCTGCAAAGCCCGTGCCCGCCGACGAGCCGGAAGGTTTCGTTGAACTGGTTGACGACTTCGCGGATGTGCAAGGGCAATTCATGGCGAAACGCGCTTTGGAAATTGCGGCGGCGGGCGGTCACAATGTCTTAATGGTCGGCGTGCCGGGTTCGGGAAAAACTATGCTCGCCAAACGCATGAGCTCAATCCTGCCCGAAATGACTCGCGAAGAGGCTTTGGAAGTCACCAAGATTTACAGCATAGCTGGGAAGTTGCCGCAGGGCGGCGGACTTATGACAAAGCGACCGTTTCAAAATCCGAATCACGACGCCTCGACTGCGGCTATAATCGGCGGCGGCACAAATCCGACGCCGGGACAAGTCACGCTCGCGCACAACGGCGTTTTATTCTTGGACGAGTTGCCTGAGTTCAAAAAGTCGACGCTTGAGGCTCTGCGCGAGCCGCTTGAAGAAAGACAGATTACAATCAGCCGCGTGAGCGGGACGCTGACTTTTCCGTCAAGCATGATTTTGATTTGCGCAATGAATCCGTGCCCGTGCGGTTGGAGCGGCGACAACGATCATTTTTGCCGCTGTTCGACTGTTGACATTAAAAGATATATGCGGCGATTGTCGGGACCGTTGCTTGACCGCATCGATATTCAAATTCGAGTGCCGCGCGTCAAGTACGACGACTTAAGCTCAAAGCGCAGAAATGAGTTGTCGAGCGCGATTCGCGAGAGAGTTTCGGCGGCACGACAAATTCAGACACAACGTTTGGAAAAGTATCATTTGTTCTGCAACGCGCAGATGACGCACGCGCTGATTCAAAAGCTTTGCGTGTTAGAGGAAAAGGCGGAGCAACTTTTGAAAGACGTTTTCGAGACAAAAAAATTATCGGCGCGTTCGTACGACAGGATTATCAAGGTCGGGCGCACGATTGCCGATTTGGACGGCGGCAAGGAATTAATCACTGCGCGGCACATTGCAGAGGCGATTAAACTTCGCAGTGACTTTGAGATGGACGGATGAAAAAAATTTGTTTTATGCACCAAGCAAGCATTGGCGATACGCTGATGGTCACGCCGGTTTATCGTGCGCTCAAGGAATGTTATCCCGATTGTCGACAAGTCGTCGTGACGGGGCACGCTGGCTTTGAACTTCTGCGAGGCAATCCGCATATCGATACGCTTTTGCGCTACGAGAAGGGCGACCCCGTTTTGCCGATTATAAAAAGTATTTGGCGGGCGGAAGCGTCGGTCATTTTCGATTATCATTACAGGAACGCGCTCTATTCGTTCCTCGCGCTGATACCGAAGCGAATCGGTTACGGCAAAGATTTTATCAATGTCAAACTTTATGACGAGCCGCTTGAAATGTTCGAGCCGCTTAAATATTTGGCGGCAGTCAGGCAACTTGGCATACACACGGAAGATTTGACGCTCACGCGCCCCGTTGCAACCGAGCAGGATAAAGTTCATGTGACAAAAATTTTGAACGAAATAAAATTGCCCGCGCAGAAATTAATTTTACTCGTGCCGTTTTCACTCGCGACGATTAAGGATTGGGAGCCGTCGAAGTATCGCGAAATAATTTCACGGATAAAAAAGTCGGGACATGTCGCGGCGATAATCGGCGGCAAGGCGGAGTTCGCTCGCGCGGCAGAAGAATTCCCTGACGCCGTGAACTTGGCAGGAGAATTTAATCTGCGCGAGTCGGCGGAGTTAATCTCCCGCGCAGATTTGCAGTTAAGCGGCTGTACCGCGATGTTGCATATTTGTTCGACAACGCCCACGCCCTCAATCGCGCTTTACGGTCCAACAATTCCCGAACAGTGGGCACCTCGAAAAAATTGCACGGTCATAACTCGCCGCCTGTCCTGTTCGCCGTGCTACAATATTGAAGGCAAGCCGCCCTGCCAAAATAATCTTTGCATGAAAAATATTTCGGTTGACGAGGTTTGGAGCGTCACCGAAAAAATTTTGAGTGAACGATATGAACATTGAACGACAAAAAATTTTCGGGCGCGAAAGTCGCGACACCCGCGCGGTCAATATCGCTTTCGGCGTCGACGCGCCCTTTGTGCCCATGATGGGCATTTGCATTTCTTCCATTCTCAAAAATAATCCCGCGCAGATTTTTTCCTTCCATATTTTTTTGGACAGCATAGAGCCGCGCGACGAGCTTAAAATTTCCGAACTGTGCAAGCAATCGCCCGACGCACAGATAACTTTGTACTTTCTGCCGCCTGACTTGCACAAGGAATTTTATTTGGAGGGCAGTTACACGCGAGCAGTCTTTTATCGGATAACGGCGGCGGAGTTTCTTGCGTCGTCGCTCGACAAAATTATTTACATGGATGCCGATATGCTTTGCCTCAAGCCGCTTGACGAACTTTTTAACTTGCCGCTTGAAAACTCTTTGCTTGCCGCCGTCGCAGACAAGGGCGAGTGGTTGCCGTTGCACAGGAAAGAGCTTGGCTTGAGTGAAAGTTATCGCTATTTCAACACGGGGCTTTTGTGCTTGAACTTGAAACTTTGGCGCAGGGAAAAAGTTTATGAGCGGGTAATTCAAATCCTGTCGCGCGGCAAGTTTCCCTTTGTTGACCAAGACGCGCTGAATATCGCAGTTGCTCGAAATAATTACGGCGTGAAGTACATTTCCGACCGCTACAATCATTTTTTCCGGCTTGACGGCGTGGAGTTGCCTTTGACGGACGACGTTGCGATTGAGCATTTTGCGGGGCAGATAAAGCCTTGGCATGCTTGGTGTGAGAGTCCCGCTAAGTCAATTTACGAGACGTATCAACAAAATTCTCCGTGGCATGATTTTGTTTACCGACCGCGAAATTATCAGGAACATCGATTGATGGGGCGCGTGTGCCGACGCGAGGGCAAATGGCTTGAGGCTCTCAAGTGGTATTGGAGCTACTTAAAGCGGCGGCGCGTCGAGAAAAAATCTAAGCGAGGCTGACTATGGAAAAAATTTTGAAGGCGACGCCGATAATATTTATCCTGTTCGGATTGGGCGCGTGTATCTCCGAGCCGTTCGCGAGAAATTGCGTTCGCGTTCTTTTTTTAATCTTCTTTGCAATGCTTTGGCAGGGAAAATTTTCAATGCGAGCGTCGGCGTCGTTCGCAAAGATTTTATTGCTGATTGCGGCGTTCATGTCGTGGCTGATGATTTCCTACATTTGGGGCGGCGCAGAAGTCCCGCCTAATCACCATTCGATAGAGTGGGCACTTTTCAATCACGACATGTTTATCTTCCTATTGCTCGCCGCAATGATTCACGAAGAAAAAATTCTTGAGGGAATTCTGATTGCGCTCGGCTTGTCGCTGATGATTGACAACGCGCATGTTTTTTGGCAAGCCGCGCAGGGCGTCGAACGCCCGCTGACCTTCTTGCACGGCGCGATAATGCAGAGCACGTTGCTTTACATAATTTTGTTGCCGACGTTCTTGGTGCTGACGTTGCGGCAAGACGCGCCACTTGCCCGAAGAATTTTCTACGGAATAATTTTTCTGACGTCGCTCGCCGCCTGCATAATGATAAACACGCGCGCGGCATGGCTTGACTTAGCGATAGGCTTGCCGTTCATACTCGCCTACAGATTGAGGAGTCGCAAGAAAATTTTGGCGGCGTTGATAATTTTCGCGGTAATGGGCGGAATGTTTTTAATGGCGTCGCCGCGAACGTTTGACCGCTTAACGACGTTTGCAACGGTGCGTTCGGAGCAATCGGTTTCAGAGCGATTTTTAATGTGGCGCAGTGCTTTAAACGCGATAGGCGACAATCCGTTAATGGGCGTTGGCTTCGGTAACTACGAGTCGGCTTACCAAGAAATTTACATGCTCGACGAAGCGAAGGAACGTTTTCAAGGTCACGCGCACAACATCTATTTGCAACTTTGGGCGGAAACGGGCTTGCCGGGCTTGCTTTTATTCTGTGGGCTGTTCGGCTACATTCTTTATTGGTCGTGGCAACGAGCGCAAAATTTTTACGGGCTGATGATTTTCGCGGCGACGCTGGACTTTTTGCTTTACGGCTTGACGGATTACACCCTGTCGAGTTTCAGCGCAATGCGAGTTTACTGGTTGCTGTTCGGCATTTGCATTGTCGGGATAAAATTTGCCGAGCGAAAAAATTTTTCCGTTTAAAATCGAGCGCATCGACTCCCTTAAGTTTACGTTGAAAAAAAAAACCCCAAAAAGGGGGAAAGATGTTATGTTCAAGATTATTGTTCGCTTTGCAGTTTTGACGTTCAAAATTTATCTTGTCAATAAATTTTTGGCGCGTCGACCTCCTCAAGCAATGTCAGATAAGAATCGTAGCGTTCGCGCAAAATGTCTCCGCGATCAACTGCCGCCTTAACTCCGCAATTCGGCTCGTGGCTGTGCAAACAATTCATGAACTTGCAATCCGCGAACGGCGCGAACTCCTTAAAGCAATACCAAAGATTTTTTTTATCAAGCCCTGCCTCCGACAAGTCAACTGCGCTAAAACCGGGCGTATCAACCAAAAAGCCCTCGCCGAACTTTATCAGCTCGGCAACTCGTGTTGTGTGCTTGCCGCGCAGAATTTTTTCGCTGACCTTGCCAACCTTTAACTTTAAATTTTTATCAAGCGCGTTGAGAATTGACGACTTCCCAACGCCGCTCGGTCCTGCAAAAACCGTTACGCCCGATGATAAAATTTCTCGCAACTCGCCAAACCCCTCGCCCGAAACTGTCGACACGCGCAGGATTTTATACAGCGTCTCGTACTCCGACAAGAAATTTTTCTCCGCCGTCAAGTCGATTTTGTTCACGCAGATTATTATCTCTGCAAGTCCAGACTTCTCCGCCAAGACTAAAAATCTGTTCAACAGCAAACGATTGAGCTTGGGGGCGTCGACGGCGAACGTCAGGATTACTCGGTCGACGTTGGCGATTTGCGGGCGAATCAAAACGTTGCGGCGCGACTGAACACTTTCAATCACGCCGCTTTTATCTTTGAGCCTGGAAATTTCTACGAAGTCGCCGACGAAGACCGCGCTCCCAACTCTTTTGTCGCGCTTGAGTAGTCCGCGCAGTTTGCAAGGTATCAGCTCTTCGCCGACCTTCACGAAGAAGAAACTGTTATAAAATTTTATCACGCGTCCAATGGTAGGGACTGGTTCATTACGCATTACGAATTGCGCATTACTCATTATTCTACCGCCCCTTTGATTGGTCGTCTTCGCGGCTGGGCACGTCAACGGGAATATCGGGGAATTCATTTGATTGCGGTTGCGTCTCCGGTTCGTGCGAAGGTTCAGGCTCCGGCTCGCGAATCGGTTCTGGTTCGGGTTCGTGAACTGGTTCGGGTTGCGGCTCAGGTTCGGGACGACGCGCAATAACCAAATCAACCGTCGAACCTTCCTCCACTTCCGCATTATGCGAAGGATATTGAGTTATAACCGTGCCTTCCGCCTGCGAACTCTCTTGATAAGTCACCGAGCCGACGTAAAGCCCGCGCCCCGCAATGTCATCCTCCGCCGCGCCGAGACCAATACCCTCGACGTTCGGGACGTGAACTTTCTTTTCGGGCTTTGGATCCTCAGTCTTTTTATTATCGGGTTCGCCGCCGCCGCGCGAAACGATTAAATCAATCACTTGCCCGCGAGTAATCTTTGTGCCGGTCGCGGGGTCGTGCGATAGAACAATGCCTGGCTCACTCGACGAATCTTTTTCATAAACACTGCCGAGATTCAAACCGAGCTTTTGCAGTCGCTCAATCGCCGCAGATTTTGCCAAGCCCGCAAGGTCGGGCATATCCATTGCCTCGCCGCCCTTGCTTACGTAAATCGTAACCAACCTGTTGCTCTTAACCGTCTTGCCAAAGTCGGGATCTTGCGAGACGACTTGCCCCGCAGGAACATTCGCGTCGTAAGTCTCGGCGACATTAACCCGCAAATGCCCGTCCTCCAAAATCTGCCGCGCCAGTGCAAGTTGCTTGCCTTTAACGTCGGGGACTTTGACGACCGTCTCCGTGTTTAAAACTTTTCCGAACGCCGCGAATATCCCGACGCCAAAGCCCATTAGCAACACGCCGAACATCATCACCATAAAAATTTTCGACTTGTAAAAGGGCTTTGACTCAACGGGCGGCTCCGCAGGTCTTTCTTCTTCTTGATTCGGCGTGACGGATTGAGTTCCCAACCCTTGACGAACTGCGCGGCGCGAAGGTATTTCCGTTCGCGGCAAAACTTTCGTGGCGTCGGGGTCATTTTTATGCGTCGTGCTCAACGCCGCCTCGACGTTTGAAAGTTCCTGCACCAGTTCAAAACTCGACGGGCGAATTTCGGGGCTTTTGCTCATTGCGCGGCAAACTATCGCCTCAAGCATCGGCGGGATTTGAGGGCGATAACGGCTTGGAGAAATCGGCTCCTCCTCGATATGCTTCATTGCTATTGCAACGGGATTGTCGCCCGTGAACGGCAAATGATTCGTCAGCATTTCGTAAAGTACAATGCCCAGTGAATAAACGTCGGACTTTGGAGTAATCGCGCCGCCGCGAGCCTGTTCCGGTGAAAAATAATGAACGGAGCCGACTACGCTCCCGCCGTAAGTCAACGTCGATTCGGTGACTGCGCGGGCAATGCCAAAGTCAGTAATCTTCGCGTGCCCGTCTTCCGTCATCAAAATGTTGTGCGGCTTAATGTCGCAATGGACAATGTTATTGGCGTGCGCGTGCGTTAAACCGCTTGCAATGTCTTTAGCAATCGCGGTCGCCGTTAAAAGGTCAAGCGATCCCTCGTCAAGCATTTTTTTCTTGAGAGTATCGCCCTGCACATACTCCATAACGATATAATGATCATTGCCCGCGATGCCCACGTCGTAAATGCTGACAATGTTCGGGTGCGAAAGACGCGCCGCCGACTTCGCCTCGCGGTGAAATCTCTCGATAAACTCAATGTCCGAACGATATTCCGCATGGAGAATTTTTATTGCAACGGGACGGGCAAGAAGTCTGTCGTGAGCTTTGTAAACCTCCGCCATGCCGCCGGTGCCGATTTTTTCTTCCAACTCGTAACGCCCGCCCAAGACTTTTTGAACCATTTAACCTCGTCCCCCCTTAAAGCAATGCGTAATGCGCAATTTGTAATGCGTAATGATAAACTGCGCTCAATGAATCGTATAATTTCGACGCGCAGTTAGAAATTTCGCGGAACATGTCAATCAACTCCGACCACGATAACCGAAATATTATCTCTGCCGCCGGCTTGAAGTGCTGCGTCAATCAGCGCGTCGGCGGGATTGGGCGCGTTCTTCAAAATCTCCGCAATGGTCGCGTCCTCAACCATATTTGTTAAACCGTCGGTGCACAGCAGAAAAGTATCGCCGCTCTCAACGCTAAAACTTGCTGTGTCAATAAAAAGTTCGTCGACTGCGCCGACTGCTTGAATCAAAACATTTTTCATTGGGTGAACGCGAGCCGCTTCGGGCGTAAGTTCGCCGCGTTTGACCAAAGTTTCAACGTATGAATGATCTTCAGTCAGTTGCTCCAAAAAATTATTTCTGAGTCGATAAATTCTACTGTCGCCGACGTGCGCAAAGTAAGCTTGTCTGCCGTCGAGTGATAAAATCGTCGCGGTCGTGCCCATGCCCCGATAGCTTTGATTACTCCGAGCCAAATCCAAAATTCTCTCGTTAGCAAGAGTAATTGCCCGCGATAAAATTTTTTCATTAAAAGGCGGCGGCGTCTCCGCTAAAAAATTTTTGACCGTCTCGACGAGCATTTGACTGGCGACTTCGCCCGCTTGCGCGCCGCCCATGCCGTCCGCCACCACAAATGTATTCGGCTCTATAACTATCAGCGAATCTTCATTGTTGTAACGAACTTTACCCACGTGCGTCGCTTGAAATATCTTCGCCAAAATTTCTCACCCCTTTAATCCTTTGAACTCTTTAGCCGATTGTAACAAAACATTTTTTTCCAGTCAATATTCATATTTTATTCACGCGCCAAAAAACGTATTAAGTAAGAGAATTTTTTGTTATAATCTGCGCGGTGATTGAGATGAGAAAAATTTTTATAGCGATACTGCTAATAGTCGCAACGATTTTAAATCCCGCGCAGGCGTTGGCGGCGGACGCATGGGCAATCGCGGCGGAGGCTTTGGGCGTTTTGGCGGCTTATCAATCGACGCTGAGAGAAATATTATCGCTCGGCAACAACGTAAACGCGCAAATGGAAGTTCGCAAGCAAGATATTGAGAAAAACGGCGTCGATAAAAACAAACGCGACGTTGAATTGGTTGATTCGATTATGACGCGTCTTGTAAACGGCGGACAATATGAACTGCGCGTGAACTCCTTGCCGTTCGTGTGGAGCGTCAACGACAACGACAAGTTTAACGCGGCTTGCTACCCAATGAACTATATCAGCATTAATCGCGGGCTGGTCAGGAACTTAAACGGCGACGAGAATCAGATTGCCGCTGTCCTCGCGCACGAGATGACTCACGGCATTGAACAACACTCCGCCAAAAGTTACGCGCAAGCCGTCGCGCAGTCGCTCGGCGCAATGGTCGTTGGAATGAACGCCGACAACGGCTCCAACATTGACTGGAGCAAGTTTAACGGCATGATCGGCTACTCTATCGCGAAGAATATCAATGTGCCCGTCGAGTACGAGGCGGACGAAGGCGGCTTTTATCTCATGACAAGCGCGGGCTTTAATCCCGGCGGCTCGGCGGCGGCGATGAATCGGCTCGGCTACTACGTGCGCTACGAGACGAAAGATATTTGGGAATACGACGCCCACGATAAAAGCAGTGATGAAACTTTGAGCGACCACCCCGACACCGATAAGCGCGAAGCTAAAATGCTTGAGCTGATGACGGCTTACGGCGGCGGGCATGTCACGGTTGCGAGGGACGGGCGAGCTTACAAAGTTTTCGTCGACGACACGGAGATTTTTTACTCGATGAACACGGGCGAGAATCCGACGAGCGCGGCGGTCAATGCCTACTACTTCGCGGGTGGCTTGTCGAAGGCGTTCCATGATTTTGATTCGGTCGAGGCGTGGAATTTTCGGCGTGGCGTCTCGAATCAGATTGAGTTCTTGACGGACGAGCCGGCTTATCGCGAACTGCGCGAGCTGTCTTTTATGTACAATCTCGGCGAAAAAATCCGCGAGGCGGTCACTGCGGCTTATCAAAATGAAACGCCCGATACTCGGAAAAAGATTCGTGACGACGACGCGGCGCGGGAAAAGTTTTGGGCTAAGATAAAATCGGACGCTGATTCTGCAAAGAAAAAAGCGGCTACTCAACTGCGCGTCAACGCCGACATTTATAACGACTACGGGCAGGGCGAGCTTGCGCTTAAACAGATTGAACGCGCCCTTCGAGCCAAAAATCAAGATGATATTGCAGAATGTTTGGCTATTCGCGGTCGGGCAAAGGCTATTGTCGGCGATTATGACGGTGCACTTGCCGATACGGACGCGGCTGTCGAGAAGGATTCTTCCAACCTTTACAACTTTTTAAATCGGGCGGACGTTAGGCACATGTGCGGCGAATTGGAGCTTGCATTGGCAGATATTGAGCGTGCATTAGCCATTGACGATAAAAATTTCATTGCTTATAAGTTGCAGGGAGATATTTTTGACGAACAGGGTAAAACCACGCAGGCAGAAAATAGTTATCGCAAATGTTATGAGCTGTCGAAGAAAAATCCGGAATTGATTCCGATAAATTATCTTGAGAAGATTGACCCGCCAGCCGCCGATAAAATTAATAAGGAAAAAGAAAAAACTAAGGAGAAAAATTCTGATGATTGAACCGTTCAAGGAGAGAATTTACGTGACGCGTCCGGTCTTCCCGACGATTGAGGAAGTCACGGAAAAACTGCGCGACATTTGGGCGGCGAAGTGGCTCACGAACAACGGACCGCAACACACCATGCTTGAGCAGGAGCTTAAAAATTTTTTGCGCGTGCCTTATTTGTCGCTGTTCAATAACGGGACGATTGCGCTGATGGTTGCGTGTCAAAGCTTGCGACTGAGCGGCGAAGTAATCACGACGCCTTTTACCTTTGCCGCGACGCCGCACGTATTGAGTTGGAATAACATTACGCCGATTTTCTGCGACATTGACGCCGAGACAATGAATATTGACGCCGCGCAGATTGAGTCGATGATAACGCCGCACACGACCGCGATTTTGGCGGTTCATGTATTCGGGACGCCCTGCGACGTTGTGAAGATTCAAGAGGTTGCTGACCGCTACGGATTGCGCGTGGTTTACGATGCGGCTCATGCTTTCGGAGTTGAAATTAACGGGCGCGGTATCGGAAATTATGGGGATATATCAATGTTCAGCTTTCACGCGACGAAACTTTATCATACGGTCGAGGGCGGCGCATTGGTTCACAATAATGAGCACTTAAAGCAGAGAATTGACCTGCTTAAAAATTTCGGTATCAAGAATGAGGAAGAAGTTGTTATGCCCGGAATAAATGGCAAACTTGACGAGATAAGGGCGGCTGTCGGTCGAATTATGCTGAATTACGTTGAGGACGAGCGGCAAAAAAGAATTCGCCTGCATGAAATTTATAACGAGGAACTTGCCAACGTTGAAGGGATAAAATTAATGCCGACCTGCGCAGACGACGTTAAATTGAACTATCAATACTATGTAATTAGGATTGACGAGAAAATTTTTGGCAAGTCGCGCGATTTTGTCTATGACGCGCTGAGGAAGTACAACGTCTTCGCGCGGAAGTATTTTCATCCGCTGTGCAGTGAGTTTACTTGTTATCGTCAGCTGAATTCGTCGCGAGTTGAAAATCTGCCCGTTGCAAATGAAATTGGGCAACAGGTTTTAAGTTTGCCTATGTACGGTGGCTTGACGGAAGACGACGTTAGAAAAATCTGCGAGATTATTAAAGGAATCAGGAATCAGGAATCAGGAATCAGGAATCAGGAGTCGGGGGGCAGGGTTTTCACTGATTCCCGATTCCTGTCCCCTGACACCTCCAACTGCTTTGTTTGCGGCGGGGAAATGCGCCCGTTCATGAAAAAATCTTTCGGCATGAAAAATCTCGACACTTGCGAATATGTTCGTTGCGAAAATTGCGGGCTGGTTATCGCCAAAACGCTCTACGAAATGCCGCACAGTACTTGGGAGGAACTCAACCGCGAGTGCCACGCTACCTATCAAAATACAAATGAGCTTGCGATTGATCCGCGTTGGTTGGAACGTCTCAAAGCGCAAGCCGACGTTTTGACGGAGTTAATTAATATCGGCGTGCTTGATAAATCTGCGCGGGCTGTCGACTACGGCGCGGGCGACGGCAAATTATCTGCGTTCGTTGCTCAAAACGGTTGGTTGAAGAAATTCGATGCATATATGGCGCGTCCGAATGAAAATTATTTATCGGCGGAAGAACTTAAGCCCGCGAGTTTCGATTTCGTGATAACGTGTTCAGTCTTTGAACATTTACTGGGAGCCGACGACGTTGAAAAGATTTTCGCGCTCCTTAAGACCGACGGAGTGGCGGCAATTCATACGCTGATTTGTGAGGAAGTTCCTTGCGACCCTGCTTGGTTTTATCTGCAACCGGTTCATTGTACTTTCTGGACAAACGCTGCCATGAAAAAAATTTTTAATCAATACGGATTCAAGGCTTGCGCTTATAACGTCGAATCGCGGCTGTGGTTCATGTTCAGAGACATAGAAAAATTTTCATTGCTGAAAACCTGCGCGGGGACTTGGAGCTTTGCAAATGACTTTGTAGACTATTGGAAGGTCAAACCTTACAGATGATTACGGAAATTCTTTTATGCGACCAAACGACCAGCAAGAATATCATTTGGGCGAACGCCGAATTCGGGGCAAAAGAAATTCAACTTGACGACGTTAAAAGGATTGAGCCGCGTTGGAAGAAACTGCGCGAGCACCAGAAACTTCGCACGAAAGTCCGCGCAGAAATTTTCACGCCGCCCGATATTTGTAAGCTCCAAAACGATTTGATTGACGCCGATAAAAAATCTTGGACAGATTATATCGATGCGAAATTTTTGGAGATAACATGCGGCGAAGCTCCATATATCGTCAGTCGCTATAATGCCGTCACGGGCGAACCAATTAAAATTGAAAATCGCGTCGGGCTTTTGGATAGGAAACTCCGCGTCGTCAACCGCGAGACTTCCGCTGTCGCCGATTGGATTAACTTCACACGCCGCGCAGTTCAAAACATTTACGGCTACGAATTTCAAGGCGATAATCTCTTTCTTGCGCGGCGCAATGTTTTCGAGACCGTCAAAGATTATTACAGCGAAAAATTTTCTCGCGAGCCGCGCGAAGATTTTTTATTTGAAGTCGCAGAAATTATCTCTTGGAACCTCTGGCAAATGGACGGCTTGACCGGCTCGCCGCCGTTCATGGAAAGCGCGAATCTCTTCGGCGGCGCGAACTGCAGAATCAAGGATTGGCGCACGGGAAAAGTTGAAGAATTCATAACCCTGACGAAAGGAGCGCGACTATGAGCTATGAAGTTTCTCGGCTCCGATTGATTTACGTTTTCGGAACCGCCGCCGATACCCATAACGGACTTTTGAAAATCGGCGATACCACAATCACGACTGCTGAAAAAAATTTGCCGCCGAATTGCAGGGAACTAAATCAAGCCGCACTTAAACGAATCAGAGAATATACCAATACGACGGGCATTGCTCCTAAACTTTTGCACACCGAGCTTGCAATCGACAAGGAAAATAATTCGTTCAGAGATTATCGCGTTCATAGCTTGCTTAAAAAGTTCCGAACAAAAATTAAAGGTACCAATGCCCGCGAATGGTTCCGCGTCGACCTCGCAACCGCAATTAAAGCTATTCAAGCCGTCAAGCAGGGAAAAAGATATATCGAGGGCTTGCAAAGCGAAACTTTCCGTGAAGAAATTATTTTGCGACCCGAACAGGAAGATGCCGTAAAAAAAACCGTTGCCCACTTTAAAGCCGATAACAAATTTCTCTGGAATGCCAAAATGCGTTTCGGAAAAACCCTCTGTGCGCTCGCAGTCATTAAGGAAATGAACTTCGCCAAGACGATTATCATTACGCATCGCCCCGTTGTCAAAGACGGCTGGTTTAAGGACTTCGATAAAATTTTCGGCGGCTCCGATTATATCTGCCTCACCAAAGACGACGACATTGCGGGCGTCAAAAATAATTTCGTCTACTTCGCCTCACTTCAAGACCTGCGCGGCTCGCAAACCGTCGGCGGCAAGTTCGATAAAAATTCCGCTGTCTTTAAAACGCAATGGGACTTCGTTATTGTCGATGAGGCGCACGAAGGCACCCAAACCGCTCTCGGTGATAAAGTTATTAAAGCTCTCGTCAAGAAAAAGACCAAATTCCTTGCACTGAGCGGCACACCCTTTAATATTCTCAACGACTATGATGATAACGTCTACACTTGGGATTACGTCATGGAACAGCAAGCAAAAACCGCTTGGATTAAAAATAATCTCGACTCCAACCCTTATGACGAACTCCCGCAGATGAATATTTTTACTTACAATCTCGGCGAAATGCTCCATAAATCTTTTGTCGACACGGAAGATATTTCGTTCAGCTTTAAAGAGTTTTTCAAAACAGATGATGAACGTTTCGTTCACGAATCCGATATTAAAAGTTTCCTCAATCTGCTCGTCAAGCCCGACGCCAATAATTATCCTTTCAGCCGCGCAGATTATCGCGAAATGTTTAAGCATACTCTTTGGATTATTCCCGGCGTCAAGGAAGGTAAAGCTTTAAGCAAACTTTTGAAGGCTCACAAAGTTTTTGGCGGCTTTGAAATAGTCAATGTTGCGGGCAACGGCGATTCAGATGATGAACCCGGCGACGCGCTAGAAAAAGTTCAAAACGCTATCGATAATTACAACTACACCATAACTCTTTCCTGCGGCAAGCTTACGACGGGCGTTACAGTTCCAGAATGGACGGCGGTTTTCATGCTTGCAGGCTCCTATTCCACTTCTGCCGCAAGTTATCTGCAAACTATTTTCCGCGTTCAAAGCCCTTGCAATAAATACGGCGTCTCAAAAAGGAATTGCTACGTTTTCGACTTCGCGCCCGACCGTACACTTAAAGTCGTTGCCGAATTCGTCAAAGTTTCAACCCGCGCAGGTAAAACCACCGACGCCGACCGAAAACATTTGGGCGAACTCCTGAACTTTTGCCCCGTTATCGCCGTCGAAGGCTCCGAGATGAAAACTCTCGACGCCAAAAAACTTTTACACCGCATTAAACGCGCTCAAGCCGAACGCATTGTTCGTAACGGCTTTGATGATACCAACCTTTATAACGATACTCTCCGCGACCTCAGCAACCTTGACTTGGAAAAATTCGACGACCTTAAGAAAATTATCGGCGTGTCCAAAAATAAAAAAGCAAAGGATATTATCGTCAATGAACAGGGCTTAACCAATGAAGAACGCGACGGCGAAGATACTCGGAAAACTCGCAAGCCGCAAACGCCCGAAGAAAAAGAAAACGCTCGTAAAGCCGCCGTTAAACGCAATGCCGTTTTGATTCTGCGCGGGCTGTCAATTCGTATGCCGCTTTTGATTTACGGCGCGGCTGTTCCCGTTAATGAAAATTTTACGATTGAGATGTTCCTCGACCCGAATATTGTTGACGACGCAAGTTGGGCTGAATTTATGCCGAGCGGCGTCACCCGCGATAAGTTCAAGCTCTTTATCCCCTACTACGACCCCGAAAATTTTATTAGCGCCGGAAAAATTGTCCGCGAACGCGCTTTGCTCGCCGACCGACTCAAGCCGACCGACCGCGTTAAGAAAATCGCCGAACTGTTCGCCACGTTCAAAAATCCCGATAAAGAGACCGTCCTCACGCCTTATAATGTCGTCAAGCTCCATATTGATTCTGCTTTCGACGAAAATTTTTTCACTGCCGATAAGAAAATCCTTGAGATTAATTCCAAAACGGGCTTGTATCCGCTTTATGTTGCTTATAAAATTTATCGGGGGCGGCTCGGCAACTTCGACGAAGAAAATTTCAAGCCCAAATTTCTGATAAAGATTTGGGATGAAATTGTCGCCGAAAATGTTTTTGTCATTTGCAAAACGCCGATGGCTAAGGCGATTACGCGCAGAACGCTTGTCGGTTATCGAAATGCCGCCGTCAATGCTCATTGTTTCGACGATCTCATTAATCAGCTTAAAAATAAATCCGAACAATTCCTTAAGCGCGTCACGAGTAAAAAATTTTGGAATAAAGGAGCCGATAAAATGTTTTTCGACGCCGTTGTCGGCAACCCGCCTTATCAAGTTACGGGTAGCGGTGATAATAAAAATTTTGCCGCGCCGATTTATCACGAGTTCATTAAGATCGCTTACAACGAAAAACTTACCAAAAAAGCAAGCTTGATTCACCCTGCGCGATTTCTTTTCAATGCTGGCGCAACGCCGGGCGATTTCGCAGAAGAATTTCTTCAAAATATTCACGTCAAGATTATTAAACACTTTATGAAAAGCTGGGAATACGAACTTGACGGCGAAATAAAACCTCTTTTCCCGAACTCCGATATTAAGGGCGGCATTGCAATTACTTTTTACGATAAGAATCAAACCTTCGAGCCGATTAAACTTTTCATTCCGTTTGAAGAGCTTATTTCTACTCATAAAAAGGTTGTCCACGACAATAAAAACTTCCGTCCACTAACCGAAATTATGTATTCGCGCACAGCTTACAGCTTAACGCCAAAAGCTCACGAAGATTTTCCCGACGCCATAAAAAAATTTAGTAAAGGCAATCAATATCAGATGTCATCAAATGTTTTTGATTTAATGCCTGAAATATTTTTTGATGAAAAACCAACCGACGGACACGAATACATTCAACTTTACGGGCGAAAAAATAACGAGCGAGTTTTTAAATGGGTTCGCCGTGATTATGTGACTTATCATGAGAGTTTGGAGAAATTTAAAGTGTTTGTTCCTGATTCTAATGGTTCGGGAGCGTTAGGCGAAGTGGTTAGTACGCCGCTTGTCGGCTCGCCGCTTGTCGGCTCGCCGCTTGTCGGCGCAACACAGACGTTTATAACGGTCGGAGCGTTTGACAGTGCGTCTGAGGCGGCGGCTTGCATAGCAT
>JBGUYA010000030.1:0-5154 GCA_045118435.1 Quinella sp. | reverse complement strand
CCCGATTACAATCAGCACAATCAGAAAAAATTTTTTCATTTACAATTCTCAATTCATTACGAATTACGCATTGCGCATTAATCTTTGGGTCGTTCGCCCGTCTTGCCGGTGAACTTGTGATAGTTGCCGCCCTTGCGACGATTTACAAGCTCCTCGAAAAGATCTTCAGGCTTAATGCCATGCCACGCCAACAAAACCAAGCAGTGATACCACAAGTCGCCCATTTCGTACAAAATCTGCTCGACGTTGTTATTTTTCGACGCAATGATTGTCTCGACCGCCTCTTCGCCGACCTTTTTAAGAATTTTATCGTGCCCCATGTTGAAAAGATAATTGGTGTAAGAGCCTTCGACTGGGTGACGCTGGCGGTCTTTGATGACGGAATACAACTCGTACAGGACAAGCGACAAATCTTCGGGCGGCTGTTCGACGACGGCGGGAAGATTTTTATTCTCGTCGAGTCTGCGCCCGCTAAAGCAGGAATAAGTTCCGGTGTGACACGCCACGCCCGTTTGATGAACTTTGACCAAAAGCGCGTCGCCGTCGCAGTCATAGTAAAGGGCTTTGACCTGCTGAACGTTGCCGCTTGTCTCGCCCTTCTGCCAAAGTTTTTGACGCGAGCGGCTGTAAAACCAAGTGTAGCCCGTCTCAATCGTTTTCTTCAAAGATTCTTCGTTCATGTAGGCGAGCATGAGCACTTGCCCGCTTTCCTCCTGCACAATCGCGGGAACAAGCCCGTGCGCGTTGAATTTAACTTTGCTAATGTCAATGTCCATAGAAATGCCTCCTTTGACTCGCCTATTTTATCTTAAATTTTTATCTGATTCAAGATGACGACTGCCGCGCAGATTAAAATCACAAATGCCGCCGCGCAGAAGTCCAAAGTCTTTAGGCGAAGTTGTTTCATGTGAGTTCGTCCTTCGCCGCCGCGATAACAACGCGCCTCCATTGCCATTGCCAAATCCTCCGCGCGTCTGAAACTCGACAGGAACAGCGGAACTAAAATCGGAACCATTGCGCGAAGCCTTTTAACTATTCCGCCCGAATCGAAGTCAAGCCCGCGCGATTTTTGCGCTTTGATTATTTTATCCGTCTCCTCAAGTAGCGTCGGCACGAATCGGATTGCGATTGTCATCATCATTGCGAGTTCATGCGCGGGCACGCCGACTTTCGACAGCGGCGACAATAATTTTTCGGTCGCGTCGGTCAATTTAAGCGGCGAAGTCGTGAACGTCAGCAAGCTTGACAAAACTATCAACAAAATCAGCCTCAAGCTTATCATTACGCCGTAAATTATTCCTTCACGCGTCACTTTGAAGACGTAGAATTTCGCCAATACTTCTCCGTCGTGGCTGACGAAGTGAATCAGCAACGTGAACAAAATTATCCACGCGAGCGGCTTGACCGATTTTAAAACTGTGAGTGGCGGCACTTGCGACAAAAAAATTAATCCCGCCATCAAAGTTGTTAGCACGAGATAAGCCGCCCAACCTTCCGCCGTGAAAATTAAAATCATGAGCGCGAATAGCAAAATTATTTTTGTGCGCGGGTCGAGCCTGTGAATTATCGATTGTCCCGGAAAGAATTGTCCGAGCATTATATCTTGCAACATAAAATATCCTTAAACTTTCTTAAAGAGTAGCGGGGCGTCGAAACCCGGGCGCACAGGACGTGCGCCCGCCCGCGCTATTTTGCTGGATGCAAAATAAGCGGGTCTGACGCCCTTTCTTTTTGTAACTTTTTCTTTGGGCGTAGCAAAGAAAAAGTTTTTCAAATACAAATTGAATTGATTAGCCGAATCAGCATGAGGATTCGCCGCAGAGACAGCCGGTTTTGCGTTCCCACTTTTTGGCAAAAAGGGGGGCTAAACGTCGTCGCGATACATTATTGGTAACGTCTTTATCTTGAGATGATTTTTCTTGAGCCAAACCGTGAGCATTCTCTCGGCGAAGAAAGACATCATGCGCGAATAAACGTGCTCCATTTCGCCGAGCGTCTTGCCATCGGTTATCACAACGCGGCTCAATTCTTTTGTCGCGTCAATCATAAACGAGAACAGCCACTTGCAATACTCATTAAAAATATTTCGGCGCGTAATGTGAATTCCGTAGAGGAAAAAGACAAAGCCGTTGATAACCGCGTCGTAAGCGTCGAGATAATCGGGTTGATTCTTGGTCAAGTGCTTGCGAACAATTTTTTCGGAGAAACGAACAAGATCGGGTTGCCCCGTCGAGTAAATCATCATTTCAAACTGCGTGCGGTCGCAAACGCGCTCGACGTTGACGATAATATCATACTCGCTCAAAATCTTTAGTATCTCTGACTCGGACAAGATATTTTTCGCACTGAAGACGTGTTCGCCGGGGCGAAACTCCTTAAGCCGCGTGTTGCTCGTTAAAAATCTGCGGTAGTGGACAAAGCCCGCGTGTGTGTGATTCGTATTCTTCCAAATCCAGTAAAGCGCGGTAACTTCGTCGAGAAAAGGATTGAGGCGACTGATATTGTCGCCCGTGTCGTCTCCGAGATAGCCGAATTCATTTTTAGCCATCGCGTGTCCTGCGTGAATAACCTTGTAGCACGGCGGGAGCTTGGAAAGTTTAACGTCCTTGTGTGTCACGACGTAAACTCCGACATCGGCGGGAGGCACAACTTTTTTCAGCAAACACCATGCGCCGCCGTCAATCGCGAAACTTTCAACCTGCGCGAAAAGATTTTGATTGACTTCAAGCCATGTCTCAAGCGCGGAATTTTTTCTGACGAACAGCAAAATCTTATCAGCAAGGTCGCTCGTCTGAATCAGCGCGTCAATAAATTCTTCGGGCGAACGTTCGCGACTAAAGATAATCGCGTCGAAGATATGAAACTTGCACTCGTCGAGCGTCCGATAAATTTTGTCATAAACATTTTCCATAACAGGGAAAAAATTTTCGCCAATGCAATCAATCATCGCCTTAACGTCGCCGCGAGTATTGAAATCGCTCTTTGCAAGGTAAGCGTCGAAGTCGAGCACGCGCCCGAACTTTTTTTGATTAAGCAATTCATTAAGGAGCGCGATAGTTCTTATCGAAACGAACCCGTCATGAATTTTCTTGGCAAAGGCGGTCGCCGACATGACTTGCGGATTGTATACGGTTTGGTCTACATATTCTCTGTGCTCCAAAAGGTCGGTGAAGATTAAATAATCCGCCGCGTCGTTGAAATTTTTTGCGTCCTCGAAGTTGACTTGCCCGACGACTTCGACTGGCTTTGAGCCGATTATTTTTTTGAACGCCTCGACGTCTCCGCAAATCATGACGCGCGGCACATAAGTCGCCATAAAAAAATTCCTCCTTCGCCAAAAATTTTAAGCGCGGAGGTTTAATTCGTCAAGCCGATTGGTTATAATGTAGAAAAATTTTTGGAGGGTGAGTTTTTTGACGGAGAAAGAAAAAATGTTGGCGGGGCAGTGGTACAACGCGAACTTTGACCCGAAGTTGATAGAGGAGCGGGCGTTCGTCAAAGATTTGTGCTTGGAGTTGAACGCGACGCGCTTACACGATTTGACGCGGCGGCAGAAAATTTTGCGCGAGATTTTGCCGAACGTCGACGCGGCGGCTGTGGAGATTTTATCGCCGTTCATGGTCGATTACGGCTACAACGTTTTTCTCGGCGCGGGCACTTTTTTGAATCACAACTGCTATCTCATGGACTGCGCGGCGATTAAGCTCGGCAGGAAAGTTTTCGTCGGACCGAACTGCAACTTTTACACGGCGATTCACCCGCTCGACATTGTTAAACGGGCGGAGGGTTTGGAGATTGCCAAGCCGATTGAGATTGGCGACGACGTTTGGATTGGCGGCGACGTGACAATTTTGCCGGGCGTGAAGATTGGGAGCGGTTCGGTTATCGGCGCGAAGTCTCTTGTCACGAAAGACATTCCCGCAAATGTTATGGCGTTCGGCAACCCCGCGCAGGTCGTGAAGAAAATCGGCTTGGAGACTTTGCTTGTATGAATGTTTTTTCATACTTTCTTTGTCGGCGTCAAAGAAAGTATGCAAAGAAAGACGCTTAAGACGCCGCTTGAAACATCACGTTTCAAACGCGGCGCGGCGCACGTCCATGTGCGCCGGGTTTGAGCTAACCGCAAGTTTTCTTTGTAATAATGATTTTGGAAAGGATTTTATTTTGGTTAAAGCGGATAAAAATTTTTACCGGTTGTTGTTCAAGTCGACGTTTATTGTCAGCATGTTCACGGTCGGCGGCGGCTACGTCATAATCCCGTTGCTCAAAGCAAAGTACGTTGACGAGTATCATTGGATAAGCGACGAGGAGACTTTGAACATGGTAGCAATCGCGCAGTCGACGCCGGGCGTCATGGCGGTGAACACGGCAATCATGCTCGGCTATCGCATGGCGGGCGTGTTGGGCGCGTTAACGGGCATGTTCGCAACGGTTTTGCCGCCGCTTATCATAATTACAATCGTCGCAACGTTTTACGACCTCATCGCCGACAACGAATATGTTCAGCTCATCTTGAAGGGCATGCAATGCGGCGCGACGGCTCTTTTGCTCAACGTGGCGATTGACTTACTCAAGAAACAATTTTCAAAGAAGTTGCTCCTGCCGATTGTGATAATCATCGGGACGTTCGTGGCGAATTTATTTTTTAATGTAAATATCATGGCATTGGTTGCGATTGACGGCGTGATTGGATTTTTCCTTATGCGCGACAAAAAATATGAGTGACGCGAAAAAGCCCGCCGATTAAAGCGGGCTTTTGAATTTTCATTTATGGTGCCTCAGAGCGGAATCGAACCACTGACACGGGGATTTTCAGTCCCCTGCTCTACCAACTGAGCTACCGAGGCTTGCGATAATGCGTAATTCGTAATTCATAATGCGTAATGATTGTGGTTTCAATTACGCATTGCGAATTAAATAAAAGTGGCGACCCGGATCGGACTTGAACCGACGACCTCCGCCGTGACAGGGCGGCATTCTAACCAACTAAACTACCGGGCCGCTTGGTGACGCCAGCGGGATTCGAACCCACGAACCCGCCGTGAAAGGGCGGTGTCTTAACCTCTTGACGATGGCGCCAGTTGATGGTGATCCGCCCGGAACTCGAATCCGGGACACCCTGATTAAAAGTCAGGTGCTCTACCGACTGAGCTA
>JBGUYA010000029.1:0-3677 GCA_045118435.1 Quinella sp. | reverse complement strand
AAGAAGGCGTCGACCGCCTCAAGGTCGGTGGCAACGTCGTACTTCACGCGCCCAATCTCGCGCAGAAAAGCATGTTCGGGACCGACGCTCGGATAATCCAAACCGCTCGCAATCGAATAGACAGGCGCAGGCTCGCCGTCAGCATTTTTAAGCATAATCGAATCAAAGCCGTGCATGACGCCTTCGGTGCCGTAGCTCATCGACGCGGCATGGTCACCCAATTTCTCTCCGCGTCCCAAAGGCTCGACGCCGACAATCTCGACAGGATCATTGATAAAGGGCAGGAAGAAACCAATCGAGTTGGAGCCGCCGCCCACACAAGCCGTCACGACATCGGGCAGGAAACCCGTCATGTCTTTGAACTGCTCGCGAGCCTCTTCGCCGACGACCATTTGAAAATCGCGAACCATCATTGGGAAGGGGTGCGGACCGACCGCCGAGCCGATACAATAAATCGTGTCCTTGTAGTTTTGCAAATAGTCTTCAAAGGCGGCGTCGACAGCTTCTTTTAAAGTTTTAAGCCCCGTCGAGACAGAAACGACTTTTGCGCCGAGAACTTTCATTCGGGCGACGTTTGGAGCTTGCTTGGCAATGTCGACTTCGCCCATGTAAATCGTGCAGTCAAGCCCGAAGAAAGCGGCGGCAGTTGCAAGCGCGACGCCGTGTTGCCCCGCGCCCGTCTCGGCGATAATGCGGTGCTTGCCCATAAACTTTGCCAAAAGCCCTTCGCCCATGCAGTGATTGAGCTTGTGCGCTCCCGTGTGATTCAAGTCCTCGCGCTTGAGATAAATTTGGCAGTTGCCGAGCTTGCGGCTGAGCTTTTCGCAGTGATAAACGGGCGTGGGGCGACCTTGAAACTCGCGGCGAATGCGGCGCAGTTCGTTGATAAATTGCGACGAGTGGCAAATCGTCAAGTAAGCCTGCGTGATCTCCTCCATTGCGGGCACGAGTTGCGGCGGAAGATACGCGCCGCCGAATTTCCCAAAGCGTCCGTCTTCCGAAGGATATTTTTTAAGATAAGTTGCGTAGTTCATTTTGAAACCTCCGTAAAAATATTTCGAGTGAGATTGATTAAAGCAAAGTCACGGGAGCCGAAGCTCCCACGTCGAAAATTTTTCGGAGTAAGTCGCGTACTGCATGATAAACCTCCTAAAACAAAATGCCCCGCATAATTCGTTGCGAGGCGAAAGTTTTCCTGCAAAGTTCAGATTTTAATTTTGACGGTGACGCGGCTATTGGGGCGGCACTCGAAGTCGCGCTCGGCGGGCAAGGAAATTTTTATGATGAATTTGTCGTTGGGCTTGGCTTGAGGATTTTCCTTGAAGGAATTTATAATCGCGCGGATTTTCTCTTCGGACTGCGCGGGGCTGTTAAGAATTTCCGTTTCCGCCTCGACGGCTTGAGGATTTTCTTTGACCGAATTAATTATCTCGCGAATTTTTTCCGCAGTCGCCGAATCTTCTTCATTACTAATTCCTAATTCCTCATTCCTAATTACCAAAGGCGCGGGCGCATTTTCCGACGTGGGAATTTCGGGAAGTTCGACGGGCGGCGGAACTTCTTCGACTTGTGCGGGAGTCGGTTTAATTTTCTCAATGACAGTGCCGAAAAGTTCCCTGCCGTCAAGCGAACAGCTAACGAGTTTGCCGAGCAGAATTTTATCAAAGATCTCCTCCGTGACTTCCGCCTCAATCCAAAGCTCGCGACTGTCGCCGATTCTTGAAACGCTGTCGCCCGCAACAAGTTCCTGCTCAACTTCGACGCCGTAATAAATCGCTCCGCTCACGGGCGCGATAACATCAGTCTCGCGAGCCTCTTGCCTTGCAACGTTCAAAGAGAGTTCGGCTTGTTTAATCGCCTGCGCGGCTCCGTCCAAAACTTCTTGCGGCGTGGCAACAAACTCATCAACGTACTCCGTGTAGTACTCGATAATCGGCGCGGGCGCGGCGGAATATTCGTAAGTTGCCGTCCGCGACTCGGCAAGCGCACTTTCATAGGCGGCACGGGCGGCGTCTCTTTGAACTGCGCTAACGGCTCCCATATCGAAAAGCTCCGCCATGCGATTGGCTCGTTCTTCCAACTTCGCCAAATTTGCTGACGATCCCGAATAGCTGACTGTCGGTGGCGGCGCAGGCGGATAAGTCACTCGTTCGCGCTGAACCGGAACTTTGACCCATTGCCCTTGTTGAAGCGTCGCGTAGTTGTCGCGGGCAACTTGAACCGTTTCTTCGAGCTGTTGAATTTCTTCTGGCGTTATCGCGACTTCGAGACGCGCAATCACGTTACCGGCTTTAACTTCCGCGCCGTCCTCAAACAAAAGCTCTTTAACCTTGCCATTTGTCAAGACGCGCACTGAAACCATTGTGCCCGCAACTTTCGCGTCGTCAATTATAATCGTTTCGTCCTTGTGCCAATACTTGTACTCGGCATAACCGATTAGCGACGCCAACAAAATTATCGCCGCCATGCCGAATCGTATAATATTTTTAACCTTGTCTGTTATATCCGTTTGCATTTCGTTTGCTCCAAAAAATTTTTCCGCTATTCTACAACACACAAAAAAAAATTTCCACAACTCGCGCAGGTCACGAAAAATTTCCTTGCGCTATTGACAGAAAAAAAAAACAATTATAATAAGGCTGGAATTAAGGTTTGGTTTTAAACTCAAGGGAGGTATTTATCATGGTAAAGATTGTTGAAAAGGAAGAACTTTTGACTGTGGACGCTCTTGATTCGAGATGTCCGGATGCGTGCGGCGACGAAGATAATTGTTGCGAATACGGCATAGATAAAATGCCGATTTTCAAAACCGTCACGCTGTTTGACATGATTAAGTAAGATTTTTTTTGCAAGGACAATCAAAAAGGTCGCAAGTTGAATTCGTTTGGCTTGTGGCTTTTTTTGCGGGAGGAATTAAATTGAACAGAAAACCTGTTGCCGTCAAACTCAAAAAAGGTTACGCGATTTTGCATGAGTCGGGAATATATTTTCCGAACAGCGAGGCGGATTTAGAGGAAAGACTTGCCGAGATAGAGACGCGGCGTCGACCCGAAATAAATTTGCCTGTTTCAGAAAGGAAGCGTCTGGCAAAAGCCGTGATATATTTGTCTTCCGATTGCAATTTGAGATGCGTTTATTGCTACGCGAGTTCCGGCGAAGTTCATAACGTCGTTTCTGCGAACAAAGCCAAGACGCTGATTGATTTTATCGCCGAAAAATGCGACCGGTTGATTTTGGATTTTCACGGCGGCGGCGAACCTTTGATTCACTTCGACTTGATTAAGGAATTGCATGAGTATGCCCGCGCAACCAAGAAACTTTATCGCTCGACCTTGATAACGAACGGCGCGATAACCGACGACAAATATTCCAAACTTGACTGGATAATTCAGAATATCGACAGCGCGGCGATTTCCTGTGACGGCTCGCCCGAAATTCAAAATAAAAATCGTCCCTTTGCCGACGGGCGCGGCAGTTCGGCGGAGGTTGAAGACACCATACGTTACCTTTTGAAGAACGATTATGTCTTCACTGTCAGAAGCACGATTACAAATGAGTCCGCCGAGAAATTATTGGACGTAACAAAATATTTCTGTGAGCTTGGCGTCAAGTATCTGGTTTATTCTCCCTGCTATAATTTTGGTCGCTCCGACGATGTTAAGTTGGTGCCGCTTGCC
>JBGUYA010000028.1:0-8264 GCA_045118435.1 Quinella sp. | reverse complement strand
TATCTACGGTTTTGCACTGAAGAGCTTCCATTTCGACGCCCGTCGCCCAAGTTTTTTTGACTGTTGCCGTGACCTTAACGGCGGATTTAGTTGGCAACAGTTCAAAGTTCAAGGCGCAATGACTTAGCGACAAGAAATGACATAGTGGAATAATTTCTGCAGTTTTTTTCGCCGCCATGATTCCCGCGATTCTCGCGACGCCGAGCACGTCGCTCTTCCCGACGTTGCCTGACTCAATCGTCGAATAAATTTCGACGCCGAAAAAAATTTTCCCACTTGCAACGGCGATTCGTTCCGTAAAAATTTTTTGCTGACGTTAACCATAACAGTTTTGCACGCCGCGTCGAAGTGATTCAAGCCCTCCTTCAAAAAATTTCTCCTTTCAAAAATTCAACCCAACTTCCCTTCCATTGTAAAATTATATTTCTCCCAAATAATTTGTCAACATAAAGCCGCATGAAAATAAAAAGAAACCGCTCGGCTCGGTTGACTTCGCGGCGAACTTGATTTAAATTTTTCACAAAGCAAAGGAGGTTACAGCATGAAGAAAAATTTTATCCCGTTCCTGGTCGTCAATCCGAAGTCTTATCTTTATGGCGAAAAATCTTTGGCGTTAGCGAGAGCCGCCGACGACGCCGCAGAAAAATTCGGCTTGACAATTTTTTTTACTTGCCCATTCGCCGACATCCGATTGATTAAAGCGAATACAAAAAATATAATCGTGACGGCGCAACATATGGAGTCGCTCAAGCCCGGTCGCGGCATGGGTCATATTCTACCCGAATCACTCAAGGCGGCGGGCGCGGGCGCAACTTTCCTCAATCACGCGGAAAATCCCATGACGCTCGCCGAAATTTCCAAGACGATTCAACGCGCGAAGGAACTCGACATTATAACAATAGCCTGCGCGGACTCGGTTGCGGAAGGTCAAGCGGTCGCCGAGTTTGCTCCCGACATTTTGCTTTGCGAGCCAACAGATTTAATCGGTACGGGCAAGACTGCCGACGACAGCTATACGCTTGAAGTTTGTCGGCGCATTTCAAAAATCAATCCCGACGTGTCGATTATGATTGCGTCGGGCGTGACAACGGCGGAGGATTGTTATCGCGTTATCAAACTCGGAGCCGACGGCACGGGCGCAACCAGCGGAATTTTGAAGGCTCCCGACCCCGCAGTTCGCATTGCGGAAATGGCGGCGGCTATCGTTAAGGCTTACAAGGAGCGATAAATTATGACGGTTTACAAGGAAACGATTAACTTGCAGTCGACGGGCGGCGAGCCGACTTTTATCAACATTACGCCCCAAGTTCGCGCGTCGATTGAAAACAGCGGCGTCAAGAACGGGATTTGTACGGTGATTTCGCCGCACACAACCTGCGCGGTTTTCTTTGAGGAGTTCGCGCACGACATAGAAGCTAACGGCATGGAGTCTTTGCAACTCGATTTGAACAACGCGTTGAAAAAAATCATTCCCGACCACTTGACCAAAGAGCAATACAATTATCCCGGCGAAGAACATTATAAAGCCGTTGAGTCTTGGGCGGACGCTGAGGCTTATTTGCCCGGCGGAGACAGGACAGCACTTTTCAACGGCGACGCGCACTTGAAGGCGAGCATTCTCGGTTCGAGTGAGACGTTTGAAGTTGACAACGGCAAACTCGGCGTCGGCACGACGGGCTACATTTATTTTGTTGACTTCGACAGAACGCGCCCGCGCCCGCGCAAATGCAAGGTCGTCATTATCGGCGAGTGACGGAAGGTTGAAAAAATATTTTTTTATGTTATGCTTGCTACTCGGAAATGGTTTATAAACATTTAAAGGAGGCATTCCAATGGAAGCCATTGCAACAGTAGCAAACGGTTTTATGGATTTATTCCGCGCCGGCTCCGAGACATTTGTTGCTTGGGTCACGGGGATTATTCCGCTAGTCGTTATCATGATGACGGCGGTCAACTCGCTCATCAAACTTATCGGCGAGGACAGAGTTAACGGCATTGCCGAGTTCGCCACGAAGTACACAATAACGCGCTATACAATTTTACCTGTGCTTGCAGTCATTTTTCTTTGTAATCCTATGGCTTATACGTTCGGGCGTTTTGTCGAGGAAAAGCACAAGGCGGCTTTCTACGACGCGGCAGTCAGCTTTGTTCACCCCGTCACCGGACTTTTCCCGCACGCCAACGGCGGCGAACTTTTTGTTTACATGGGAATTGCGGCGGGCATTACGCAACTTGGTTTGCCGCTCGGCGATTTGGCGGTCAGATATTTTATCGTCGGCGTTATCGTGATTTTGATTCGCGGCATTGTCACCGACAGAATTTATGCTCACATGAGCAACAAATAAGGAGGCGGTAATATGGCCTATCAATCAGTTACGATTAAGGCGGGCAAGGGCGGCTTTGGCGGTCCTTTGACTTTGGTGCCGACTGAGACAAGAAATAAAGTTGTGAGCGTGACGGGCGGCGGCATTCATCCCATTGCGGCGAAGATTGCGGAGCTTACGGGTTGTCCGGCAATCGACGGCTTTTCAACGGGCGTTCCCGATAATGAAATCCTCGTTGCGGTTGTCGACTGCGGCGGAACGGCTCGTTGCGGCGTCTATCCCAAGAAAAGGATTTTTACGGTAAATGTTTTGCCCGTCGGTCAAACGGGTCCGCTAGCAAAATTTATCACGGAAGATATTTACGTTTCTGCAGTTGATGAAAGTTGCATAACCATTGCCGACGCGGGCGCAGTTTCAAAGGCGGGCACGCCGACAAATCCGACGAGTGCTCCCAAAACTAAGGCACAGGCTAAAGAAGAAGTCGCCAAGATGAACGCGGGCAAGCCGAAAAATCTTGCGACGCGAATCGGTATCGCAATCGGCGGCGTCGTCAACAAATTCTATGCGGCGGGGCGCGAGACGATTGACATTACGATTAAAACGATTTTGCCGTTTATGGCGTTCGTGTCAATGATTCTCGGCATAATCAGCGCGTCGGGCGCGGGCGACGTTATCGCCAACACAATCAGCCCGATTGCCTCGACGTTGCCGGGCATGTTGATTGTCTCGTTCATTTGCGCAATCCCTTTTATCTCGCCTGTACTCGGACCTGGCGCAGTTATCGCGCAGGTTGTCGGAACTTTGCTCGGCGTTCAAATCGGACTTGGCAACATTCCGCCGCAGTATGCATTGCCCGCGCTGTTCGCCATTGACGCGCAAGTCGGCTGTGACTTTATCCCTGTCGGCATGAGTTTGGGCGAGGCTGAGCCGGAGACGATTGAACTCGGCGTTCCCGCAATTCTTTATTCCCGCGTCATCACCGGACCAATCGCCGTCCTTATCGCTTACGTTTTCAGTATCGGGCTTTACAGCTGAGGAGGCTTTGTCATGAAATATCATACGGTAATCACGGGCTGGGGCGACGCGGCACTTGATTTTCTTGAAGACCCCGAAGCGAATTTTATAATTATCTTTAACGCCAACGCGCCGCCCGAACTCGCGGAAGTTTCTGTGCTCCACACGAAGGAAGAACTCTTGGCAATGCCCGTGCCCGGCGACATTGTGATTATCAGCGAAAAAGTTTTCACGATAACGGCAGTGGGCGACGAGGCTAAAATTACGTTGCGCACTCTTGGACACTGCACATTGAGTTTTAAAGGCGGCAACGTTCCCGAACGTCCGGGCTGCATAATGCTTGAGGGCGACGAGCCGCTTTTGAAGTCGGATATTCAAGTCGAAAACACAATCGAAATTTATTGAGGGGTCTGGAGTCAGGAATCGGGAATCAGTGAAAAACCCTGACCCCTGACTCCTGCTTCCTGACCCCTCACCAAGAGAGGAGACGATTAACTATGTTGAACATGGATAAAAAACTCGCGCAACGCGAAGCCGAAGGCAAAATCATTCGCACGGGACTTGTCGGCGCGGGTCAAATGGGGCGCGGTATGGTCAGCCAAATGGTCGGCATGAAAGGCATTATGCCCGCAATCGTCGCCGACATCAAAATCGAGAACGTCATTAACGCTTTCCACTACGCCGGCATTGGTGACGAGGACATTGCCAAAACCAACTCGCTCGAAGACGCCAACAAGTTTATGGAAATGGGCAAGTACGTTGCGACCGAGAACGCCGATTTAATTTCTCATGCAAATCTTGTTGAGTGCGCAATCGACGTGACGGGCGTCCCCGAAATCGGCGTTCGCATTGCAACCGACGCCCTCAACAATAAAAAACACGTCGTCATGATGGACGTTGAGACTGATGTTGTTATCGGCTCTTGGCTAAAAAAACTCGGCGACAAAAACGGCGTCATCTACACTGGCTCGGCGGGCGACGAACCCGGCGCGGTCATGGAAATTTACTGCTTCGCCAAAGCTATGGGTTTTCAAGTTAAAGTTATGGGCAAGGGCAAGAATAATAAAATCGATTACGCTTGTAACCCCGACACTGTCCTTGAGGAGGCGACGCGCCGCAAAATGAGTCCGCGTATGCTCTGCTCCTTCAAAGACGGCACAAAAACTATGGTCGAGATGACGGCGATGAGCAACGCGACGGGACTTGTCCCCGACGTTATCGGCGGGCACGGCGTCAAAACTTCACCAGGCACCGAAGGTGTTAAGGAACTCAATACGCTTTTCCGTTTGAAAGTGGACGGCGGCATTTTGAACAAACACGGCGTCGTTGAATATGTCAACGGGATTGCGCCCGGCGTCTTCGTGACCGTCGCGACCGACAACGACGAGATAGCTTATCAAATGCAATATCACAGCATGGGACCCGGTCCGCTTTGGACGCTCTATCGCCCGTATCATCTTTGCAATCTCGAAACGCCGCTTACCGTTGCCAAAATCGTTATCGACCGCGAGCCGACGATCATTCCGCTTGACGCTCCTGTCAGCGAGTGCATTACTGTTGCCAAAGTCGACCTCAAGGCGGGGCAAACGATTGACGGTATCGGCGGCTACACAACTTACGGCTCAATCGCTACGGCTGAGGAGACTTACAAGAAAGGCTACGTCATTTACGGGCTTGTCAACAAGAAAGCTAAAATGCTCCGCGACGTTAAGAAGGGGCAACTCCTCACTCTCGAAGACGTTGCGCTTGACACCACCACGCAACTTTACAAGACGCGCAAAGAACAAGACGCCATGTATAACAACGGCTACGCTCTGAAATAAATCTTCCGAGAAAAGTTTATCCCTTGTCGAAATTTGCGGCGAGGGATTTTTTCTGCTATCATGTGGAAAATTTTTGGAGATGATTTTATGAAGTTGAAAAGAATTTTGCCACTGATGTTGACGGCGAGCCTTTTACTTGGCGGCGGCGCGGTCGAGGCGAAAAATTTTCAGCCGCCAACTTTAACAGCAGAGTTCGAGCAAATGGCGTTCATGCAACTCTACCCGACTTATTCTTGGGAGCCGCTCCCGAAAACAGAATTCTATCAAGTGCGCGTCGTCGACGTTGCAAAAAACCAGGTTGTGCGCGAACTCTTCAACACGGAGGCTTTAAATCGCGTGACGGATTCAAGAGCATTCACGACGGCGGGCGAATACTATTGGCAAGTGCGCGTTGTCGATAAAAATCATAAGCCGCTCAGCGATTGGTCGTCGAAAAAATTTTTCAAGGTCGAGACGCCCGTAACCTTCGCGGCACTCGGCGACAGCATAACTCACGGCGGCGCGGCTTACATTCCCGCCAGTCAACTTTCTTGTCAATGGGAAACTTATTGCGACGTGCCGATTAAAAACCTCGGCAGGAGCGGCGACACAACCGAGATGATGATTAATCGCTTCGACAAAGACGTTTTGCCGTTCGCCCCAAAAGTTTTGATCATCATGGGCGGCGTCAATGACATTCGCGGGGGCTTGAAGAGCGACGCCGTTATCAAAAATCTTGAGACGTTGCGCGATAAATGCCTTGCCAACGAGATTACGCCCGTCTTCTGTACGCTGACTTCAATGAACCCCGACATTATGAAGGCGCGAGGCATTCCGATAACCGACGGCGATTGGCGCGAGGCTCGCGAGAAAATTAATCTCTGGATAAAGACGACGCCCTATTTTATCGACGTGGCAGAAAATCTGACGGACGAGTTCGGCTATCTCGACAAAACTTTGACGCCCGACGGCTTGCATCCCGCTCTGCGAGGCAAAAAAATTATGGGCGAGAAAATTTCCGACTACCTCAAGAAAAATTTTCAATAAAAAAAATCCCCGCATTGACGAGGAACTTTTTTGAAAGGAAATGTTTGATAATAATCTCCTCAATATGCTTTTCAAAAATGATATGGATGCTTGCGCAAATTAACCAACGGAAGGTTCATCAAAGCATATGGGAATAAAACTATCGCGAGCAATTATAAATCATATACAAAAACGAATCAACCCCCCCCCCGATGCACCTTGTTAATTATAGAATAGGGCGGCGTTCGTTTCCGATTATATCGGTAAAAATTTTAAGGAGGAATACAAATGATTTTGGTCACGGGCATTACGGGTCAGCTCGGCTTTGACGTTGTTAAGGAATTGGAAGGGCGCGGCGAAAATGTTATTGGAACGACGCGCAAGGAAATCAATTTAACTTCGGAGGCGGGCGCGAAAAATTTCATTCTCGAAAAAAAGCCCGATGTCGTGATTCACTGCGCGGCTTACACGGCGGTTGACAAGGCGGAGAGTGAAGCGGAGCTTGCGTTGACGGTCAACGGCTTTGGCACTCGTTGGATTGCGGAGGCTTGCCGCGAAGTCGGCGCGAAGATGATTTATATCAGCACGGATTACGTCTTCGGCGGCGACGGCAAAACTCCTTACGAAGTGCACGACGAAAAAAATCCCGTCAACGTTTACGGGCGTAGCAAACTTTTAGGCGAAGATGCCGTCAGCGCAGTTCTCGAAAAACATTTTATCGTACGCGTGAGTTGGGTCTTCGGGATTAACGGGAAAAATTTTGTCAAGACGATGCTTAAACTTGGCGAGACGAAAAAAAATCTGCGCGTCGTCGATGATCAAATCGGCTCTCCGACTTACACGTCGGACTTGGCAAAACTCTTGGCGGACATGGCGGCGACGGAAAAATTTGGAACGTATCACGCGAGCAATGAGGGCTTTTGTTCTTGGGCGGACTTCGCGCGAGAAATTTTCAAGCAGGCAGAGCTTGATGTTGAAGTCGAAGGCATTCCGACGCTTGAATATCCGACGCCTGCGCGGCGACCTTTTAACTCTCGGCTCAGCAAAAAATCTCTCGACGAGGCGGGTTTTAATCGCCTTCCCGATTGGCAAGACGCGGTCAAAAGATTTTTGCTTGAGCTAAAATAAATTGAGCATTTGATAATCTGACTATCGAGAACGTTCAAAGCTGCGTCAAGTTCTGCAAGAAGTGCGGCGCAGATATTATCATTGACAGCGACGGGAAAAATACTGTCGCTGATTTTTTTTTAGTCAAACCCCTTGACTTTTTGTCTAATTGGTGTTAAGGTTTGCAATAAAAGAGAGGTGAACGACTTGGAAGAAAAGAAAGTCATCGTCAACAATGAGGAGGACGACGACAGCACAGCAATAAATTTACAAATGAAACAAGCTGCGCCCGAAGTCGAAGTACTTGATAAAGAGACGCCCGACTTGGCGGCGGAGCTTGAAAATTTAAAGGCGGAACTCAACGCGAAGGACGAACGATTTTTGAGACTGCAAGCGGACTTCGATAACTTCAGAAAACGAACTGCCCGCGAAAAATCCGAACTCGCGGCGGTAATTGAACAGGCGTTCTTGAAAGACTTGATCCCGCTCTTGGACAATCTCAGCCGCGCGTCGGAGGCAGTTGAAAATGCCGACGTTGAAAGCCTTCGCAAGGGAATCGAGATGATTAAACAAGAGACCGTCGCCGTCATGGGTAAACACGGGCTTGAACCGATTGACACTTTGAACAAAACTTTCGACCCGAATTATCACCAGGCGGTTGGCATGGTCAAAGACGATAGCAAAGAGGACGGAACCATTGCCGCAGAATTCCAACGCGGCTATGTCGCTCGCGGCAGGGTCATTCGTCCCAGCATGGTACAAGTTGTTAATAATAGCTGATAGGTATTAGGTTTTAGGTATTAGGTTTTAGGTTTTAGGTTTTAGGTTTTAGCTAATACCTAACACCTAACCCCTAACCCCTAACCCCTAACCCCTAACCCCTAACCCCTAAATTGGAAGGTGTTTATTCTTTATGTGTTAAGTTTTTGGTATTGATTTGGGAACAACAAACAGCGTCGTCATCGTCATTGAGGGCGGCGAGCCGACAGTT
>JBGUYA010000027.1:0-15076 GCA_045118435.1 Quinella sp. | reverse complement strand
GGGTTTGCCAATGTTCAACTTGTTGTCAATTTCGCTAGCTTAGCTTATATCATAGGTCGTTAATATTATTCAACTATTAACTTTCGTAGGGCGTGACGATGAAGGTAAAAGACATGCGCGTCGGAATATTTCAGTTCAAAGCCGATATCTCGAAACCGCATGCATTTGACGTAGCGGCGATAGATTACTGCTTCTTCATTGCTACTCAAGCCCACCGCGCAGATTGCCGACGTGATTTTCACAATCGCCAGTTCAAGGCGTTTTTTTAGTTCTAGCAGTTTTTCTTTCTGTTCGCCGATTTCTACCGTCAGCTTTTCTATTCGAGAATCGAAGGATTGACCTTGCGGCATGCCGTTCCTCTGCGGGACTATGTTCATCAACGCGCCGCGCATGAGCTTTATTTTCCGCTCCAAGTCACCGATTTGCGACCGTAACTCGCGTACCTCGTTCAATTCCCGCTCCGTCATTGTTAGCCCTCTCTTATCAGTCCGTCTATGTACGACTTCAACGGTTTTATCAAGCCCGCTGGTGCCTCTTCCACAAAATAATGCGTCTCCACGCTCACGTTTTCTTTGCGCACGACGTATAACCGCATGTCGTAGACGTCTTCGCCCTTGTTGTTTCGGTTCGTCGAGAAATAAAACCGCGTCTTCTTGTCGACTTCAACCATTAGACTTCGAATTCTCATCGGCTTTCTCCAATATCCCTATTACATAGTCCAGATATTCTTCCGCCTTTATCTTGCTGTCGAACCGCCGAAGAATTGCCGTATCAGCTCGCACTTGCCATTGACTTTCGCCGTCTTTATCCACAACTTCGCGCAGGTGATACGATTTGATTCTGTCCTTTTGAAAGTACGCACTGCCAATTTTTATGTAGTTCATGTTGTTCTCCTTGTGTTAGGCTTTAGGTGTTAGGTGTTAGGTTTTAGGTTTTAGCTAACCCCTGACCCCTGACCCCTGATTCCTGACCCCTGACTCCTGACTCCTGACTCCTGACTCCTGACCCCTGACTCCTAGCTCGTAAAGTTTCGCCTGCAACAACAGCGCGTTCAATTCTGCTTCGCCTTTCATTTTTAAGCCTCCCTAACTAAATCCCTAAATCGGCACTTTGAACCGTCGAAGTAAAGGTTGCAACGCCCCGTCGCTCCGTTCCGGTTCTTCGCAATGTTTATCTCCGCAATATTTTTTGCCTCGCTGTCTTCCCGATAGTACGCCTCGCGATAGATAAACATCACAATATCGGCGTCTTGCTCAATACTGCCGCTCTCGCGCAGGTCTGAAAGGAGCGGTCGCTTATCCGCTCTGACCTCCGCCCCGCGATTGAGTTGGCTAAGTGCGAGAATTGGAACGTTGAGTTCCTTCGCCAATGCCTTCAACTGCCGACTTATATCCGACACTTCCTGAACGCGGTTGCCCTTATACGACTTATCCCCGATTATCAGCTGTATATAGTCGATTACGATTAAGCCGACGTCGAATTTCCTTTTGAGCCGCCGCGCTCGCATGCGCAGTTCCGAGATTGTCATTGTCCCGTCGTCGATTTCTATGTGCTTGCGCGTATCCGAGATTGACGCCAATTCTATCATCATTGCTTCTTCGTCGGAGTCGTCGAAGTTACCATTCGCTATTTTCGAGATAGCGACGCCGCTTGTCATGCTCAAAATGCGCTGTCCTAGTTGCCCCGCGCTCATTTCCAGTGAAAAGATTGCGACTGGCACTTTCCGCGCCGCGTTCAACGCTATGTTCAACGCCAATGCCGTTTTGCCCATACTCGGTCGCGCCGCCAAGATTATCAAGTCCGTTTTCTTTAATCCGCACGTCAGGCGGTCGAGCATTAGTAAGCCCGTACTCACCCCAAGCAATTCTCCGCCCGTTTTGCGACGTTGCGTTGCCTCTTTGAACGTCGTCGCTAAGATTGCGTTTAAGTCCGTTGACGTCTCCGCCGCCGTTGAAGTCGCCTTCATCAGCTTTCCTTCAAACGTCGAGAGTACTTCTGCTATGTCTTTGCTCTCTTCGCCCGCCTCGTAACTTAATTCTTCGCCGAGCCGGATTAATTGCCGTCGCTGTGCACTCTCCTTGATCATCTGAACATATTTATTGACCCGCACTGTCGTGAACTCGTAATCGATTAGGGCGAAAAGGTAATCTCGCCGCACTTTTTTGAGTTCGCCCGTTCGCGTCAATTCGTCCGCTATCATTAGTACATCGGGCACGACGCCTTGACTGGCATTCAAGTTCACGATTGCCCGATAAATGCAACGGTTTTCTTCCCGATAAAATTCTTCAGGCTTGAGCGTCGCGCTCACTTCAGGGATTATTTCTGCGGCTTTTTCTAGCATTAACGCGCTAATTAATTTCTTTTCGGCTTCTACATTTTCAGGCAGTTGCATTTCATCAACTCCTTTATTTTGCAGTTGATTTCCGCCATGATTGCCGTCGGGTTTTTCTCATACGCCTGTGAAAGGTGAATCACTTGCAAGGCGACTAAGAGTTTTCGCGAATCGCCCGCGCTTTATCTAAAAATTTTTTGTTCATGTCAATGCTCCTTGTGTGGTGTATGCTGATGAACCTGTATTTGTCGAAGGGGAGCTTGTGCCAAGAGTTCCTCGTAAGTCTTGCCGCGTTCGATTAAGGCGCGATAAGTGCCGTAATCGAGATTACAGGCGGTGGCTTCGCGTACCCACTCCGACAGCGTCTTCCCGCTGTATTTCTTTTCAACGGGCTTTCGCCGCGATGGCTTATATTCGTCGTAGCACGCGCGGCAACAGAATACTTGAGCGCGGGAACGCGGCTTGAATTCCTTCCCGCAATTCCGACATACCGGCAATGGCAATTCTTCTTCCTCTGCCGCAATCTCCGCGTCGCAAACTTCATATTTCGTTATCGTCTTCATTGCTCGTCGCCTCTTGTTCCTCGACGAAGTCCGCAGGTTTTTCTTCGTAGATATGCAACGGTCGGAATTGTTTACGATTGCTCGTCGTTTCGACTGCCGAAAATTTCCAATACTGCGGGTTTGCCTTCAATGCCTCGTCTATTTCGGTCACGCCGCCATATTTCTTTTTCAAATACGGTATCACTTGGTCAAGTAGGATTGTTCCCGCTGGCCATATTCGTGCGCCGCCCAATTCCTTTATCTTGAACACTTCTCCGACTTTCGAGTTCCCTTTTTGGTCGGTATATGCCTGTTCTCCAAAGCCGATTATCGTCGCATAGCCGTCGGGCTTTTTTTTGAGGAAAGCGTCTATCTTCAACGGTTTTTCGCAGGAAAATTGCCGAAGTTCCCTTGCCAGCTCATTCATTTCGCCTGTCTCCTTCGCCCATATATACTACGTCGCTCATTTCCCGCAGTCGGCTGATTATTCGCTCCGCCGCGTATTCTTCTTGCTTTGAAAGTCGCCACTTCAAACCGTCCAAGTCGTAATTGCTCGTTAGGATTGTTTGCAGGTTTTCGTTATACCGGTAATTTATCAGTTGATGTAGCACGCTGACGCCCCAATCTCGGAACCACCCTGTCCCTATGTCGTCGAGTATCAGCACTTCGCACGTCTGGTATTTTTTCAATACCTCGTCCGCCGTCACTTGCTTATCATCAAAACTGTTTTTGAGTTCGTCCAGTAGGCTTTGAAAGTCCAGGAAGATGACTTCGCGTCCCCCGCGCAGATTTTCCTTCCCGATTAGGCTTGCCAGGAAAGTTTTGCCGGTGCCGCAACCTCCGTGCATATACAGCCACCGTTCGGTTGGTTCGAGTGCGTACATTATCGCCGCGCCGTTTAATCGCGTCTCTTTGTAGTCGTCGAAAGTCTTATCGGCATAGCGCGTAGGGATTCCCGCCTTCCGACTTATCGCCTTCCATTTCACCTTGACTGCGTGCGGGCAAATTTTTTCCACTATGTACAGTTCGCCCTTTTCAACCACTGCCTCCGAATATGTCTGATTCATGTTTAGGCAATGAACGCCGTCGCAATTCTCGCAATGCTGCTGCGACTTCTTCATGGCTAGGAGTTCGAGTATTTGTTTGGGGTTCAGGCTTAGCCCGTACTCCTGCTCTAGTTCCCGCTTCTTTCGCTCGTATAGTTTCTTGCCGCTTTCCGTCATTTGCGTTGCTCCTTTCTTTGACCGGTGACGTCGGGCTTTTGCTTGCCTCGTTTTGGTGCCCCGCTTTTGGTGCCCCGCTTTGAGTGCCCCGCTTTGTCGCCCCGTTCAATTCGGGTTTCACATAATAATCGGCGAAGTAGCCCATGCTCATTCTGTCTGCTGTACAACGCCGCCACGCCTTCGCTATCAACTCTATCAGTCGCTTTTCGCCGAGTTGTGCTTGCCAGCTCGCCATTTCCGCGACCTCTTCCTCGATGAGCACTCGTCCGCGATATTTCGCCCATGTCGCTAACACCGCTTCGAGTTCGCGCCCTTCGACCGCCTCATACTCTTGCCCCTCGCGCGTGCGCGTGCGCGTCTCTCTCTCTTTAGCTGTATTACCTTTTATTAGTTGGATAGTAGGTGCCCCGCTTTTTTGACGAGGTGCCCCGCTAGGTGCCCCGCCTGTCCGGTACTTCGTGCCATAATACCGGTCGACTTCATAGCCGAGACGCCCGCTTTTCTCCAAGCGTTTCTTCGCGCGGTACAACGCGCCTTTGCTCAACCCCAAGTCCGCCATTATTTTACGGTCGGATACGTATTTGCCTTCGCGTTTCCTTAAGTATTCATACAGCCCCATTTCCTTCACCCTGATTCCTGATTCCTGACTCCTGACTCCTGCCCCCTGACAACTCCTTAGTATCGCCGGATATTCTCAACGCCGAGTAAGCTACTTAGTTCCGCGCCTAAATCGTCGCTGATTTTTAGCCCTAGTCTTTCCCACGCGCCGCGTCGTTTCAGAAATACTCGGCTTGCGCCCGCGTGTCCTAGAAATATTTTCTTCAAAGCGTCGAGTGTCGCAGGATTTTCAATCTGCGCGGGTATCGTCAGCCAATAATCCGCCGCGTATTCTTCTGCGCGGGTTATTTTTTCCGCTATTACTTCGCCACTTTTCTCTACGCAACCCTCGATAACTACTATCTCGTCAACCACTGCAATATTTATCGTCTGATAAAAAATCTTCGGGAACAGCGTCACGTCTACCACTCCGCTAAAGTCTTCGAGCTTGAGAAATGCCATTGAATCGCCGCGCTTTGTCATTAGCCTTCGCACTGCCGTGATTAGCCCGCCGACTTTGACCCGCTTACCCGTATATTTCACGTCGAGTATTTCTTTTACCGCCGTCAAGCCGGATAATTTCTCGCGGAAGGCGTCGAGTGGATGACCCGTTATGTAAAAGCCGAGCGTCTCTTTCTCCCATTCCCATTTCTCCTTATCCGAATCTGCGCGGGCGTCGGAAGTTTTTTCGACTAAATCTTCTTCGCCGAATAGACTAATCGCGCCGCTCTTCCAATCCGCATGTTTCTTCGCGCCTTCTGCGCGGGAAGTCTCAAGCGATTCAAGCAATGCCGTTCGATTTTTATTCAAGCCGTCGAACGCGCCGCTCTTTATCAAATTCTCCATACTCCGCCGCGTGAAATTTTTCAAATCGACGCGCCCGCAAAAGTCAGTCAGCGATTTGTACTTGCCGCGCTCGCGCTCTTGAATAATATTTTCTGCCGATACCTCGCCGACCGTCTTTATCGCCGATAACCCAAAGCGTATTGCTCCGTTGTCTATCGCGAACTTCGACCCGCTAACGTTTATATCTGGCGGCAAAATTTTTATCTTCATGCGCCGCGCTAGTTCTATGTAAGCCGTGACTTTATCGTCGTCCGGCGCATTAGACATCATCGCCGCTAAGTACTCCGCTGGATAATGCGCTTTGAGATATGCCGTTTGCCATGCCAACAAGCCATAGACCGCAGAGTGCGATTTGTTAAATCCGTAATCTGCGAAGTGGCTCAGCAGTTCAAATATTTTCTCTGCCAAAGCTTTTTCTACGCCCCGCAATTCGCAACCGCGTAAAAAATTTTCCTTCTGCGCAAGCAATATATCTGCCTTTTTCTTGCCCATTGCCCGCCGCATAATGTCCGCTTGCCCCAGCGTGAAACCCGCCAGCGTCTGTACTATTTGCATTACTTGTTCTTGATACAAAATCACGCCGAACGTCTCTTTTAAAATCGGCTCAAGCTTCGGATGCAGATACTCTTTGACTTTGCGCCCGTGCTTGCCCGCGATGAATTCTGTTACCATGCCCGAACCCAAAGGTCCCGGTCGATACAGCGCGAGCGTCGGGATTAAATCTTCAAAGCACTGCGGTTGCAACTCTTTGACCAAAGCCGACATGCCCGCCGATTCCATTTGAAAGACTGCGCCCGTTTCGCCCGCCGTCAGCATTTTTGCCGTCGCCGCGTCTCGTAGTGGGATTTCGTTCAGTTCTAGCTCCACGCCCCGCGAAGTTTTTATATTCGCCAATGTCTCCGCGACGATTGTCAGCGTCCGCGAGCTCAAGAAATCCATTTTTAAAAGCCCAAGCTCCTCGACCGCGTCTTTGTCGTATTGCGTGACCAGCGTTCCGTTTGAAATTTGCAACGGCACAACTTCATCGAGCGGCAACTTTGAAATGACGACGCCCGCCCCGTGAACCGATAAATGGCGCGGCAACCCTTCCAACTTTCTTGCGAAGTCGATTATGCGGCGCGAATCAGGATTGGTTTCGTACTCGCCGTAAAGTTCTTTGGATTTTTTAAGCGCATCGTCGAGGGTAATATTTAGGACGTTGGGAATCATATTGACGAGCCGCGAGCCTTCCGCGTAAGAAATATCCAAGACGCGAACGACATCACGAATAGCCGCCTTCGCCGCCAAAGTCCCGAAAGTGGCGATTTGCGAAACGCGCTCGGAGCCGTAACGCTCACGAACATAATCAATAACCTCGTCGCGGCGCAAGTAGCACAAATCAACGTCAATGTCGGGGAGCGTGACACGTTCCGGATTTAAAAACCTTTCAAAGAGCAAGTTATACTTGAGCGGGTCAAGTGCGGTGATACCCAAGAGGTAGGCAACGAGACTGCCCGCCGCCGAGCCGCGACCGGGACCGACTGGAATTTTCCTACTCCGCGCAAAGTTTATGAAGTCTTGAACTATCAGAAAGTAGCCGTCGTAGCCCATGTCGTGAATAATTTTCAACTCGTAGTTGAGCCGCGCCTTCGCCTCGTCCGTCAGCTCCCCTGCTTTTTCGTAGCACAGCTTGCGCAGATATGTTTGAGGGGGCAGATGTCGGGAATCAGGAATCAGGAATTCGGGCATTTGAAACTTTCCAAACTCAATCTCAACGTTGCAACGCTCGGCAATTTTCAAGGTGTTATCGCAAGCGTCTGGTGTGTCGTGAAAAAGCTCGCGCATTTCTTCGGGCGACTTCAGATAATAATCGTCGGAAGGGAATTTCCAACGCTTGTCGTCGCGAAGCGTCTTATTCGTCTGAATACAAAGCAACAAGTCATGAAATTCCGAATCTGCGCGGCGGACATAATGCGAATCATTGGTTGCAACGAGCGGAAGGTTAAGCTCTGCAGAAAATTTTTTGAGCGCATCACGAACTTTAGCCTCACTGTCGAGCCCGTGATTTTGAATCTCCAGAAAAAAGTTCTCGCGCCCGAAAATTTCCACATGCTCCAGAATCAATTCCCTAGCTAAAGAAAGCTCGTCGTGACGAATGGCGCGGGGAATTTCCCCTGCAACGCAAGCACTCAACGCAATCAGCCCCTCGTGATACTTGCGCAATATCTCCTTGTCGACGCGCGGGCGACCGTAAAAGCCTTCCGTGCCCGCCAACGTCGCCAACTTAATCAAATTTTTGTAGCCCGTGTTATTCTCGGCTAGCAGGACAAGATGCGAATTTTTTTTGCCGGCAATCGCCTTTCTCTCGAAGCGCGAGCCGGGCGCAACGTAAACTTCACAGCCGATTATCGGCTTAATGCCGCGAGCTTTTGCCGCCTTGTAGAAATTGATGACGCCGTACATGTTGCCGTGATCGGTTATCGCCAACGCACTCATGCCGAAATTTTTAGCGGCGTCGAGCAATTCATTGATACGCGCCGCGCCGTCAAGCAAGCTATATTCTGTGTGCACATGCAGATGAATAAAATTCTTTTCCACTTGAATTTCACCACTTTAAAATTTTTCTGAAATTATATCAGAGCCGCGCCCTTTCTTCAAATTTTTATTGCAAGGCGAAGAATTTCTGATATAATGCGGGCGAAAGGAGGAAGGCATAATGCCCGTGAAAATTATAATCTGCGCGGTGACGATGGCGGCGATGTTGATAAGCGGCTGCGGCGGCGAAGAAAAAGTCGAGGGCAGCCCCGATAAAGCAATCTTGGCATATGCGGAAATATTCATGAAGGGCGAATCGGAAAATTTGGAAGCGGCGGGTTTTTCTGAGGAGTACGCGGAAAATATACGCGGTCAAATGACGGAGGCGTTCAGCGAATCTTTCAAAGACGTTGCGCCGCTCAACGACGCGAGCTTGCAACTTGTCGCTCAAAAATTTTACTCGCGCTTTAAAGACGATATAAAGTTCAAGGCGACACTCAAACAAGCTGATGCCAAAAATCCGGTCGTCGAACTTACAACCACTCCGCCCGACCAAATCGGCGCGAACAGGGCGGCGGTCAACAATGACGAGCTGATTGCTTTAATCGGCATGGTCGGGCAACTTAAAGCCGACGGCGCAACCGATGAACAACTTGCCGACAACCCCGAAGTTCAAAAGTTGGCGGTGACCGCGCTTGAAAAATACATCAATAACATTCCTCTTCAACCGGAAAAAAGTCTTGACGTGACTTGCGAGGCGGTCAAAGGCTCCGACGGCAAAACCCTTTGGGTTCCTCAAAATCTTAAAGTCTTCAAGAACTTTATCAGAGGGCAATCTTAATTCGGCAGTAAAAAATTTCAAAATAAACAGGAGGCATTTTTTATGCTTAGGAAAGTTTTGTTTGGTTTGTTGACCGCATTGCTCGCGCTCAGCTTGGTGGGTTGCGGCGGCAATAAGGGCGGCGACGCGCCCAAGAAAGACGACAAGGCGGCGGAAGTCAAGGTTGAAGGCACGGCTGATAAAGCAGTCCTTGCCTACGCGCAACTCTACGCTTACGGCGTTATCGAGGACGAGAATCAGGCGGCGGCGGGCATGACCGATGCCGACATTGAAAAAGTCCAAGAGCAAGTCATTGCGCCGTTGGTTGAGGCTTTCAAAGGCTACCCGCTCAGCGAAGAGAGCGTCTCGACCATGACCGCGCAGTACATTGAAAAACTTCATGCCGCAATGGCTATGAAGGCGACCGTCAAGAAGGAAGACGCGGAACACCCCGTAGTTGAACTCACGGCGACGACTATCAATCAGGAAGGCGCGGCGAAAGTTGCCGAGACCAACGCTGATTTGGTCGCGCTCGGCACGGCTTACGGCGAATTGCAGGCTCAAGGCTTGACCGAAGAGCAACTCAAGGAAAGTGCCGACTTCCAACAGTTCGCGCTTGAGTCAATCGACAAATTCATCAACGAGTTCCCGCTTAACCCCGAAAGCACCCTTGAGGTTACCTGCAATGTTGTTGAAGGAAGCGACGGCAAAATGTACTATGCGCCCGCTGACCCCCAAGCTGTTGCAAAATTCGTGAATGGTCAGAAGTAATTTTTAACAAAAAAATTCTTTGCTCGGCTTTAGTCGGGCAATTTTTTTTAACAAAGGAGATGATGACATGCGAAGGGCGATTCAAAAAATTTCCTTGCTGACAATTTTTATCGCGCTGACTTTTTTAATGGTCGGTTGCGGCGACGACACGCCTAAGGAAAAACTCGCGCCCGTAACCAAAGCGGCGACCTTCGAGGACGAATACAAGGCGGAGGATACCTGGCTGATTTATTGGTATCTTTGCGGCACGGACTTGGAGACGGAAGGCGGGGCGGCGTCGGCTGACTTCCAAGAACTATTGAACGCGAAGTTGCCCGCAAATATTAAGGTATTGATACAGACGGGCGGCACGGAGCAATGGCAAAACAACGTCGTAACGAGCGGCGCGGTTGAGCGGTACCTTTACGCCAGCGACGGCTTGCAACGGGTTGAGACTTTGCAGGATGCGGACATGGGCGACGTGAACACATTGGCAGACTTCGTGAAATATGGGGCGCAAATGCCGGCTGACCACAGAGTTTTTGTCTTCTGGAATCATGGCGGCGGCAGTGCGGCGGGTGTCTGTTTTGACGAGCGCACGGGCAACTGTCTTGACTTGAACGACCTTCGCAAGGCGTTTACAGCGACGCATGAGCCTTCTGCCGACAACCCGCCCTTTGAAATGATAGGCTTCGACGCCTGCTTAATGGCGACGTATGATACGGTGAACACGCTTGACGGCTTGACGCGCTATATGACGGGTTCGGAGGAAGTGGAGCCTGGACTTGGTTGGAATTACACGGGCTGGGTTGGAGCTTTGGCTGAAAATCCTGCAATGGGCGGCGCGAAGTTGGGGCAAGTCATTTGCGATACCTATTACAGCGCGTGTTCGGAGTATGATTTGGAAGATACGGTTACGTTGTCGGTTATCGATTTGAATCAACTGCCGGAACTTCGGACGGCTTATGAGGCGTTCGGGCTTGAGGCGTTGAAGGCGGCGTATCAAAATCCCAGAAATTTTTTCTCGAATTTTGGGCGCGGCGCGATTAATGCGGAGAATTACGGCGGCAACACTCGCCGAACCGGCTACACAAATATGGTTGACTTGGTCGACTTGGCGAAGAGCAACCAAAGCATTTTGCCGAAGACTGCAGACAGGTTAGTTAGTGCGGTTGACAGCGCGGTCGTCTACAGAATCAACGGCGCGTATCGGAGCAAGGGTGGCGGCTTATCGAGTTTCTACAGCTACAGCGGCGACGAGCAAAGCCTTGTTAATTATCTGAATCAAGAGGCGGCTCCCCTTCCTCAGAAGATTTTGTACTACTATCTGATTTATGGCGAGATACCCGAAGGCGTCAAAGCTTACGTTGAGCAGGCAGAAATTCCGGAAATACCCGCGCCCATGCCGACGGCTCCGCCCGCGCAGAGGCAGGACATTTTCCAAATTTCGCAGCTGGAAGATTATCCTGTGCAAATGGACAGCAACGGCAATGCGTTCGTGCAACTCAACGCCGAGCAAATGGATTTACTTTCAAGCGTGCATTGTCAGTTGGTTTACATGGGGCTTGAAGACGACGTGATACTTTATCTTGGCTCCGATGCTGATGTTAATGCGGACTGGAACAGCGGCAGGTTCACGGACAATTTCAGGGGCGTGTGGCCAATGCTTGACGGTCACCCCGTTTATGTCGAGATTACGGCGGAGAACGATGGCTACAATCTTTATGCTATACCAGTTAAGTTGAACGGCGTCGAGTGCAATTTGTTGGTGGCGTATGTTTATGAGGACGAAAAATATTATATCTTGGGCGCACGCAAGGGCATTGACAATAACGGGATGAGTGACCGCGATTTGATTAAGCTACGTGTAGGCGATGAGATAACGACGATTCATTACGGCATGACGATTTCGGGCGACGACGAAGACTTTACGCAGGTTGAAGTTGACACGTTCCAAATCGGCGACAATCCCGAAATTAAGGACGAGCCGCTGGGCGACGGCAATTATGGCTACGGCTTCGAGTTCATGACGCCGACCGACGACAGCGCGTTTTCCAACTTTATCATGTTTACAGTGAACAACGGTGAGATTACGACGAACATTGACGTTCAGTAAAAGTTTTCTTTGGTAAATTTAGCCGCTCGGAAATTATGGGCGGCATTTTTTGACAAGAGGGCGCGGAGAAATTATAATCGAACAGAAATTTTTCAGGCAAGGAGAGATGTAATTGAACTTGAAAAAATTATGCGCGACGATAATTTCACTGTCGATAATAATTTACGGTGCGACGACGGGCGCAGTGGGTATGCCAGCGTCGGAGCTAATGCGGCTTGACGAGGCACCGCGCGGCGAAGTAGCCCGCCCCATGCAGCAAACGCTGACTTCGGAAAATTCGGGACTAAGTCCCGGCTACTCGGTCACGCCGATTGAAAACACGCGCCCAGTCGCCCCTGACGACGTTTTACCGAACGTGACGGCAACGGCGGCAATAGTTATCGAGGCGTCAACAGGGCACGTGCTCTACGAACGCAACCCCGATAAAATCATGTTCCCCGCGAGCACGACAAAGATGATGACGCTGATAACCGCGCTTGAAAGCAATCAACTTGACGAGATTGTCACGGTCGGACCGGGAGCTTACAACGCGGAAGGTTCGACGCTTTGGCTTGATGTTGGCGAGAGAATTCCGCTGGGCGATTTGCTTTATGGCATGATGTTAATTTCGGGGAACGACGGCGCGATAGCGATTGCGGAGCATTGCGGCGGGACTGTTGCCGACTTCGCCGCCCGCATGACGGCTCGCGCTCATGAACTTGGCGCGGTCAATACCAATTTCACGAACGCGAACGGCTTGCCCGACCAGAATCACTACACGACCGCCCGCGACTTGGCGATTATGGCGAAGCATGGCTTTTCCCTTCCGCACTTCGAGGAGATTTGTTCAACCAAAGAAGTTTCCTTCCCCTGGATACACGTTGACACTAAGCTTATGCGCAACGAAAATCAAATGCTGTGGCTCTATCGCGGCTGCAACGGCGTCAAGACGGGCTACACGGACGCGGCGGGGCGTTGCCTTGTAACGGCGGCTAAGCAAAACGGCGTTCAGTTGATTGCGGTTGTCTTGGACAGCCTTTATATTTGGAACGATTCGATTTTCCTGTTTGACTATGGATTTGGTCGCGTGTCGAGTCAAACGCTGATTCAGCCGGGCGAAGTCGTTAAGACGTTGCCGATAACGTCTGGGCGGCGCAAGTCAATGCAGGTGAAGACGGCGGGCGAAATAATAATGCCTGTGTTCGCGGGCGACGACAACGCCTATGATATAGTTTACGACCTGCCCGAAACTTTGACCGCGCCGATAACTAGCGGTGAAACGATTGGCAAGATTAGAGTTGTCCTGCCTGACGGGCGCGAGGCGGCGGCAGTCGACGTTGTGACGACGGCGGACGTTGAGCAGAAATCTTTCTTCCGACTGATTCTTAACAAGATAAAAAGTTTTTTTGAGTAAAGGTATTAGGTGTTAGGTATTAGGTATTAGGTATTAGGTTTTAGGTGTTAGCTAACCCCTGACACCTGACCCCTGACCCCTGACCCCTGATTCCTGATTCCTGATTCCTGACTCCTGACTCCTGACCCCTGACCCCTAAAAAAGGAGATAATTAACATGAGCGAGAGAATAAAAATAGCAGATGAACTTCACCGCAAGGGCTACAGTTGTTCGCAATCGGTGGCGGTTGCCTGCGCGGACTTGGTTGACGTTCCGACGGAAACTTTGTTCAAGGCGACGGAAGGTTACGGCTTCGGCATGGGCACGATGGACGGCGTTTGCGGCGCGTTGACGGGCGCATTGCTTATCGCGGGCTTGAAGAACAGCACGGGCAATTTGGATTCGCCGAAGTCGAAGGGCGCAACGATGAAAATTTCTAAGGCAATGCTGACGAGTTTCCGCGAGAAGAGCGGCGCGATAATTTGCCGCGAGCTTAAGGGCGTCGACACGGGCAAAATGCTTTGCTCCTGCCCCGATTGCATTAAGCACGGCGTCGAAGTCGTCGAGGAGCAATTCGCCAAATGAAAAAATTTTTGGCGACGTTAATGTTCGCTTTGACGTTGACGACCTGCGCGGAGGCTAGCGAACTTGACGCGGCAGAGCTTAGATTGGCTTGCGCGATTTGTTCAATGGGAGCTTACAGCGACGACGAAAGTTATTTAATGCGTTCGATGTTGACTTCGCGCGGCTGGGTTATTGAAAAGCTTTCGCGCAAAAATAATCTCGCCGACGTGAAGGCTTATCTGGTTAGCAAGGGCGACGTGAAAATTTTGGCAGTTGCCGGCACCGAGAACCTTAAAGATGCCGAAGTTGATTTTCGCGTCGGGCGAGTTGCTTTGAATAAAAATGCCGCGCCGCTTGAACTCGACGAGAAAAACTCCGGCGACAAAATTTTTGTGCACAGGGGCTTTCGCGATTATGCCGACGAGGTTTTGAGTGACGGGCTTGCCGAACGTCTAAAAACTTCGCTTGAAAAAAATCCGCGCGAGACGCTTTACTTGACCGGTCACAGCTTGGGAGGCTCCGTCGCGACGGTTGCGGCGATTCGGCTTGCTGATATTGGCATTGCGAAAAGTCGGGTCAAGGTGATAACTTTTGGCGCGTTGGCGATTGGAAGTCATGCGCTCGCGAACAACTACGCCGACAAAATCGACTTGACGCGCGTCATCATGAAGGGCGACGTTCTGAAAAAGTCTCTGCTCGCATTAGGCTACGTGCATTTCGGAAAAACTTTAGAATATCGTCAGAGCGTCACGAGTGACCACTTTGAACACAAAATGGCGGTCTATCTCGACTGCGCGATTCGCGACTACTACGCGGCGGGCGGCACTTTCAAGCATGAGTCAACGAATAAAATTTCTGCCGCGATTTATGTCGCGCCGATTCTTTTAGTCGACGGGAGCTTTCACAAGTCGGACGAGGATTTGATTTTGAACGCGCTCAACGACAGCTTGACGAATCATTTCAATAACTTGACTTTCGCGGACGTGCCGAGCCTTGAGGTTAAGGAGAAAAGGATTTTAGACGCGGACTTTGACGAATACATTGCCGCCGCCAAATCTCTCGGTTGCGAGTACGTGTTGATTCGGGTCTTGCAGGCAAAAAAAATTCGCGACGCGCCGTTGGGAGAAAGGCAGGTCACGTTGGAAGAGATTATTTTAGACAAGAACGGGTTGCCGCTGTCAATGCAAACGTCCGGCTCGTCGACAAAGGACTTGACGATATTGGAGGCGACGCTCGCGACTCAAGAAACTTTAAACGAGCAACTTAAAAGGGAAGTAGGGAAGTAGGGAATGAGGGAAATAGCTACTTCACTACGGCAGTGTCAAGCAGATTGTGTAAGTAAGGAAAGTTAGCGGTCGAATTTGTCGAAGAGGGTAGCGAGGCGGTCGTTCAAGAGGAGT
>JBGUYA010000026.1:0-4510 GCA_045118435.1 Quinella sp. | reverse complement strand
ATCAAGGCGTTCATGAAGTCGCTGGACGAGACAAATTTATCAGGCGAGGCGGCTCTCGACGAGGCGATAAGAAAATGCTCGCCGTTCAAAAGTTTTGAGGAGCTGAAAGCCGCGCTGATAAGAGACTGCAAGAACGCAGGGAGCGGCAACAATTTCTTGAAAAATTATTGCGGAATCAATTACGCTACGGAAGACACGGGCGCGATAACTGGTTCCGACGCGGGAGGCTCGACAAGTAAAAATGCCGCCGACACAATTCCCGAAAGTGGCTCGCTAAAATACTTCACGGGAAATTCTTTCAAGGTAAACGGTTTGACCGTTAAGCTTAGCGGCAAAACTTATTCGCAACTCACCGCTGCCGAAAAATTTATCTGGCGCGGACTTTATACTTGGTGGATTAAAGGCGCACTTGACCTTATCGAAGAAAGCTACGGCGACAATTACAGCTACGGCATAAATTCTTCCGCGACGGTCGACGAACTCTACGTCAACTTTTACAACGAGGCAACTCTCAATTACGCCAAGACTTCTTCCGATTTCGACGCCGCCGGCAACGCCTACAGAACCACGCTCAATATCAACATGTACTACTGGGACACGCTCAAAAATAATCTCACAAGAGCAAATTCCATGTTTGACCGCGATATTGCGCATGAACTCACGCACGCCGTCATGCACGCGAACATTAACTATTACGCTATCGGATTGTTGCCCGCGTTCGTCAGAGAAGGCTCGGCGGAACTCACAATCGGCATTGAAGATTACAGAAAGACCGATATAAAAAAGTTGGCTAACAACCCGACGCGCCTTGCGCAAGCTTTGACGACCGATGTTGGCAAAGTCGCTGTTTCCGGCATTGAAAATCCGAGTTACGCGGGCGGCTTTATCTTTTTCCGTTACCTCGCGCGGCAAGCAAGCGACTTCACCATTGAGAACAAAACTGCCAATAAAAAAATCCAAACCTTTTACGGCTACGACCAAATTAACAATTCCGCCGCCAACGTCACAATCAACACGGGCGAAGGCAACGATACCATTCATAATTGGAAGGAGCACGTCAAAATTTTCTGCGGCGCGGGCAATGACGTTGTTCACAACGACAACTACTATAAAACCGCAAATAACGTGACGATTGACGGCGGAAAAGGCAATGACGACCTAACCAATCGCGGTTCCAACGTCAGCATTGTTGGCGGGGCGGGCAACGATTCGATTTACAGCTACGGCGCGAAAACGACAGTCAGCGGCGGCAACGGCGACGATTACATTTTGAATTACGGCAAAAGCTCCTCCGTCATTGGCGGCAACGGCGACGATATTATTTACAACGACAGCTTGGGCGCAAACGTGACAATCTCGGCGAGTGCGGGCGACGATTCGATTTGGAATTACGGCTCGAAGGTGACGATAAGCGGCGGCGCGGGTGATGATTACATTGCGAACTGGGGCAAGAAAGTTTCAATCGACGGCGGCTCCGGCAATGATACGATTTACGGAGACGCGGGCAATGATACTCTGCGCGGCGGCAAAGGTAATGATTCGCTTTGGGGCGGCAAGGGCGACGATACTTTTATCTTCTGCGCGGGCGACGGCACAGATAAAATCTTTGACTATCAAAGCGGCGACATGTTCAAGATTTTAAAGTCGAACGGCTCGGCGGGCGGCAAATATAAAAAGTCCAAGTACAGCGACGGAACTTTGTCACTCACCATTTCGGGCGGCGGCGAAGTTACTTTCAACAACGTCACGACCGCGACGACCTTCAAAATCAATGACAAGTCCTATAAGATAAGCGGAACAAAATTAATGCGTAATTCGTAATGCGCAATGCGTAATAAAAAAAATCCCGTCGAAAAGCTCGGCGGGATTTTTTTTCGCAAAACAAATTTATTTTTTACTGCCGCTGTAAGTGACGAGATTGTTTTTCATGCCAAGTTCCTTAACATTCAAAGAGAGTTCGGCGGCATAACTCGCATCAACATTTTTATCTTTAACAAGTGCGCTAAGGTCGTTTGACGTGACAAAGTTATCATCAGCAATCAAGGCGGCAGTTTCTGCGGCTTTGCTTGCCTTGTAAGTTTTTGTTGAAGTCTTGCCCGAAGAATTTATAAAGTTAATCTCCTTGCCGACGGCGTTCTTGAGCGTGAGAGTAGCCGTCCCGACTTTGACGACAACATTTTTGCCGCTTGCGCTCGCGGAATATTTCCCGCTGACAATTTGAACGGTATCGGAAGCGTTAAAGCCGACGACGGTATCGTTGCCTTGATTTTTTCCAAAGCTGTAAGTAATGTGCTTGCCGCCCGAATTTTTGAGATAATCATTGCCTGCGCCGCCCGACAAAGTGACGTGATTGCTGTCGTTGTGGAGGGTATCGTTGCCCGCGTCGCCGAGTATGGAAGCTTCGATGCCTTCATTGCGAATATAATCATCACCCGCGCCGCCTGAAATCGTTACGAGAATTCCACTGTTGTAAATGTAATCGTTGCCGCCACCGCTCGTCAAAGATGCTAATTCTCCGTAATTGTAAATCGTATCTTTGTCCGTGCCGCCGACCAGTGTAAATTCATCGCCGCGATTGGTGATTCTGTTTCTGCCGGAGCCGCCGTCCGCTCTGATTGATTCGGCGAAGTTTTGGAAAGTGTCATTGCCCGCGCCCAGTGAAATAAATGACAATTCTCCTTTACTTGTAATTGAATCATTGCCCGCGCCGCCGTAAACACTGACCTTTTTGCCCGTGTTGGTGATAAAGTCGTTGCCGTCGTCGCCGCTGACAGAAACGCGCGCGCCGCTGTTGTCGATATAATCATTACTCGCGCCGCCAAAAATGCTGACCCTGTTGCCCGAATTGGAAATGCTGTCCGCGCCGTCCTGCCCGTAAATTTTGACTCGGTTTGATGTATTTGAAAAGATATCATTACTCGCGCCGCCGTAAATGCTGACCTGATTGCCGGAATTGGTAATGAAGTCCGCGCCGTCCTGCCCATAAATTTTAACGCTGTCCACCTCATTGGTGATAAAATCGTTGCCCGCACCGCCGTAAAGCGTAGACTTTGAACCGGAGATTACGCCCAGCAATGTGGCGGAGTCGTTCAAGATAATGTCGTCGCCCGCGCCGCCGTAAACTTTGGAGGATGCCCCGTGATTTTGAATAGAATCATTATCCGCGCCGCCGTCGACCGTCACGCTTGCGCTGTAATTCAAAATGTAATCGTTGCCTTCGCCGCCGTAAATCGTGCCGTTGGAACCTTGATTTTCAATGGAATCATTTCCTTCGCCGCCGTCGATTGTGACGTCCGCGCCGCGATTTTCAATCGTATCGTTGCCGGTGCCGCCGTTGATTATGACGTCCGCGCCTCGATTTTCAATCGTATCATTGCCGGAGCCGCCCTTGATTGTGACGTAGGAGCCTTCGTTGAAAACAGAATCCTTGCCTTTGTCGGCATTGACGCTGACCGTGTCGCTGTAAGTTTTGATAACGTCGTTGCCCTTGCCCGAATTGATTGAGACATTGTAGCCGCTGTTGGTGATAGTATCGGATTGAGAGGAGCCGCGCATTGTTACCGTATCATGATAATTCGTCGCGAAGTTGAGCGAGTCAACGGAAACTGTTTTGTGATAAGTGTCGTAGTCAAAAGTAGTATCAGTGCCCTCCTGTTTGGCGAAGTAGCGCATAAAGACATAGCCGCCCGCGTAAGCTTCATCCGGCACCTCATAATCCTGGTCTTTGGGGAAACCGGCCGTTGTTATATGCTCTTCTAAAATCGTCGGATCTTTGGCGTACTTGATAATATCGTCTTCGCGTTCGTCATCGATACCGTGAATCAACTCTGCAGTGCCGCCCTCTATAAAAAACGGCGGCAAGTTCTCAAGACCGAGCACGTTACTCGCCATAAGCCCGTGAACCAATTCATGAACCAACGTTCTGTCAAGATTAAATCCGGTTCTTTCAACAAAGCCGTGATGATCATCGGAAGACATATTTTTAAAGTAAGCCATGTTCACGCAAAGGAGGCGCGGCTCGTAAACATTCCTGTTTCCGTCGTCTACGTAGCTGACAAAAGCCAAAGCATCTGAGTTTTCGTCATCCATGAACTTCAGCTTGAGTCGCGAATTGGTTGTGCCCGCCTCGTCGAAGGACAAGCCGTAACTCTCCTTGATTAAGGCGAGCGCGTCTCTTACCCACCAGCTGTAAAGCCCTTTGACGACGTATTGTTCATCTTCGGTGAGCATTTCTTTTGGCGGAATGCCGTAAAGGGTCATGCCGTCTATAGTGAACTCGCTACCTTCGGGATATTGCGCCTCGCCCGTCGAAGGAAGAATATCGTTTGCGCCTTTGACCGACGCGCCGCCCGCGTCCGCGCCGCTGATTGCCCCCGTGTCTTTGTTGTACAAAATTATGCCGCACTTCTCGACAAGGAAAGTCTGCCAATTCTTCGCGGCTTTCAAGTCGGCAAGGAACTTTGTCCTGAGTGCTTTAAAATTTTTAAAGTTGGAACTTGCCTTGATTGCC
>JBGUYA010000025.1:0-3333 GCA_045118435.1 Quinella sp. | reverse complement strand
CTCCTACGCAGGACGATGCCCCGCCCTGTTTTTCATTCCAAAATCTTTCAGGAAGTCGGCGACTTTTACCTCTGCTCGACTTCCACGTTTATTTTATAAAAAAACTTATTGCTTGCAAGCATTTTTTTGTGGCGTTTCATCCCCATAGCTAAAGCAAGGGGCTTTCACGCCGCATCGTTGGTAAAAATTTCCTCGCTGTATTGACTGACGGGCACGTCCTTAGGTTCGCCGAGCGCAATCTTTTCAACCTTGTCCGTATCAACGTCTTCATAGGATTTAATATCTTTGGTGCTGTCGTTCGGGACGATAAGGACAACGGAATTTTCAAGCAAATTCTTGCGCGTGCCTTCGACGAGTTCGCCCTTTTCCTCAAGCGCGTTCATTTGTTTTTGCGCGGCGGAATAGAATAAATCGGTCTCGCCGTCGCAACCCGTCATTAACAAAGACGTCGCGCAGATTGTCACCAAGAAATTCCTCATTTCCAATTAAATTTAAGGACTGTCTCCGCGTTTATCACTGCCACCGAAAATTTTCAAGCTTGAATGAGTGCCAAGAGATTTTTATAGTTGTTGGCAACCTTGATGACGTAATGAACGGTCTCGGAGTAGTTGGGAACACCACCGTGCTTTTCGACCGCGCCGGGTCCTGCGTTGTAAGCGGCGACGGCGTCGGTCACGGAGTAGGCTCCCCAACTTTGAAAGCGTCCGAGTTGATTCTTAATGTAAATCGTGCCGCCGATAATATTTTCAAGCGGGTTGTGCGGATTGACGCCCAAGCTTGCCGCCGTCGAAGGCATGAGTTGCATAAGCCCGACCGCGCCGACGGGACTTAGCGCGTGGAAATTAAATTCGCTCTCCGCCTCCATAATCGACGTAATCAAAATCGGGTCAACTTGATATTCACTCGACGCATAAAGAATCGCGCGGGTTATCCAATCGCATTCGACCTCATTGCCGTTGTAGCGGTTGACCGTTTGATAAATCGCGCTGTAGTAATCGGTCGCCTCCGCCTCGCCGCCTGTCATCAGCGCAAAGCACAGGCACGCGCCGATTAAAATCCTCTTCAAAATTTTTATCATATCGTTTGCTCCCTTGCCGTCAAAAATTTTTCCGATTATAGCACACGCCGCTTGCCTTGTAAAAATTTTCGTTGCGACAAAATTTTTAGCATAAAATTTTTAAAGGAAGGTTATAAATCTTGCCGCCGAAAAATTCTTGTGGTATAATGCGGCGCGTTTAACAAAATCACGCAGAGCGGAGCGTCGCCTGTGCAGACTAGGTGTTAGTGATTAGGTATTGGGGATTAGCTAAAACCTAACACCTAACACCTAATACCTAAAACCTACAAGCTGTTTATCGGCGCGTAAAATGTTCTGCGATTGAAAAACAGGAGGTAGTTTCAAATGGCAGTTATCTCAATGAAACAGCTTTTGGAAGCGGGCGTGCACTTCGGGCATCAAACGCGGCGTTGGAATCCGAAAATGGCGCGTTACATCTTCACCGAGCGCAACGGCATTTACATCATCGATTTGCAAAAGACCGTTCGCAAAGTTGACGAGGCTTATAACTTCGTCCGTAGCGTTGCCGAAGAGGGCAAGTCGATTTTGTTCGTCGGCACCAAGAAACAAGCTCAAGAGGCAGTCAAAGAAGAGGCGGTTCGCGCAGGTCAATTCTTCGTCAATGAGCGTTGGCTCGGCGGCATGTTGACAAACTTCCAAACGATTCAACGCCGTATCAATCGCTTGAAAGAGCTTGAGACTATGGAGCAGGACGGCACGTTTGAAGTCTTGACCAAAAAAGAAGTCATGCAACTTCGCCACGAAATGGCGCGTCTCGAAAAGTATCTTGGCGGCATTAAGGAAATGAACAAATTGCCGGGCGCGTTGTTCGTCGTCGACCCGCGCAAGGAACGCATTGCCGTCGCCGAAGCTCGCAAGCTCAATATTCCGATTGTCGCGATTGTCGATACCAACTGCGACCCCGACGAGATCGATTACGTTATTCCCGGCAATGACGATGCGATTCGTGCCGTGAAACTCTTGACGGCGAAAATTGCCGACGCAATGCTCGAAGGCAATCAGGGTGCGGAAAGTGCTGACGCTTCCGAAGAGAACGAAGAATAATTTTGAGGTGAAAGATAAATGGCTATAAGTGCAAGTGTTGTTAAGGAATTGCGCGAAAGAACCGGCGCGGGCATGATGGATTGCAAGAAGGCTTTGACCGCGACCGATGGCGATATGCAAAAGGCGATTGACTGGCTCCGCGAGAAAGGCATTGCCAAAGCCGCGAAAAAATCTGGGCGCGTTGCGGCAGAAGGTGCCGTTGCCGCTTACATTTCCGCTGACGGCAAAACGGGCGTCCTTTTGGAAGTCAACTGCGAAACCGACTTCACCGCCAACAACGAAAACTTCCGTGCGCTTGAGAAAAAAGTTATCGCGCACATTGCCGCGACTAAACCTGCCGACCTCGACGCGCTCAATGACAGCGTTATCGACGGCAAAAAAGTTGCCGACCTCGTCACAGAGGCTACTGCGACTATCGGCGAGAAAATTTCGATTCGCCGCTTTGTCACGTACTCGACCGAAGGCAAGCTCACGACTTACATTCACATGGGCGGCAAAATCGGTGTGCTCGTCGAAATGACGGGCGGCTCCGACGAACTCGGCAAGGATGTTGCCATGCAAATCGCGGCGGCTAATCCTTCCGCTGTTGACCGCGCAGGCGTCGACGCAACCGAACTTGAACACGAGAAAGAAGTTCTCCGCAAGCAGGCCCTCGAAGAAGGCAAGCCCGAAAAAATCGTTGAGAAAATGGTTGCCGGGCGTATCAACAAATTTTATAAGGAAGTTTGCCTTGTCGAACAAATTTTTGTTAAGGACAACGAAAAGACCGTCAAAGATATTCTCGGCAAAGAAAAGGTTTTGAGATTCACGCGCTGGCAGCTCGGCGAAGGTATCGAGAAAAAAGAAGTCGACTTCGCCGCAGAGGTTGCTGCTCAAGCCGGCATGTAAAAATTTGTAACGTCTATAAAAATTTTTATCTCGTCGAAAAACTCGGCGGGATTTTTTTGTCTTTGCATGATATAATTTAAAGATAAGGGGGGATTTTTATGGCGGACATATCGAATGAAAAGAATTCAATAACGCTCACGGGTAGCACGGAAGCCGACAGCATCAGAAATTCTGGAACAAGCGTCGTGATTGAAACCTACGAGGGCAACGACGGCATTTTTAATTCCGGCTCGCAAGTCACAATCAACAGCGGCGCAGGTGACGATACTATTTCAAGTTACGGTTCAAACGTCACGATAGACGGCGGCGACGGGGATAATTCG
>JBGUYA010000024.1:0-20090 GCA_045118435.1 Quinella sp. | reverse complement strand
CCGCCTTTCACTTGACATTCATTTAACCGCTTTGATATTATAGCAAAAAATTTTTAAGGAGGCATTAGAAATTGGACAAGGCGTTTTACATTTCGGAGATTGACGAAAAAATCTTTGCGCGAATCGACGGCAAGTCTTATAAAAAAAATTGCCCAGTGCCGCTTGAGACGTTGCGTTATCTGCATGTCCTGCATAAAAATCTGCGCGGCGAAACACTGGCGGGCGAGATGATTTGCAACGTCAAGCTTGCCGAGCCGCTCATTGATATTTTTCAAAAGTTGTTCGCGGCGAGTTACCCCATTGAAAAAATTCGGCTCATTGACGAGTACGACGCCGACGACGAACTTTCCATGCGCGATAACAATTCGTCGTGCTTCAACTTCCGCTATGTGTCGTTCACGAACAGAATTTCACTTCACGGCTACGGTATGGCGGTTGACATAAATCCGCTTTACAATCCTTATATCAAGACTGTTGACGGCAAGAAGATTATCGCGCCCGACAACTCCGCCGACTACGAAGACCGCACGAAAAATTTCCCCTACAAGATTACAGCGGATGATTTGTGTTGCAAGCTCTTCAAGGCGCACGGTTTCACTTGGGGCGGCGACTGTTGGGACGACGAATGGGATTATCAACATTTTTTTATTGAAGAAGGGATTACGAGATGAAGAAAATTTTTATGGCGGCGTTGCTCCTCATGACGATGATTTTCACGGGTTGCGGCGGCTCCGACTCGGCGGGCGACAGCAAGTTGAGCGTCATGCTCGGTTCAAATGTTGTAAGCCTCGATACCGCGCAGGCGACTGACTCCGCCTCCTTTGAAGTCATTGCCGATTGTATCGACGGCTTAATGCAACTCGACGCGGAAGGCAAAGCTATTCCCGCGCTCGCTGAAAGTTGCGACGTTTCCGCTGACGGAAAGACTTATACTTTCCACCTGCGCGATGCCAAATGGGCTAACGGCGACGACGTGACCGCTGAAGATTTCGTCTTCGCGTGGCGTCGTCATTGTCAAATGGCTCAAGAATATTCCTACGTTATGGGCAATACGGTTGCTTGCGTGAAAAATGCCGACGCCGTTATCAAAGGTGCCGACCCGAAAACTTTAGGCGTTTCCGCGCCCGATAAAAAGACTTTCGTCGTTGAACTCGACGCGCCTGTTCCTTTCTTTATGTCGCTGATGGCTTTCCCGACTTTCTATCCTGTCAATGAAAAATTTTACAACTCGCTTGAAAACGGTAGTTACGGCACAAGCCCCGAAACTTTCCTTGCGAACGGCGCGTTTGCTTTGAGCAGCTACATTCCTGGCACGGCAAATATCCAACTCAAGAAGAACGATAGTTATTGGAACGCCGCACAGGTCGCGCTTGACGGATTTCAATATCAAGTCGTGAGTTCCTCCGACAACGCGCTGACTTCCTTCAAGAACGGCACGCTTAACGTCGTCGGCATTGGCGGCAATCAAGTTGCGCACGTCAAGCAGGACGCTGAACTTTCCAAGAACTTGCAAACTTTCCTGTCGGGCTATCTGTATTATCTTTCCTTCAACCAAGACGCGAAGAATCATCACGCGGGCGCACTCGCCAATGTCAACTTGCGCCTTGCAATTTCAAATGCCATTGACCGCGAGTCACTCGTTGATAACTTTGTCATGAACGGCGCGAAGGCAACTTATACCGCCGTGCCCGTCGAGTTCGCGCCAAACGCCGTGACCGGTAAGTTTTTCTCGGAAGACCAAAATAAATTCGCCGACGTTGTGAGCTTCGACGTTGCCAAAGCGCAAGCCTTTTTGAGCAAAGCCAAGAGCGAACTCGGCAAGGAGACGTTTGAACTTCAACTGATTTACTCGAACGAAGGCGACAGTGCTACAAAAGTTGTGCAGGCGATTAAGTCGCAGGTCGAAGAGAATTTACCGGGCGTGACTGTCAATCTGCAACCCATGCCCAAAGCTGAATACCTCAGCAACGTCACGAGCAACAACTACGATATGGCACTGGTCGATTGGACACCCGACTACAACGACCCGATGACTTTCTTGACGCTGTGGACGACTGCGGGCTGTGAAATTGCCGAGCACTGGAGCAACGCCGACTACGATAAAATTATCGACGACTGCACGACCGGCAACCTCGCCGCCGACTACGACGCCCGCTGGAGCGCAATGTACGACGCCGAAGAAATTTTGCTCAACAACGCGGTTATCGCTCCGCTCTACACCGACGCCAACGCGATTTTGATCTCGCCGAACGTCAGCGGGATTGAGTTCCACGCGGCAGGTATCGACCGCGTCTTCAAGAACGTCAAGCTTAAATAAACTCGCAAAGTTCTTCTTCTAAATCGGCAAGCTTAAACAAAAAGCACCTCTCTAACTTCGGGAGGTGTTTTTTTATAAAACCCGCGCAGATTTATTTTAGCTTGGAGCCGCTGATTTTATAAGTCTTGTTGTTGATGTTGAAAGTGTCGCCTTTGGTAACGCCGTCGAAAACAACGGAGCCGCCGCCCGAAATCGTGAGCGTGAGCGTTCCACCGCTGAACTTCGACTTGCTGAACGAACCCGATTTGCCGTTCGTCTTCAAAATTTGGAGCATGTCGCCGCTTTGATAGTCAAAAATCTTGTCGATACCTTCGCCCGCTTTGTAAATGAAAGTATCATTACCTGCGCCCCCATAAAGTGAATCATTGCCCGCACCGCCCCAAAGCGTATCATTGCCTGCGCCGCCGTCGAGAGTCGAGCCATTGTTGCCCGCGATTATGTAGTTGGCAAGCTTGTTGCCCGTGATATTAATCGTGGAACTTGCGGCGGAGCCGTCAATCGTCACAAGTTTTGAATAATTCGCCGCTTTGAAAGTTTTGGTCGCGGCGGACAGCGTGACGGCGGTTTTTTTGCTGTCGAAAATGCCGTCTTTGGTGTAAGTGCCGCTTGTGCCGTCAGCAAACGCGATTTTCTTATCCAAGCCGTTGGCAATGGTCAAGCTGTTACTGCCGTAAGTGAGAACGACATTTTTGTCGCTGACCTTGTAAGTGACCGTGCCGAAATTTTTATCAACGCTGATTTGGTCGTCGCTCGCGTAATCGGTGACAACGTCCTTGCCGCCTGTGAAGACGAACAAATCTTTGCCCTTGCCACCAGTGAGCGTGTCGTTGCCGTCTCCGCCCGTTAAGGTATCGTTGCCGGTACTGCCGATTATTTTTATCGCCTTAGAAACTTTTGAGCCGTCAACTTTGGTGTAGGATTTTGCGTTGAAGGTGCCGCTGAAATTGGATTTAAGCGTGATTGACTTGCCGTCAGCAATGCCGTCCGCCGTGTAGGTGTAATTCGAGATAACTTTATCTTTAGAGTTGATAACTTTTATAGCGGTGCCCTTTGCGGCGTTCTTAACGGTAATTTTGCCGCCTTCGGTCGTGAAAATAACGTCGGAGCCGCTGATTGTTGGAGTGCCCTTGACGCCGCTGAGTTCAAAGTTATTCGCGCCCGCAACCGACGCATTGTAAGTGACCTTGTTGCCGCTCGCCGAGTAGTAGGAGCCTGTGCCTCCCGCCAGATAAGCGACATTGCCGCCTTTGAGCGTCGTCCATTTGGAAGTATCTTCTTTAGTCGTGTCGACCTTGACACCCAAAGTATTTTTTGCGCCGCTCAAGGTGAATAAAGTATTTTCGCTCGTGCCGTAAGTCGCTGTTGTGCCTTCCCGCGTCCACTTTGGTTCAAAAATTTCCGTGCCTTCGATATTTACAGTCGTCAAGCCGACTGCATTTTTAAGTATTATCTTGTCTTCACCAACCGTAACGATTACATCTTTACCGCTCTTAGTCTTTGAATAAGCACTGCCCGTAATTTTGAGCGTGTCCGTCGCGCCGAGACTATAGATAACATCGTTGCCGTCGCCCGCCTTGTAGACGTAGAGATTCGGTCTGTCGCCGCAATAAACGGTATCGTCACCGCCGCCCGCTTCAATAGTAACGGTTGAATCCTCTTCAAGAGCGTTGGCGTTTTCCACAACATTTGCTGACGAAGTGGGACTTGCAGAGCTGTTCAAAGCTTGGGGCAGAATGCGAACAACATCTGAATACTTGCTACCATTAATCCGCTTAACCAACTCGCCGCCGATAATTTCAATTCCTTTGAGCACGTCCGAAACATCAATATTTTTAATTGGCAAACCGAAATCTTTCGTGTCGATTTTGTTGCCCACGAATTCTTTTGCAAGCTTTAGAATATTATCCTTAAAGGAAACACCTTCGGGCAAGGCGTCCAATTCGGACACGCCGTCGATATTTATGCGGTTGTCAGTATAATTCTTTAACGTGATCGAGCCATTCCCAACTTTGATAACGGTATCATTGCCGACGACGGAGCGCAGATATTTGCCGCTCACAATCTTAAGCGTGTCGTCGTTGCCGAAACCAAAGACAATGTCGTTGCCGTCGCCTTGAGAATATTTAAGGGTGTGATAAAAGCCGACAATGTGGATCCGGTCATTGCCGGTACCGCCTTCAAAGCTACTTCTCTGACCGCCGTCGACGCTTATGGTGTCGTCATCCGCGCCGCCGTTTATTTTTACGCTTAACGCATCGAAGACGTAGATAGAATCGTTGCCTGCGCCGCCCGTTATGTTGTTGAATTTCCCACCGATAATGCTGTCGTCGTTATCTCCACCGTCGATTATAGTATTTGCGTCGTTAGAAACGATTGTATCCTTATCGGAACCGCCATAGAGCTTGTTGGTTCCGAAGGCGTCAATTAAAACATCATTGCCATCTTCGCCCTAGAGAATATCATTGTCCAAGCCACCGTAGAGCGTATCATTTTTTTGCTTGCCGTGAAGTTCATCGTCACCGCTTTCGCTGTAGAGGACGTAACGAAAATTTTCGGTCGCGGTGTTGTCTTTAATGACTTCGCCCGCGCTACTGCCAAAGATTGAGCAAACAACCTCGCCAGAATTTTCATCCTTGCCATATGCTCGCGTCGTCAAAGTCCCGTCTTCCTCGCGCAGATTGAATTTCTTGTTAGCCGCGTCGACGAGTTTAACAGAGCCTGTACCAGATTTAAGGATTATATCCGTGCCGTTGACTTGAACCGCATCGATTGAGCCAGCCTTTATGTGAAGCATGGAAAGTTTTAGCGTCGAGATAAAATTATAAATAACGTCGTTGCCTTCGTTTTGAGAGTATTCAAAGACTCGCGAAATTACTCCGTCACTAACAATTGTATCGTCGCCTGCCCCGCCGTTGACCGTGCTTGTCGAAGTGAGTTCGCCTATATACGTTAAGGGTTCTTTTAAGGCTTGAATGCCGCCGAAGACATCTTTAATGCCGTCGTAAAACTCCAACCCAATGGCAAGCGGGATCCACGCGGTTTTGGCAAAGAGTTTCATCCAGTCCTTAGCATTCAACGGGAAGCTGAACTTCTTTTCCAAATAATTCTTGCCGCGCTCTACGACTTCTTTACTGCTGAAGCTGATGAGGTTATCAATGTCTTTGCCGGAAAGTCTGTGTAGGATAATGCGGTCGTTGTTGTTGCCGCCGTAGATATAAGCGTTTGAGTCGTGATAAACTTCAATGGTATCATCGCCCGCGCCGCCCTCGACAGTGACTTTATCAGCGTCAGTGGAATAGACATAATCCGCGCCGTCGTTCACTTGAATGTAAGCGTTGTTCCCGTAGTTTGTAATGATGTCACCGTTCTTACCGCCTAAGATTATTCCTTAGCCGCCGCTGTTTTCTATCAAGTTAAGACCATTGCCCGCGTTAAGGAGCAAATTATCTCCCGCGTTTAAGATAGCGTCCGCGCCGGTTGATTTTTCATCCCCTTTTATCGTGACGTAGCTCCATGAACTGCTTATGCTGATAAAATTTTTTGCACCGCTCATTTCTATCAATATATTTGAGCCGCCAAAGCGCGAGTCGTTAGGAATTTCGTCCGCGTTGGTATCGACATTAGTAAAGTTCTTGGGCATGTAGAAAACAATTGAATCGGTTCCTGTGCCGCCTTTAATGGTAATATTAGAGCTGTTGCCGCTAACGCTAACCAAGTTTACGCCGCCGCCCGCATTGATTGAGACTTCCGAGCTGTTGAAGTTATGGATTGTGTCATTGCCTGTACCCGTCTCAATCGTAACTTTGTCGCCGCCTTTGACGCTTTCATAAATGCGGAAAAGTGTAGGATCGAGAGCAATTATACGCTCGGTTCCGCTAATGAATTTCCCGTTTACGATAGTATTGTTGCCGTTGCCGCCGTTGATTGAAACTTCGTCGCCGCTGTAAGTATAGTTGCCCGCGTAAAGTCCCTGTGCGCGCTCGTTGGTGATTGAGTCCGCATCCGTGCCTCCGTCAATCGTCACGCATGATCCATTATTTTTTATGGTGTCCTTGTCCTCACCGCCGAGTATTGTCATGCCGACGCCTCCATTTTCCGCCAAGTTGCCCTTGTTGTTCTCGATAAAGTCATTGCCTTTGCCGCCGTCGATTGTGACATCGTGCCCGCTATTGAAAATTTTATCGTCGTTATCGCCGCCGTTTATTCTTACGGTTGAACCAACGTTATTAATGTCATCGTTACCGGTGTCGCCGTTTATCGATGTATTGTCTGGCGTGCCGTAATCTGATTGCCAGTTCGTGATAGTATCTGCGCCGTCGCCTGCGTTGATTGTGACGTTCGACCCCCCTGTTGTCAATGTTATCATTGCCGCCTCCGCCTTCAATCTTGGCGTTATTCGGGTTACCACTTCCACCTTGCCAGTTCGTAATTAAATTGGCACCGTTGCCGCCATAAATCTCCACGCCGGTCGCGCCGCTGTTCGACAAATTGCCGGAGCCGCGCAGAATTCTTCCGTCGCCCGAAATTGTTATGTCCGCACCGCGCAGGGTATATTGATATACGTTGCCTTCGCTGTCTTTCTTAACATATTAATTAATATTGTACCCTATTGTTAAGACGTCATAGTTCGTATTACTGTATCGCCCGCTACTGTAGAAGTAAGCGGGCGAAGAATTTTGGAAAGTCCTTTTGCCGCTCTTGAACTCATATTCGACATCAAAACGTTGGAGATCGAATTTAAATGCTCTCATAAAAATCCTCTCCTTCCTTAGAAAACGAAACTACCCTTTGCCATGAAACTCCGAATTACTTATTGCGCGGCTGTAATCATCACTCCTTTAACTGCTCAAAAGAAACTTTTCCATTAAATAATCTTTAACGCAATAAATAAAATTTGTCAAATGAAAAAAGAGCCAACAGGCTCTAAAAAATTTTAACGTACCAAAATAATTTCTTCGACGCGAGCATTTTCTGCCTCGCGGCTACTGATGACTCCGTTTTTCTCCATAGCGGCAATAACCGTAAGCTGTCTTTCTTTCGCCAAATGAAAGTCGACGTATGGCGAGTAGAGACTGGGCGCGTTAGGCAGTCCCGCGAGCATTGCGCATTCCGCCATTGTCAATTCGTCAGGCTCTTTGCCGAAATACCCCTGCGCCGCGTCGTAGATACCGTAAAAGTCCGAGCCAAAGTATATTGAGTTCAAATATATCTCCAGAATTTTATCCTTGTCGAAATTTTTTTCCATGTTCATTGACAAGATAAGCTCCTCCGCCTTGCGCGTGAAAGTTTGGTCGCTGGTCAGGAAAAGATTTTTGACGGTTTGTTGCGTGATTGTCGACGCGCCCTCTTGGATCTCGCCCGCCTCGACGTTCACCAACACTGCGCGGGCTATCCCGAAAATGTCAAAGCCTTTGTGACTGTAAAAGCGCGTGTCCTCGACCGCAACCACCGCTTGCAAAAGACAGAACGGCATTTTGTCAATCGTGACGTAGCGCGGTATCGATTTAATTTTATCGTTGACGGCGGGTTTAATCGAAGTCATTCTGCCGAGCGCGTCGAAAACACCAATCTCCTCTTCTTCGCCGAGAATTATCGGTTGCGCGTCTTCCGCAGAAACTTCTTCCGCAGGAACTTCCTCAACCCGCGCAGATTTTCTCTCCGCAACGTCGGAATATTTTTCGGGGTCGAACGGACGGCTGTTTTGCTCGTCAAAGATAGTTTTAATTTCGGGAACATTGGCAACGGGCTGCTGCACCTTGTCTTGAAAAAAATTTTCCTTGAGACTGCTGAAATAGTTGTCCTCGCTCTTCATCGCCAACGTCACCGCGAACGAGATAAAAAACGTCAAGACCATTGCGACGATGAACCTTATGATTCTAAAAATCACGCGGAAAGAACGTCGCGGCTTGGTCGGATTTTCTTTACTCAAAAAAATTTTGCTCCTCTCTGATTCCTGTCAATTCTCCTTGAGTTGCGCGACGAGTTCGGGCGGAATTATTTCGGGGTAATGCGCCGCCAGCCACTCGACGATTTTATTCCAATAACGCTTCGCCTTCCATGCCGCCGCAAATTCAAACCAATACACCAGCGGGATTAGAACGGGCGTACCGATGTTGTCGACGATACGCACGCGATACGAACCGGGCGCAGGTTCCTGAACCATGAAATTTGTTATGTCGGTATCGACGATTGCAATGTTCTCGCGCAGAAAGTCCGATTTGAAATTTAAAAGTATCGTCCAAATTCTCTGGAGCGTTTGAGTATCGGGCGCGGTTTGCGGCAAAAAGTCTTTTAAATCTTTGCTTGTCTTGCCGTTGAAGTCAAGGACGCGCTCAAAGACGTAGCCTAGACCGAGATTGGTTTCGACTGTCCCGAAAAATTCCGTGACGAGCCGCGAGTTCTCCAACTTCCTCGCGCACATTTTACGATAGCGCATTTCCTTGCGAACATCGCCGTCGTCGGGCGTGTGCGGAATTTTTATGCACTTGGTCTTGTCGACGGGGTGAATGTAGGTCGCCTGGTGACCGCCCGCCCCGATAAAAAGTTCCTGCTTTATTTCCAAAATGCTCATGAGTTTTTACCTGTCTTTCGAGGAGTCAGTGGTCAGGAATCTGGGGTCAGGGTTTTTGCACTGATTCCTGATTCCTGGTTCCTGATTCCTGATTCCTTATCGGTCAACTTTTCTGATTTTGTGAACGCGCAACTTGTCGAGCCACTGCCAAATTTTCAACTGAATCTGAGCGAAGTCGCCGATGCGTCGAATTATCACGCGGTCATAAATCTCCGTGCCGATAACTTCAGCCGTCACGACAATTTCAGTCGCCTTGTCGAAGTTCAGAATCAGCTCGCCGTCCGTCAAAAGCTCCGTCAAAATATTTTCATCGCCCGCCGCCGCAGTGACTTTAACGGGCGCATCGACATGGAAACGATACAAACCGATTGAAATCTTGTCGACCTCGTAGGGCACGGCGTAGTTGTATATAAAGTTGTCGTTGACCGTGAGTTTGATGAACGGCGGGATTTTATGTAACGGCTCGGCATTGGCGAAGAATTCAACTTCGGCAAGCGCGAGACTTTTCCCAGCGTCAGTTGAAATTTCTGCGCGGGTCACGAAAATTTTTTCAACGTCAAGCACGAGAGGACAACCGCGACTCGGAAGTTCCGCGCTGATTTTTTTTACATTATCTAAATAAATTCCCGCCTTGTCAATGACGGCTTGCGGATTGGCTAGTTCCAGGCGCAGAAAAATTTTTTTTGGCGCGTCGTCAAGCGGGTTGCCATAAATCACAATCCTTTGAACTTGCGCAGGTTCTTTCCAGTCAATAAAAAGTTTCTCGCCCTGCCAAAGATTATTGGCAATCTGCGCGGGTTTGGCGTCGAGATTTTTGGCGTCAATGATTTTGAAGTCGCGAACTTTGGATGCGTCGCCGGAAGTCGCCGAGACTTTTGCGGAAAAAGTTTGGCTATCAGTTCGCCGCTCGAAAAAAATTTCATCGCTGTTCAGAACTCGCAGAGCGTTCCACTCGTTGCGCTGGGACTTGTGCGCAAAAATCGCTTCGGCAATCGGATTATCTTTCAAAATCGTTTGGAAGTTGGCAACGGGAAAACGCACACGATTTGCCCAAACGTAATTGGCGCGGTCGATAAAGTCGAAGTCGTAAGTGTCGGTCTCGCCGAGCTTAGGCTTTTTGACGGCGCGGAGGTTGGCGGCGTAAAAATCGGGCGCGGCGGTGAAGGCAGTCGCGTAGGCAAATTTCTTATAAACTTCGGGGCGATAATCACTGCGCTCACTCAAAATTTCGCCCATGACTTCTTCAAACATAATCGACAAGGCGCGGTGGTCGGCGTGGCTGTCGAAGTCGACGCAGAAAATAATGTTCGCGCGGAGTTCGAGCAAAAGACTTTTCAAATCGCGCTTGAAATTTTCGCGAGTGTAGGAGCTGTGGCGACCGAAAGTTTTTTTGGCGTAGTCGACGAAATTTTTAGGCGCGTAGGTTTCAACGTGACCGGCGGGAGATTTGCTCGGCTTATCGGAAAGATTATGACCGTCGCCGTAGCCGAGAAAGATAATCTTGTCGCGCGGCACACCCAGAATTTTAAGCGCGTTGACCGCCTCTTGAGCGCGAACTTCAGCAGGATTTTCAAAGTCGCCGTTGGTCGAGTAGGCAACAAAAATCTCCGCCTTCGCCGCCGCCATGTTCAAAATCATATTGCCCGCAATGTTAATCTCATCGTCGGGGTGCGGCGCAAGAATCAAAACGCGCGTGCCGAAATAATTTTTATCGAAGAAGGAATTGCCCGCCGTCAAAATCTCTTCCGCTTGAGCCTCCGCGCCGACAAGCTCGAAAAGCCCACAAGCCTCCGTCTCGAAAATTTTCTTATCGTCCACGTCCTCACCTCCGAAAAAAATTTAAGCCATTGCAAAAAAAAAGTCAACGCCAAAATTTTTGACGCCGACAAAATTTCTTATAAAATTTTTTCAGCCCATGTGAACGCCCTTAACGAGAAGTCGCGCCTTCGCTCTGGCAAGTGCCGCCTCCGCGCGGTTAATGTCGACCTCTGAATCTTTCTTGTTGAGGCGTTCGCTCGCGCGTTCGTAAGCAGCCTTCGCGCGGTCAACGTCGATGTCGTCGGGATTTTCAGCCGCGTCCGCGAGGATTGTAATCTTATCAGGCGTGACTTCCATAAAGCCGCCGCTCACGAAAAGTTGAGTCTCGCCGCCGCCAACTTTGATTCGCATTGCGTGTGGATTAAGTTCCGTCAAAAGCCGCGCGTGTTTCGGCAAAATTCCAAGCTCGCCGCAAATCGAACGGACAATCAGCATGTTAATATCGTTCTTGTAAACCTCGCCTTTGTCGGGCGTGGCAACCTCAAGCAGGATTGTAGCCATTGCTTACGCCTCCTTGAGTTTTTGAGCCTTCGCAACGGCCTCCTCAATGCCGCCGACCATGTAGAATGCGTTTTCGGGCAAGTCGTCATATTTGCCGGAAAGAATTTCCTTAAAGCCGCGAATTGTATCCTTGAGCGCGACATATTTGCCGGGCGAACCCGTGAAGACTTCCGCGACGGCGAACGGCTGCGACAAGAAACGCTGAATCTTTCTCGCGCGGCTGACTGTCAACTTGTCTTGGTCAGAAAGTTCTTCCATGCCGAGAATCGCGATAATGTCTTGCAACTCTTTGTACTTCTGCAAAACCGCCTGCACGCCGCGAGCAACTTCGTAATGGTCGCGCCCGATAACGTTGGGATCGAGGATACGGCTTGTCGAGTCGAGCGGGTCAACGGCGGGATAAATTCCCAGCTCCGCGATTTGACGGCTTAAAACTGTCGTCGCGTCCAAGTGCGTAAAAGTTGCGGCGGGCGCGGGGTCCGTCAAGTCGTCGGCGGGAACGTAGACAGCTTGCACAGAAGTTATCGAACCCTTTTTAGTCGAAGTGATTCTTTCCTGCAACGCGCCGACGTCCGTCGTCAAAGTCGGCTGATAACCGACGGCGGACGGCATACGACCGAGCAACGCCGAGACTTCCGAGCCTGCCTGTATGAAACGGAAGATATTATCAATGAACAGCAAAACGTCTTTGCCCTGTTCGTCGCGGAAATACTCCGCCATTGTCAAGCCTGTCAAGCCGACGCGCATACGCGCTCCAGGCGGTTCGTTCATTTGCCCGTAAACAAGAGCGGTTTTATCGATAACGCCCGACTCGGTCATTTCCGACCAAAGGTCATTGCCTTCACGAGTGCGCTCGCCGACGCCCGAAAAGACAGAATAGCCGCCGTGCTCCGTCGCGATGTTATGAATCAGCTCCATAATCAAAACGGTTTTGCCGACGCCCGCGCCGCCGAACAATCCGATTTTACCGCCGCGAGAGTACGGCGCAATCAAGTCAACGACTTTAATACCCGTCTCAAGGATTTGCGTTGAAGTTTCTTGCTCTTCAAAGCTCGGTGCCTTGCGGTGAATCGGACGCCAATTTTTATTGCCGACGGGCTTGGGGTTGTTGTCGACGGTTTGACCCAAGACATTGAAGACGCGCCCCAAGCATTCTTCGCCGACAGGAACAGTAATAGGTGCGCCGGTGTCCTCTGCCGTCATGCCGCGAACAAGTCCGTCCGTCGAACTCATGGCAATGCAACGGGTAACGCCGTCGCCCAAGTGTTGCATGACTTCCGCAACGAGGTCAATGTCGACGTTGCCGGACTTGCCTTTTATTTTTACTGCGTTCAGAATTTCGGGCAGCTCGCCGACGGGGAATTCAATGTCGACGACCGCGCCGATAACTTGAACTACTTTTCCTTTCGCCAAATGGTTTCAACTCCTTTTTTTAGGGAAGTAGGGAATGAGAGAAGTAGGGAATTAGGTTTTGGCAGATTGGAGCTTAATTATCAAAGCGTTAAGCATTTTGCCGACTTCTTCGCACAGATTAAAAGCAGTTGAAGCGTCTTCATCTGTAATGTATTCGAGCTGTGTGCAGAGGTAAATTTGAGTTTCCAATTCTTTCTGCGAGCCGCGAGCGATACTGAGAAAATGTACAAATTCTCTTGCAGAGTTACGCCCTTTGCCTTCGGCAATATTTGAAGGGATGGAGACAACTGCGCGGCGCATTTGGTCGGCAAGCCCGTAAGTTTCAATCTTAGGTAAAAGTTTTACCAGTTGATAGACTTCAACCGATAAAGTTATTGCCTTCTGCCAAACGATTAAATCTTTATAACCATTAACCAGCATAAGTTTTACCTCCTTCTACTTCCCTACTTCCCTACTTCCCTACTTCCCTACTTCCCTACTTCCCTACTTCTCTATTTCGCTACTTCCCTACTCCAAAGCATTCGCGCCGCCGACAATCTCGTTAATCTCATTGGTGATGCCCGCTTGACGAACTTTATTGTAAAACAGATTGAGACGTCCGACGAGTTCTTGCGCGTTGTCGGTGGCGTTGCTCATTGCGTTCATACGCGAGGAAAGTTCAGAGGCGGCAGAGTGCAACATTGCGCCGTAAATTCTCGTTGCCAACCTGCGCGGCAAGAAGTCATTCAAAATCTTAACAACGTCCGGTTCGTAAATGTATTCTTCCTTGAGCGTCTCGCTTGTCTTGGCGTAGTCGTCCGTGACAATCGGCAAAAGCGTCACTTCGTCGGGCACACAGCTAATCGCCGATTTGAACTGCGTATAAATCAAAGTCACGTCGATAATCTCGCCGCTGTCGAAACGGTCAATGACGAGGTCGGCAATCTCTTTGGCGTACTTGTAATCGGGACGCTCGCTTATGCCGTGATAGCTCTTGATAATGTTGTAACCGCGCTGTTTGAAATGAGTCGTCGCTTTCCTACCGACAGTGATAAGTTCGACGCCTTCAATATAATCCGCGTCGTGATATTCATGAGCCGCGCCGCCACTTGAAGTTCCGCCGCCGCCTTGACGAGTTGCCGCACGCGCCATTGAACCTGTCGCGCTCATTTGCCGCTGTTGTTTTTGAGTTCGCGAAGGCGCGGGCTTAATACCCTTAATCGCGTCGAAATTCTTCTTGTGAAAATTTTCGTCGTCGCCGTCGTCGTCAAGGGAAGTGCTATCGCCGGTGCCGTCGTATTCGATAGTGTCATGCGCCTCTTTGAAGACGTTGCTTGAAAACGAACCCGCCAAGCCCTTATCCGACGCAATGACGATGAATAAAAATTTGCCTTCGCCTCGCTCGACGTTCTCGCGCAGTTCGTTGCGTGTCATGATAAAAGGGTGTTCGTACTCGCGCCCGCGCATTTGCCCCATGACCCGCCGCATAATTTCCTTTGTCTTGGCGACGTAGGGAAGATTGCTCAGCAACGCCTCACGCGCCGCGTTGAATCTCGAACGCGCTATCATGTCCATTGCGTTTGTGATTTTCTGGATATTTTTGACGCTCTTAATCCTGCGGCGAATGTGTTGTAAATTTGCCATTTACCCCACCGCCTCAGCTCGCAACCTTGTAGGTGACTGTATCTTTGAATTCGGCGATTGCCGCCTTAATCTCCGCCTCAAGCGCGTCGTCGAGTTTCTTTTGTTCGGCAATCTTCTTGCCAATGTTGGGGTGATTCGCGTGCATGAACTTGATAAAATCGTTGTGGAAAGTGACGACCTTGTCAACGGGAATGTCGACCAAAAATCCTCTAACTGCCGTGTAAATCGTCAAGACTTGGTCTTCGACGGGCAACGGCGAGTATTGCGATTGCTTAAGCGTTTCAACCATGCGTGCGCCTCTGTCGAGTTGCGCTTTAGTCGCTTTATCGAGGTCGGAGCCGAACTGTGCGAACGCCGCCAACTCACGATACTGCGCGAGGTCAAGACGCATTGTGCCCGCGACTTGTTTCATAGCTTTAATCTGCGCACTGCCGCCGACGCGCGAGACGCTCAAGCCGACGCTGATTGCGGGGCGAATGCCGCTGTAAAATGAGTCCGTCTCAAGCATTATCTGCCCGTCGGTGATTGAGATGACGTTCGTCGGAATGTAAGCCGAAACGTCGCCCGCCTGCGTCTCGATAATTGGCAAGGCAGTTATCGAACCTGCGCCGAGCCTGTCGGAAAGTTTTGCGGCGCGTTCCAAAAGTCTTGAGTGGAGATAGAAAACGTCGCCTGGATAAGCCTCACGACCGGGCGGACGCCTTAACAGCAATGACATTGCACGATAAGCCGCCGCGTGTTTGGTCAAGTCGTCATAAATGCAAAGGCAGTGACCGTGCTTTTCATACATAAAATATTCCGCCATCGTGACGCCCGAATAAGGCGCGAGTTATTGGAGCGGAGCCGAATCAGCCGCAGTAGCCGCTACGACGATTGAATATTCCATTGCGCCGTGATCTTCCAAAGTTTTAACGACGCGGGCAACCGTCGACGCCTTCTGACCAATCGCGACGTAGACGCAGATACAATTCTGCCCCTTCTGATTGATAATCGTGTCGATAGCGATAGCCGATTTGCCAATGCCTCTGTCGCCAATGATAAGCTCACGCTGACCGCGCCCGATGGGAACAAGCGCGTCGATAGCCTTCAAGCCGGTTTGGAGCGGCTCATGAACAGATTTTCTGTCGGCAATGCCCGGAGCTTTGAACTCAACGGGACGCGCCTTAGTCGTTTGAATCGGTCCTTTGCCGTCAATCGGACGACCGAGAGCGTCAACGACGCGCCCAATCATATTTTCGCCGACGGGCACTTGCATAATTCTGCCGGTGCGTTTGACAGTCGCGCCTTCTTTAATCTCGTTGTCGCGACCGAGAATAACCGCGCCGACGTTATCCTGCTCAAGGTTAAGGACAAGACCAAAAATATCGTCGCCGAAGTCGAGCAACTCGCCCGCCATTGCCTTATCAAGCCCGTGAATGTGCGCAATGCCGTCGCCAATCTCAATGACCGTGCCGACCTCGTCAACATTCAAATCGACGTTGTAATTCTTAATCTGATTCTTGATTATCGCAGTGATTTCATCAGGATTTATCTTCATGTCTAAGACTTCACCTCTTTAAAGTGGTCAGGGGTCAGGGGTCAGGGTTTTTCACTGATTCCCGATTCCTGGTTCCTGATTCCTTAATTGCGCATTGCAGTTTGCAGGGCACGCAGACGACCCGCCGCCGAGCCGTCAATTCGCTTGTCACCGATTTTTACAATGAGTCCGCCTAAAATGGAAGTATCTTTGTGAGTGCGAACTTTGACCTTGCGCCCCGTCAATGTGCTGAGCTTGCGGATAAGCTGATCTTGTTGTTTTTTGGAAAGTGGAAATGCGCTCGTCACGTCCGCGATAAGAATTCCCTGCGCCTTGTTCTTGAGCGAAGTAAAAATGTCGTAGATCTCGTTGAAGACGCCGATACGCTTCTTGTCGACGAGGAGCATTAGGAAATTCATGACGGTTGCGGAAATTTCTTTGTCGAACGCGCGAATGAGCAAATCTTTTTTCGCCTGCTGAGGAACGAGCGGATTTTGGAAAAATTTCACTGCCTCAGGGATTGCGAAAACATCTGCGCGGACTTTGGCAAGATCTTTGTCGTAGCCGTCAAGATTTTTTTCTTCTTGCGCGAGTTCAAAAATCGCTGTCGCGTACTTGGAGGCAAGCTGAATATTTAACACGTTGCCACCTCATTTCATGTCCGCGAACATGTCTTTATTCAAGCCGTTGATAAATTCGTTGACGAGCTTATCGTTTTCCTTAGTGTCAAGGTTTTTGGAAACGACTTTGCCCGCCGCCGCCAAGCTCAACGTGACAATTTGCGATTTCATTTCGGCGAAGGCGCGATTGCGTTCGCTTTCAATCTCGGCTTGCGCGTTGAGTTTCATGCGTTCGATTTCCTTGCGCGTCTCGGCAACTGCGGCGTCGTGTTCTTGGCGAGCCGTGAGATTAGCCTTCTCGACGATCTCTTGAGCCTTCTTGTGCGCGTCGGCGAGTTGCGTTTTGTACTGCGCCAAAGTTTTTTCGGCTTCCTTGCGGTCAGCCTCCGCCTTGTCGAGATCGCCTTGAATTTTGTCGGAACGCTGTTGAAGGAGTCGCGCAACTGGTTTATAGGCAACCGCTCGGAGCAACACGACCAAGATTAGAAAGTTGAGTATCTGCGCGATAATCGTTGCGTTAATTTCAATCAAAACAAATCACCTCTTTTTCAATTAGGAATTAGGAATTATGAATTAGGAATTATTTTTTCCATTCCAAATTCCTCATTCCACATTCCTCATTTTAAAGAAGCGGGTTGGCGTAAAGCATGATGAGCGCGACGACGGTTGCGATAATCGCCATAGCCTCGATTAAGCCGACGGAAATAAGCGTGTTAGTGAAGAGCGTATTTTTCGCTTCGGGTTGGCGAGTGATGCCGTCAATGAATTTGCTCGTAACGAGACCGTCACCGACGCCCGCGCCGATTGCCGCGAGACCCATTGTAATACCTGCGCCCAAAAGTGCCGCTGCTACCATAATTGCATGTTCCATTTTAAAAAATCCTCCTTAAGTTTAGGTTTTAGGTTATAGGTTTTAGGTTTTAGGGTTTAGGGTTTGGCTAACACCTAACACCTAACTACTAACAACTAATCACTCCGCGTGATCAACCTTAACCGCATTGGCAAGGTAAGCCATGCTGAGCATTGTGAAAATGACCGCCTGCACACAGCTGATAAAAATACTGAACGCCAGCCAACAAACTGACGGTATCGGCATCCAAATCGGCATGAGCTTCAGCAGAACGATAATTAGAATTTCGCCCGCGAGAATGTTTCCGAATAGACGGAAGGCAAGCGTTATCGGCTTTGCAATTTCTTCAATCATGTTGATGACGACGAAAACCGGCGTGGGTTGGAAAAAGTGCGCGATGTAATGACCGCCCTTAAAATACAAGCCCAAGCAATGGACAATCGTCACGACCAACAGCGCAAGTCCCAGCGTCGTATTTAAATCGTTTGTCGGCGACGCCATGAGAGGCACAAGCCCGATTAAGTTACTCGCCAGCAAAAACATGAACAGCCCCACGATAAACGGCGCAAGCATTCTGCCGCGCGGACCCATCATTGCATCAATCTGGTCGTGGAGCCACAGGATTATCATTTCAACAAAGTTTTGCCAGCCTTGCGGGACGACTTTCAAATTGCGTGTGGCGAGACACGCGACCAAAATCACAATGCCCATTGCCAGCCACGTCATCTTTAGCGTCTCGATGTTGAACGTCAAGCCCAGAAAATTTACCGTCTCGCGGACACCAATGTCATGCATACATTCACCTCCCTTCTGTCAATTTGGAATTAGGAATGTGGAATTAGGAATTGTAATTTCATTCCTCATTCCTAATTCATAATTCCTAATTGATGTTCCCCCCTTTATTTCATGCGCTCGACTGACGCGCAGATTTGTCAAAATTTTCTCTTAAGCTCGGAGCGAGCCAGTACAAAGAGCGTGACAAAATAAAACACGCCGAAACAGACTGCCGTCGCCAAGAAAAGATTTGTTGAAATGTGGACGGCGACCGCCAAAACCGCGAAAATCATTCCGAGCCGCAAGAGCAATCCGATAAGCATAATTTTCTTTGCTTGCGCGGCGGGCGAGTTTGCGGCGGCTTCGAGGCGGGCGGCTGTCGACAGGAAATAAAAAAAATTTAACAGCGCACCAATCAAAACCGCTCCGCATAACTTGAGCTGTCCCGCCGAAATTAACTGCAACGATAAAATTGCCGTGACTGCCAAGAAGATTTTCCAATTTTGGGCAAAAATGCCAAGTACCTGTTTCATGCATGAAAACTTCGACGCCACAGGCATTTTCCCTTTTACAAGCAGAAATTTTTATGACGAAAAAAGAACCTCCTCCGATTTTGGAAGAGGCTCAAACTTTTTATAAACGAAAATTTTTATGTCATGTGTTGGGTAAGTTGGCTTTGTCTTTGGAAACAGCGACTGCCACGCCCGCTTTGACCAGGTTTGTTCCGTAGTTCAATTCGATTACAGCGGAGTCGTGCCCCTTGATGTCGGAGCTTGAAACTTTCTTGTCCCAAGTGATCAAGTCGCCAACTTTTGCAGTTTGAAGGCTATCATCTGCAAGCGTCTCGCCGCCCGCCGCGAACCAGTAGTAGGTATTGTTCGCCTTGATGACGACTTTGCTCGCGTCGATGGTTGTAGCCGTGCCAGTGCCGCCAGCTACAACGCTACTCTGAACATTGAACCAGCCGACTTCGGGCGAGTCAGTGCCGCGACCTTCCTTCATGCCGAATCGTACGCCGCCGTCGTCAATCTTAGAAACTTTGGCGAGAGTGCCACCCGCGATTTTGAGCTTGTCGTTCTTGAAGTCGAAATCAGCGATAGTCGCGGTGCCCTTGTCGCCCTTTGCGTAGAAGAAAATATCGGAGCCAGAGCCGCCGACCAAGCTGTCCGTGCCGCCCGCGCCTTTAAACGTCGTCTTTTTCTGACCGCCAAAGAGCGTCTCGTTCGTGCCCGCGCTCGTCGCTTTGAACGTCAAATTCTTCTTGACCAATGAGCCGTCAACCGTCGAAATGCCGTCGGCTATCTTGTACGTGCCGCCGAAGGCACTTGTCAAACTTGCGGCTTTGTCGTTGATTATCGCGTTCTTGGCGTACGTGCGCTCCAAGCCGTTGATAGTGAGCGTGTCGCTGAGAGTGTCGCCCTTTGTCGGTTTGACCGTCAACACGTCTTTTGGACCGAACTTGAACTTAATCGACTTCTTGCTAGCCGTGATCTTGGCATTTTCAAGTTTGAGGTCGCTACCTTTGAGCGAAATTTGATCCGTCACGCCGCCGATGTTGAAGTCTTGAATAATGTCCTTGCCCGCCGTGTAAACGAACATATCGGCATAAGCACTGCCGGTGAACTTGTCATTCTGCGCGCCGCTTACCAAGCTGACTGTGCCGCTCGCCAAGCTCGCGTCGATGACCGTGTTTTTGCTGTCGCCGGCAGTAATGCTGATGTTTTCTACACCCGCGCCGACTATTATCTTCCTGAGCGTCGATTTAACGTCCGTGCTCTCAACGTTGAAACTGCTTGCGCCGGTCGAGAGAGTTGCCGAAGTCGCCTTCTTCTTGTCGTAAAGCACGCCCGTATCCGCGAAGACCATCTTGGAATAGGAGTTGCCCTTGTTGACGCCGTTTTGGTGAATCATGACTTCGGAACCTTGCGCACTCATAAGCGAGATAGCATTGTTGTTCCCAGTGCCACCGCCGAGCGAAATCGCAACTTTGGTGCCGTCGGCTGTGAAGCCGCTGATTGAGTAGTCGCCGAGATTGATTCTGTCTTTGCCGGACTCGTAACCGCTGATAGAGACTGCGCCGCCGTTGT
>JBGUYA010000023.1:0-8561 GCA_045118435.1 Quinella sp. | reverse complement strand
AGAGCATGTTATAAGCCTCAAGAGCGATAACCGCGCCCGCCAAACTGTTTATGTTGTTGATGTATTGATCGCAGTCGTATTCTTTATTATCGATTTTCCGCTTTGATTCGCCGTTGAAAATCGGCTTGGAAGAAATCTGCGCGTCGTCATTCATCGGGTCGTTGGGAAAGAAAACGTTAAACACTTCTGGCAAAGTCAAATCCTTGCGGACGGTCTCCCAATGTTCGTCGGGATCCAAAGTCGGAGAATATAACTCGCTCTCATCAAGTACAATCGCACGTCGTATAAATTTTGTGGAACTTAGGGAGGTCTTCGCATTCAAAGTAAATTTGTAATATTTGCCATCTTGATAGAGAGCACTCGGATATTTGTCCTTGATACTGCCCGATTTGGAAATGCGTCGACCGTTAAGTCCGGCTCTGATTTCGTTGCGATGTTTCTTTGTATCGCGCGTCATTCCCATAAAAAGCATTGTCGAAGGGTCGACGACTTCGGACATGATCCAATGACCGCTTTTGTCGGCAACTTCATACTCGATATAAAAATTGCCCGAAGAAAACATTTGCCGATACTGCTCGGCGGCGGGTTGCTCGGCACTCGGGGCAAGGCAAGTGCCATGAGGAGCACCGTGACGATTAAAACTTTTTTCATGACAACACCTCCAAAAAATAAAAGTTCTTGATAATTATAAATGCCTACTCTGAAATTATTAAGAATTTGGCAAAATTTTTTCACAAAAAATAACCGCGCAGATTTTTTTCCGCACGGTCAAATTTTTTATTCAACGTCGCATGGCTCGCAACTTTGCCGCCAACGAAATTACTTTGCCTGATTTCCTTCGCCCGCCCTCCAATCCCCTTTGCTTATTTTCCAATCGGTAACTCCGCGAGTTATTTAAATCCAATTTGCTCTTGGGCGTCGTCACCTCGAAACGTTTTCTGTCGCGCTCGATTATTAACAAGCCCAGCTCCTCGAAAATTTTTATCGCGCCGTCAAATGCATACGTCGACAAGTTTTTTCCGCTCTGAACGTTGAACTCCCGAACCAACGTGCAAAGATTAAATCTGTTCGTGAAACTACACGCCTTGCGCAGGAAATTGTAAATCTCCAAAAGTTGCTCGCGTTCAAGAGGAATTTCGCCTTCCGCCGCCGGCTCCAAGCTCGAAATGTTGCATTGAATCCGAACTTCGCCTTGCCACTCGTTTACTTCAGGCTCGTAGGCAACGTCGATTGATTCATTTTCGACAAGCGGCGCGAGATTACCGCAATTCCACGCAACCGCGCGAATATTTTTTTCAGCCGAGATTGTAAAGCTCAAATGCGCTTCATCCTTGCCGATTACCCGCGCGGAACTCCCGCGAAGATTTTTACACGCAAGCACTGGGCGCGGATTGCCCAAGCCGTAAGGCTCGAACTTGTCAAACTCCCGCGCCGTTTCAAAGTCAATCTGCGCGGGATTTATGAACGCGTCGACATTTAAAATCGGTTGAAAATCTTCGTCGCGCAAATTCCTGCGAACGTACTCATCAAAACGCCGCGCAAGTTCCTCAAGATTTTTTACCGAAATGCTCAAGCCCGCCGCCTGCGAATGCCCGCCGTATTGAAGAAACAGCTCCGACATTGAATCAAGCGCGTTTTTCATGTGCAACGTTAAAATACTTCGGCACGACCCGCGATAAGTTATGCCGTCCTGCGACGTAAGGATTATCGTCGGCAAGTTGTACCGCTCAACGAGTTTTGACGCCGTTAAACCAATCACGCCTTCGCGCCAACCTGTCCCCGCGACTACCAGCGAGCATAAATCGCCGCCGCGTTCTTCGCGCATGAGCCGAACCTTTTCTTCCGCCGCATATAAAATTTCTGCCTCAATTTCTTTGCGCTTTTGATTGAGCTTTTCAAAACGCCGCGCCATAATTTTTGCCTCGTCGGCGTCTTCAATCAGCAGGAGTTTCAAACCTTCTTCCGCCGTTCGCAGTCGCCCGACCGAATTTAAGCGCGGAGCAATTTGAAAGGCGACGTGCCCCGCAGAAATTTTTTTATTGCCGAGTCCCGCGCCGTGTATCAAAGCCTTCAAGCCCGTGCAAGTCGTCTCGCGCATTTGCCTTAAGCCCAGGCGCACGATTTTTCGATTCTCGCCGACGAGTTGAACCAAATCCGCGACCGTCGCCAACGCCGCAAGGTCAATATCGCTCGTGTAAGTTCGGAAGTCTTCGCCGTCCAATTCCTGCGCGAGTGCTTGGCAGAGCTTGAAGGCGACGCCCGCCCCGCAAAGATTTTTTTCGGGATAAGGGCAACCTTTCTGATTCGGATTGACGACGGCGACCGCCGATTGAATTCCGCAGAGCGCGGGCAGGTGATGATCGGTTACAATCACTTCGAGCGCGTCCTTAACACTTGCAATTTCCTTCTCGTTGGTAATGCCGCAATCGACGCTGATTAAAAGTTCGTAGCCGTTGGCAGAAATTTTCTGCAGGGCGGGAATATTCAAGCCGTAACCTTCGGAGCGGTCAGGGATATAACTTTCAACGTTCGCGCCAAATTTTCTGAGCGTGCGAATCAAAATCGCCGACGCGCTCATCCCGTCAACGTCATAATCGCCGTAAATGCAAATTTTCTCCTGCGCGGCAAGAGCTTTCTTAATTCTGTCGACAGCCTCGCGCATGCCGAGCATTAAAAACGGATCATGAAAAGGAGCGGCTTCGGGTTCCAAGAAATTTTTTGCCGCCGCCGCATCCTTTATTCCGCGATGATATAAAATTTTCGCCGTCAACTCGCTGATTCCAAGCTCGCCGGCAATCTTTTCTACTTCAATGGGATTATCCTCCCTCAACAGCCACTTTTTCCGCATTATCTTTCTCCTTTTTATTCGTGTTACTGATCATACAATTTTTTTGGCAAATTGTCTACAAAGCAATGCCGTTCAAGTGATTTTGGCTTGGCAGGAAAATTTTTGGCGTGGCAGAAATAGTCGGCGGGGTGATTGTATGAAGGATCGAATTCATAAAGACGTGGTGATAATCGGCGCGGGCATGGCGGGCTTGACGGCAGCTCTGTACTGCGGGCGCATGAATCTCGACACGTTGGTTTTGGAAAACGGGATAATCGGCGGGCAAATCGCCAACGCGACCGGGATTGAAAATTATCCCGGCTTTATCAGCGTCAAAGGTAGCGATTTAATCGCGACGTTGCAAACGCAAGCTGAGAATTTCGGAGCGATTATCGACGAGTTCGACGAGATAGAAAAAGTTACGCTGACGACTTCGCCAAAGATTATTGAGACGCAGGAAAAAATTTATGAGGCGGACGCCGTGATAATCGCGAGCGGCATGAACAGGCGCAAACTTCCCTTGCCCGAAGAAAAAAAATACGCGGGGCGCGGCGTTCACTACTGCGAACTTTGCGACGGTCACGCTTACGACGGAAAAGTTATCGCGGTCATGGGCGGCGGCAATGCGGCGGTCGACGCGGCAAATTTCTTGACCAAGTACGCCAAAAAAATTTATCTGATTCACCGTTCCGAGTTTAGAGCCGATGAGATTTCGCAGAAAAAACTTCGCGCCAATGACAAAGTCGAAATTATGTTGCAGACCGAGATAAAGGCACTGCGCGGCGACAAGCGGCTTGAGGAAATTGAAGTTTTCGATAAAAAATCCGGAGAGACCAAAACTTTGGCGGTCGAGGGAATTTTTGTAAATATCGGCGTCGAACCGAACACGCAACTTTTCAAGGACGAATTGAAACTCACCGCGAGCGGCAGAATTTCTGCGGGCGAAGATTGCAAAACGGAAATAGCGGGCGTCTTTGCGGCGGGCGACGTTCGCGAGAAGGAAATCCGCCAGCTCACGACTGCCGCCTCAGACGGAACGACTGCCGCGTTGCTTGTCGAAAAATATTTGTCGTGGTTAAAAGAGACCGCATAAGAAATGCGAGCGATAGAGTAAAAAAGAACCCGTGTGAGCAGCACGGGTTCTTTTTCAAGCGTATGTGTATTATATTTTAGGAGAGCTTTAACGAAAGCCTGAACGCAGTATAGCACTCGTGATAATAGTTGTCAATTAGAATTTTGCTCGCGCATGACGGGCTTGCGAATGACTTCTGCGGAAACGGTGACCTCGTCGGATTTTATCGTGACGCCTTCGGGCACGACGAGTTTCAGTGAGCCTTTGAAATATCGTTGACCGGTTTGCACAGTGAAAGGCTCGGTCTTTAAAGTAACGATTGAATTTATGACGGACTCCGCGCCGCTGATTTCAATTTGCGCGGGGTCGACGCTGATTTTAGAAAGTTCCCAACCGTCAGCAGTCGTCAGTTCGGGGACTACCGGCACGATTTTTTTCTTAATGCCGCTCTCAATGTCAACGGAAACAGTTATGACGCTCGGCACGACGCGCACATTTTGAATAACGTTTTCCTTATTGTCGACGGCTCGCATCGGGATTTGTATTTCAAAGCTCGAAGTATTGCCGGTGAAGTTGACGTTGCCGCGAACTTTAGCCGCTTGCTCGACAAAACTTCTTGCGCCGACGATAGTCACAACATCCATAGATTTGCGCATTTCCTTAATCGCCGAGTCTTGCCCGATTGCGCCGCTCGTCGTGAGTTCAATGGGCATTTGTTGTTCGGTCAGCGGGTCAAGCTTAACGTCAACGGTGGCGGGAGAAGTTCCGAGCAACTCAAAACCTTGCGGCATGACGACTTGCGGAGTAATTTGATGGTCGCCCTCGTCCATGCCGTCAAGATTGGCGTAGACGCGGAAAGCATTGGCGTTGTATTTGGCAAAGTGGGAGCGCGGCGCACGGGTCTCAAGCTTGACGTTTTTGACTTCGCAGAGCGCAATGAATTCGTAGGGCGCGTTGGAAATTGTCAGCGGCACGGTGTAGGAGCCGTTGATTGCGGGGTCTTGGTCAGCCATAACGTAAACCCACATGATAAACGCTGCAATCAGTGCGATTAACTTTTTTAAAAGGTTGCGCCGGAAGATATTTAAAAGTTGCGTCATCATTTTTCGTCCCTCCATTTGGAAAGGAACTTGTCAAAAATTTTGTCTTCCTTGCCAACGAAAGCGGGGCGAATTTTAGCCGCCAATGTCTTTTCGTCAAAGCGTCGCGTCAAGTGTCCGCCCTCTGCAACGGAAATAGTGCCTGTCTCCTCACTGACGACTACAATCAGCGCGTCGCATTGCTCCGATAAACCGATTGCCGCCCTGTGTCGTGTGCCGAGTTCCGTCGATAGTCCGGTATTTTCCGTAAGCGGCAAGACACACGCCGCAGAAATTAATCTATTGCCGCGAATTATCGCCGCGCCGTCATGCAGTGGCGTGTTCACGATAAACACGTTTAGTAAGAATTCCGACGAAATTATTCCGTCAATGTGAATACCCGTGACGCTTATGTCGTTTAGTTTCATTTCGCGTTCGATAACCATAAGTGCGCCCGTTTTTGTCTGCGAAAGTTTTTTTGCCGTCTTGACAATTTCGGTGACAACAAGATTTGCCTCCCGCTTGTCCAGGAGCGACGCCCCGTGACTTAAGAATTGTCCTTGCCCCAAATGTTCGAGGGCGCGGCGCAGTTCCGGCTGAAATAAAATCGGCAAGGCAATCAACAGCCACTCCGAACTTTTTTGCAACAGCCAAGTTATCACGTGCAGATTGAGCCAGCCGCAAATTATCGTCAACGAGATGATGACCATGAGTCCTTTAACAAGCGTGATTGCGCGTGTGTCGCGAATCATTTGATAGCATTTATAGAGAATCGCCGCGACAATGATTATGTCGAAGATGTCGAGCGGCGTTATCGTCAAAATCATGTCGCGAACTTTTGTCGGGAATTCAAAATCTATGGGCACAGACACTCCTCCAATCAATCTTCATGTTCTGCGCCTAATATACTACAAAATTTTTTCAGATTCAATCGTCTATATTTTGCCAAGCCGATAAATAAAAATTGCCGTCCTTGACGGCGCGAAAAATATTTTAAGCTTCTGTCGCTAATTTCTTGGAGCGGTCGGCGGTTATCAGCGCGTTTATAATTTCGTCGAGGTCGCCGTTCAAAATTGATTCGATTTTATAAAGCGTCAAGCCTATTCTGTGGTCAGTGACGCGCCCTTGCGGGAAGTTGTAAGTGCGAATGCGCTCGCTCCTGTCGCCGGAGCCGACTTGATTTTTTCTGTCAGCGGCAATCGCCTCTGTCTGCTCGCGAACTGCTAAATCTTTCACGCGGGCACGAAGGACACGCATTGCCTTTTCCTTATTCTTGAGCTGGGATTTTTCGTCTTGGCATTGCACGACAATTCCCGTCGGCAAGTGCGTAATTCTGATGGCGGTCTCGGTGCGGTTGACGTATTGCCCGCCCGCGCCGCTCGCGCAGTAAGTATCTATTCGCAAATCGGCGGGGTTAATCACAACGTCAACTTCCTCAACTTCGGGCATGACGGCAACGGTTACCGCGCTTGTATGAATTCGACCGCCGCTCTCGGTCACGGGAACTCTTTGCACGCGATGAGTGCCGCTTTCGTACTTGAGCTTGCTGAACGCGCCCGCCCCGTCAACCGTGAAAATAATTTCCTTAAAGCCGCCAATCGTCGTCGGATTAGAGTCGACAATATCGACGCGCCAACCTTGCCGCTCGGCATAGCGCACGTACATTCTAAACAAGTCGCCCGCGAAAAGTGCCGCCTCTTCGCCGCCGACTCCGCCGCGAATTTCCACGACGACATTTTTATCATCGTTTGGATCTTTCGGCAGAAGTAAAATCGGCAACTCTGAATCCAACGCGACTTTTGACTTTCTAAGCTCCACGAGTTCTTCCGCCGCTAACGCCTTTAAATCGTCGTCGGAAGTCTCCAATAAGTTTTTGTCCTCGTCAATCTGCGCGAGGATTTTTTTGTACTCGCAGAGCTTTTTTACAATCGGCAAAAGCGCGGCGTGTTCTCGAGTGAGCTTTGTAAATTTTTCCACGTCCGCCACAACCGACGGGTCGCCCAACCGCGCCTCCACTTCCGCAAAATGTTCTTCGACCTTTTGAAATTTCTCAAGCAAGTTTATCACCGCCGAAATTTTTATCTGTTAATAAATCTCTCCAAAAGTTTTTTTATCTCAATCATAACGCTATCGACTGCGCGGTCAATATCCTCTTGATTCTTAAAACGAGCCAAAGTTTTATCAACATCCGTGAAGTAAATAGGATTGCCCTGCGCGTCGTGTAAATCTTTTCTGCCAACCATCCCATTGAACTTTTCATCGTACTCGTCAACCATTTCTTGCGGTAAAATATTTTTTCCACTAAGTAGCCGCTTAATTTCCGCCTCTTTGTAAAGACCTTGTTTTATTTCATAAGAGAAAATTATAAAGCCTGCACAAAACGCCATTGATTCGTTAAGATGGCTACATCTGTCATTATAACAGCCCACGCGAAAACAAAGTTCCTTTTCATCGTCAATTTTTATAACGTTGCCCGCCGCGTCGGTGCATTGGAAGCAGATACCCGACCAAGAAAACGCCTTGCCAAAGAATCTGTCGATATATCGCTTGTAAGTGTCGAAGTCGCCGATTTCCATGCGTTTGTTGCCGCCGCGCTTGAGATGATATTTCTTGCAAAAGTTTTCATCAAAGCGTTTATCAAGAGACTTGAAGAATTTCCGCATAATATTTTCGACGTGGCGTTGCGAATCTGTTCTGTCAGTCATTTTATAAATTTCATTGTGCAGGCGTTCCAAGTTGTTTTTTGAATCAATGTCTTTTGGAGGATTATCCTTGCAATCGTCAATCCAAGAAAAACCTTCCGAGCAAAACGCAACGTCGTCAATTTTGTCCGAACGAAAGAACGGACGATCATCGTAACCTATATCGCCCGCGCTTTCCCATGAAGGGAACTCCCCTTGCGGCGTCAAGTAGTAGAGAACGGGCGGTTCGATTAAAGAATGTGTTTCATGATATTTTTCTGCTTCGAGCCAATAATCACGGCATTGATTGGGTTGATCATCCGCATCAATCTTGACTTCAATCGGTATGAAACGCTTATTCGTGATGATTACCAAGTCGATTGGACGGGAAGTTTCGATAAATTTTGTCCGATATTGTTCATTTTTTCCACCTATAAATTTCCCTATAACTCTTGCGCTATCCAACTCTTCCGCCGTCATGTTGAGGCGCAGGACGTGCTTATCGAAAAGTTCAAGGTAGAGCCGCCCGCGCTCCGGATTTTCTTCGGGCGATAAGAGTTCGTACATCAGATTGGTTAATTCTGTTTCTTGCATGTTGAAAACCTCCTTGAAGATATTTTACACGACGGCAAAAAAAAATCAACCTGCCCGCATTTGCAGGAAGGCTGATAAAAAATTTTTAGAACGCGGGAACAATCGCGCCTTGATATTTGTCCTCGATAAATTTCTTAACCTTGTCCGATTTAATCGTCTCCAAAAGTTTTTTAATCTCGTCGCGGTTTTCGTCACCGTCGCGCACCGTGATTATGTTGACGTAGGGCGAATCCTTATCCTCGATAAAGAGCGCGTCCTTCATGGGATTTAAATCCGCGTTGAGCGCAAAGTTCGTGTTGATAATCGAA
>JBGUYA010000022.1:0-8200 GCA_045118435.1 Quinella sp. | reverse complement strand
TCAACAGCCGATTGCTCAAGCGCAACCCGTAGAGAATCAACCTGCGCAAGTTCAACTTCAACAGCCGATTGCTCAAGCGCAACCGGTTGAGAATCAGCCCGCGCAAGTTCAACTTCAACAGCCGATTATTCAAGCGCAACCCGTAGAGAGTCAGCCTACGCAAGTTCAAGTTCAACAGCCGATTGCTCAAGCGCAACCCGTAGAGAATCAACCTGCGCAAGTTCAACTTCAACAGCCGATTGCTCAAGCTCAACCGGTCGCGAATCAACCTGCGCAAGTTCAACTTCAACAGCCGATTAATCAAGCTCAACCTGTCGAAGTTCAAACTCAGCCGACGGCTCAAGCTCAACCGGTTGAAGTTCAAACACAACCGATAAATCAAGCAAAACCCGTCGAAGTTCAAACACAACCGACAACGCAAGCGCAACCTGTTGAAGTTCAAACTCAGAAACCAGCGGTTCAAGCTCAACCTGTAGAGAATCAAGCTGCGCCCGTGACGCCGTCGCAATCGACGCCGCAACAATTCGAGCAAAATCCTCAGCAACAGGGCGAACAAAATTTCCAAAACCAAAACTTCCAACAGCTAATTCCCGATGTGCCTCAAGTACAACCGGTTTCAACTGGCGGAGAAGTCTTCGCGGCAAATTTGGCATCAATTAACGACGCGCCACCGATTCAACAATCAACGCCGACGCAAGCTCCCGACGCGCCGCCGCCCATGCCTCAAAATGATTTCGACGTGCCCGCGCAGATTGTCAAGCAGGCGCGAATGATTCGCACGGCAGAAAATTCCGAAATGGTCATCAAGCTTAACCCCGAACATCTCGGCGAACTCACGCTAAGAGTTTCTGTCAGTTCAAGCGGCGCGGTCAATGCCAGCTTCCACAGCGACAACGCCCAAGTCCGAACGATTATAGAAAATTCACTCGTTCAACTCCGCCAAGAGCTTAACAACGCTGGGCTTAAGGTTGAGAATGTACAAGTCTATGCGGGCTTGAGCGACGGCGGCGGCTTGATGAACGGTCAAGGTGGTCAGGCTTGGCAACAAAATCGCAGACAATCTTCTGGCAATCGCCGAATCAATCTTAACACAATCGAACGCGACATTGACGCAACGACTGCCAACAATGAAAATCTCGCCGCTGATGGCGTCGATTATTCCGTTTAAAAAATTGGAGGAGATATTATGGCAAACTCAACTTCACTGAACACTATCACCGTTGACGGCGTGACTTACAACGCCGCCGCTTACGCCGCAACTCAAAAGACCGAGACCAAGAAAAATGACGAACTCGGCAAGGACGCCTTTCTTCAACTGTTGGTCGCGCAGCTCAAGAATCAAGACCCGCTCGACCCGCAAGACAACAGCAGCTATATCGCCGAGCTTGCGCAGTTCAGTTCGCTTGAGCAAATGACCAACGTCGTTAAAAATCTCGAAGATCTCGGCAATGTCGTCAACAATATCGATTCGTCAGTGCTTATCGGGCAACTCTCAAGCATGATTGGCAAAAATGTTGATTGGATTGAGACGATAAACGAAGCCGACGCGGAAGGCAACCCGACAAGTCACCAAGAGGCTATGAAGGGTGTCATAACGGGCGTGACGATTGTCGAAGGCAATCCGAGCATCGTCGTCGAGTCGGCGGGCGAAAAATACATCGTCGACATTTCAAAAATCGGTCACGTCTACGAGCAAACAACTACCGAGTAAATTCTATTCGCAAAATCAAAAACTCCCCGTCAAACGGCAGGGAGTTTTTCATTGCAAATTTTCCTTACCTGGAATAAAATATTTGTGTAGAGATTTTAACGAAAGGAGATTTTCTATGAAAGTAATTATTACGGGAGCGAATTTCGGCAACAAGGGTGCACAATCCATGCTCTTCACGACGGTTGCCTTTCTTCGCCAAAAGTATCCCGACACGAAGATTTTCTTTGCTCACGGTAGCAAGACGCCTGTTTTGAAAGAAAATTTCTTGTTCGATGAGGTTTATTTTCATAACAACCTCATAAACTTTCCTTTTGGACAAAGAGAGATTACCCCTCCCCCAGAATCGATTAAAGATGTATCGTGGTATTCGCCGCAGAAAACGCTTGACGCGATAAAGGACGCCGATTTAGTTATTGACATAAGCGGCTTTGCGCTCGGTAGCAAATGGGGAAAAGGTGCGGCAATGGTCTTTTTGAATAAAATTAGGGTTATGCGGGCGTTCAATATCCCAATAATTTTATTGCCGCAGTCGTTCGGACCGTTTGATTTCAAAAACGATCAAGATGCCATAGATGCAAGGTTGAAGGATGCCATGCCTTATCCCATAAAAATTTTCGCGCGAGAATATGACGGCTTTCTTCCGCTACGCGACAAATACGGCTTGGAAAATGTTTCGTTGCACCCCGACCTTGTCTTGTCGAGTCCGCCGATAAAAGCCGCCGACATTTACAAAGTCCCGCCGAAAATTTCCGTGCCAAAAGTTTTAAATGCCTCCTGCGTTGGCGTCGTCCCAAATCTACGCAGTTTCGACCGCCCCGGCGTAAGTCCTTGGCGAACACTTCAAGTCTATTACGAGATCATAAATTTCCTGCTCAAGGAAGGCAAAATCGTTTATCTGTTTCGCCACTCGGTGGAAGATATTAAGCCGTGCAGGTGGCTCAAGTCCCTGTTCGCAGAGGATGGGCGCGTCGTTCTTTGGGAGAATAATTTCTCTTGCTTTGAGTATGACGCGGTTTGTCGGCAGTTCGATTTCTTGATTGTCGGGCGGTTTCACGGGATTGTTCATGCTTATCGAAACAACGTGCCGTGCTTGCTCATGGGGTGGGCGGTCAAGTACAAGGAGCTGGCGCAGCTCATGTATCAATCGCAATATGTTTTCGACCTTGCCGCGCCGTCAGTCGACGTGCGAAAAATTTTCTCGGCAATTCGCGACATGGAAGATAATCTTGAGCCGAATAAAAAAATTCTGCGTGAGCGTCTTGCGCAGGTTCAAGAAGGCGGCTCATGCTTTTCAGCCGTGACGGAAATTTTGGACAAAGTGGCAGGGAGGCTCTCGAAATGAAAATTTCTTTGGTCGTTGAAAATAATCTTTGCGTATCGTGCGGAATCTGCGCGGGCGTTTGTCCCAAGAAATGTATCGCGAGCACTTTTGAGGCGGGCAGTTACCGCCCGACGATTGACGAAAATTCTTGCGTGAATTGCGGGCTTTGCTACAGAGTTTGTCCCGGCAAATCCGCCGACTACACCAAAACTTCCGCGAAAGATATTTTCTTCGGGACGGCGATAAAATGTTTTGCAACTCAGACTAAGGATAAGGAAATTTTGGCGCAATCTACGAGCGGCGGCGCAGTCACCACGCTGGTTAAAAATCTCCTGCGCGATAAAGTTTATGACGCGGCTTTTCTTGTAGACACTTACAATCACGACGCGGAAACTTTCTCGAACCTCTACACCGCCGAATCCGACTTCACGAACACGCCCAAGAGTCGCTACCTCACGATTAATCACAGCCGCGCCGTCTCTTACATGCTCGAAAATCCAGACAAGAAATTGATTCTGGTCGGCTCGTCGTGTTTTGTGCAGGGGATTTTGAATGTCATCGCGCAGTTCAAATTGAATCGCGACAACTATTTTCTGGCGGGGCTTTTCTGCGATAAGACTATGCAATACAACGTTTGGACTTACTTTAAAAATTTTGTCGGCGCAGATAAACTTTTCTTTCGTACAAAAGAGCAAAGCGGCTGGCCGGGCAATGTCGGGATTGAAACGCAGGGCAAGAAAATTTTTCTGCCGCGCGAAACTCGAATGCAGATGAAAGATTTTTTCTGCGTGGAGCGTTGCCGCTATTGCCTCGACAAGCTCAATCAATTTGCCGATATTTCGTTCGGCGACAACTACACCAAGACGCCTTTGCCCGCGCAGATTGATAAGGCGGCGGGCACAAGTTGCTTGATTATCCGCACGGAGCGCGGCGCGAAAATATTTGATAAATATCTCGATAACTTTTTTGTTCAAGAGTTGCCCGCGCAAGAAATTTACAAATCGCAGAACCTTGAGGCGCGAAAGGCGAATTATATTTTCAGCGAGTACAAGTCGGCGGCAGTCGGTTATACGATTAACAAGGTGCCGCCCGAAGTTACTCACGGTTTATATGAGGAGCCGAATCACGCGCGGCAATATGAATCGTTTCTTGCCAAGCAAGCTATGGGGCGCGAAAATCTTTTCCCGAACGTCGCCGTTGAAGTTTGGGGCAAGAAAATTATTCCGTAACGTAGAAAAACCCGTCGCGAGAATTTTCACGGCGGGTTTTTTGTTGCCAAGAGTTTTAAGCGTTCAAGTCTTCGCGACGCATGAGTAGGAAACAATAATCCGACAAGCGGTTAAGGAAAATTTTATCGGCGTCGTGAACTCGCTCCGTCTTCGACAGCTCGCAAGCAAGACGTTCTGCGCGGCGCGTGATTGTCCTTGCCAAGTCGAGAAATGCTCCGCCCTTTGACTTGCCCGGTATTAAAAACTCTCTAAGCGGCGGCAAAAAATTTTCCAGTGCGTCCATTTCCGTTTCTAAATTTTTCACGTCGTCGAAAGTTATCAGCGGTTCCCGATTCAAACTCGCGAAGTCCGCCATAAGTTTGGACAACAACTTCTGCACGGCGAAAATTTTTTCTCTAACGTCCTCGACTTCAGCAAAAGCCCGCGCAATTCCCAACGCCGAATCAGTTTCATCAATCGCGCCGTAAGTTTGAACGCGCAGGGAATTTTTCTCGACGCGCTCGCCCGTGTAAAGACTCGTCGTGCCCGCGTCGCCCGTCTTCGTGTAAATCATGGCATTCACCCTATCAAAACTTGTCCGAAATAGACGACCGCGCCCATGAAGATTACGAACGGGATATAAATCTTCACGGCGAACGCCAAAATCTGAGCGTCCGCGCCCTTAACGCCGATTGCCGCCGAACCGATTGCGATTGACAGCGGAGAAATCATTTTACCCGCGCAAGCTCCCGTCGCATTTGCCGCCGCAACCCACGCTTGAACAGTTTCATTCGCGCCGATTGCTTGACTCGCGATAACTTGCAACTTGCCAAAGAGAACGCAACTTGAAGTCGCCGAGCCAGTGATATAAGTTCCGACTGAACCCAAGAACGCCGCAATGCAAGGATAAGCCGTGCCGGTCGCCGCAACCGCCGTGTCGGCAATTTGCCCCGTCATGCCGCTGTAGCCCATGACCTTCGCCGTCGCAATGACCGCGATTATCGTGACCATTGTAAATTTCAAGCCGTTGACGGTTTTTTTCAAAACGCCGAACATTTCGCCGAAACTCGCGCCCTGCTTACTGCCCGCGATAAACGCCGCAAGCATTATCAAGACGCCGGGCGTATTTATCCAAACGAACGTGTAAGGCACGCCGCCTTCGCCGTTGTAAATCGGAACGGCGGATTTGAACTGCATGAGGAATTGGTTAATAGGCGGGACAAGCTTACTCGTGAACAGCAGGAAGATAAAAATCAAAATGAACGGCAAGCAAGCGTTAATTCCCTGCGCGGTCGTAATTTTCGTGTGAGCTTGGTCACTCATTGCAAAATCCGGGTCGTTGACGGGGAATTTCTTAGCAATGAAAACAATCGTGCCCATTGTGCAGATTGCGCCCGCGACAACTGCCAGCTCCGGACCGACGAACATCGACAGCGCAAGCTCCGGCAGGAAGAACGCAAGTCCCGAACCTAAACAGAACATTGTCATGCCGCGCAGACCTTTCATGCCGCCGCCGCTGACTAGGACAATCAGCCAGGGGCAAAGCAAAGTCAAGACGCCCAGTTGAAGAGAAGTGAACGTTGCAAGTTGCATTGGGTCAAAAGCCGTGACATTCGCCAAAGTGACGAGCGGAATGCCGATTGAGCCGTAAGCCGTCGGCACCGAGTTTGCGATTAAACAAACCGAGACTGATAAAATCGGATTAATGCCGATTCCCGCGAGCATACCGGCAGGAACAGCAATCGCCGTGCCGAAACCCGCCATGCCTTCCAAAAAGCCGCCAAAACCCCACGCGATTAACAGAATCAAAACGCGCTTGTCGTGACTAACGCTTGTCAACATGTCTTTAATCGTGTCCATTGCTTTGGTGTGCAACGTCAAATTGTAGGTGAAAATTGCCGCGACGATAACCAAGAGGATTGGCCAACACGCCAGCGCGACGCCTTCCAAGACTGATTCAATCGCCCGCACGCTTTCCATTTCCCAGACGCCCATGCCCGCCGCCAACGAGATTATCAGCGCGGCAAGACACGCCTTCCACGGAGCCATTTTGATAACGCTGAGCGCAAGCACCAGCCACAATATCGGCGACAGTGCAAGTAAAAACATCAATTCCCCCGACCTCCTTACGAAAATAAGCAGAAATAATTTCAATGCCGCCTTTTTCTATGGCGGGCGAAAAAATTCCTGCTTATTAAAAATTTTCTGTCTTATTAGGAACAAGTTAGTTCTTAGCGAGCTTGGAGCCGCTGACTTTATAGGAGTTGCCGTTTATGTTGAAGTTGGTCGAAGTCGTGACGTTTTCAAAGATGACGGAGCCGCCGTCTTTAATTGTAAGCGTGAGCGTGCCGTTGCTGTACGAGGATTTTTTATACTTGCCGCCCGCTGAGCCGTCCGCTTTCAAAAGTCTCAACACGTCGCCGCTTTGATAGTCAAAAATTTTATCGTTGCCCGCGCCGCTCGCGTAAAGGAAAGTGTCATTGCCTGCGCCGCCGTACAATGAATCGTTGCCCGCGTTGCCCCAAAGCGAATCATTGCCTGCGCCGCCGACGAGTATATCATTGCCGTTGCTACCGTAGAGTTTATCATTGCCGGCGTTGCCGACGAGTGAATCATTTCCTTTGCCGCCATAAAGAGAATCATTTTTCGAGCCGCCAATAATTGTGTTGTCTAAGCCGTTGCCCGTGATTTTTATCGCCTTAGTTCTTGACGAGGCGTCGATAACTTCAATGGAAGAATCGACCGTAACGGGCGAGCTTGTCGAGTTCGTGACTGTTAAAGTCTTGGCGGCGGAGCCGATTACTGTCGAAAAACTTTTGCCCGCCGAATTAATCATGCTGAGCGACTTGCCCTTAACATTCTTGACGGTCAAGGAGTTACTACCCATTGTGAAGACGACGTCGGAGCCGCTTAGCGTCGTCTTTGTGATTGCCGACGCCAAAGAAATTCTATCGCCCGTCTCGTAATCGGTGATAACTTCATTGCCCGCGCCGCAAAGGAATAAATCTTTGCCGTTGCCGCCCGTCAAAGTATCGTTGCCATCTTTCCCGCGCAGTGTATCGTTACCTGCTTGCCCAAAAAGTATGTCATTGCCCTTGCCGCCGATTAAAGAATCATTTCCCTTGCCGCCGTAAATCGTATCGTTTTTATTTCCGCCGCGAATCGTATTGTCAAGCGCGTTGCCGGTGATTTGAACTGCCTTAGACCTTGATGAGGCGTCGATAACTTTTACAGCGGAGCCGACCGTCACGGGTGAGCTTGTCGAGTCAGTGACAGTTAAAGTTGCCGCGCCGCCCGTCAAAGTTCCGATATGCAACGTCTTGAGAGTCGCCGCGCCTTCCAAAGTTATCTTGCTTTTGTCGACCGTGACGATAATATTATTGCCGCTCTTGGTTGTCGAATAGGTTCCGCCCGTAATGTTGAGCGTATCTTTTGAGCTAAAGCCCTTGACAGAGTCGTTGCCGTCGCCCGATTTGTATTGATATAAAAAACCGTCAGTGCAATAGCTTTCGATAGTATCGTTGCCGACGCCGGGATTAATCGTCACGTCGTTGGCGTAGGAATAGACGTGGATATAATCGTCGCCCTCGTCAGCATTGACTGAAATATTTGTGCCGCCGCTGTAGATTGAATCATTACCCTTGCCGCTGTTAATCGTGTTGTTCTCGGCAGTCGAGTCGCCCGCATAAAGTTGAATCAAGTCCTTGCCGTCGCCCGTGCTGATTAGAATATTCGTGCCTTCGCTGTGAACGGTATCATCGCCGTCGCCGCTGTCTATCCTGTGGTTTTTGGAGTTTGTATAGATATAAATGTAGTCTTTGCCCTTGCCGCCCGTGACGGTATTTTTATTGGCACTCGCGAGGAGATAGACAGCATCGTTGCCGTCGCCTGCGGTTATTGTGACGGTCGCGCTTGAATTTGTAATGGTATCGTTGCCCTCTCCCGCATTTATCGTAACTT
>JBGUYA010000021.1:0-15598 GCA_045118435.1 Quinella sp. | reverse complement strand
GGGCAATGATTCTGTTGAGAACCGGTATGGCGACTCAGTGACAATAAACACCGGCGCGGGAAATGATTCTATTGATAACCGGGGCGACTTAGTGACAATCAGCGGCGGAAAAGGTAAAGATTCCATTTACAACAACTGTTATCGTCAATCTGACGGCAGTATTTATTATTATACTGATAATGACGGCTCAAATGTGCTGTTCAAATACAGTTCGGGCGACGGAAACGATGTAATTTACGGTTTCAAGGCAGATTCAACGCTCTCAATCGGCGGCGGCTCGTATTCAACTAAAAAAATCGGCGATGATATAATCGTCACTGTCGGCAAGGGCAAGATTACTCTGGAAGGCGCGGCGTCTCTTTCAAAAATTAATATCAAGGGAAAGAAGGCAACCTCAACAACTTTGACCGTTACGAATTCGACGAAATCACCTGTAACGGTCGGCTCGGCGATTAAAACTATCAACGCCTCGTCGAGAACTAAAGCAGTTAAGATTACCGGAAACGCAAATGCCAACACAATCACCGGCGGCAGCGGCAAGGATACGATTTATGGCGGAAAAGGCAATGATTCGATTCTCGGCGGCGCAGGCAACGATAAACTTTACGGACAAAAAGGAAATGATACGCTTTGGGGTGGCGCAGGTAATGATTCGCTCTGGGGCGGCGCAGGAAATGACACTTTCATTTACAAAGCGGGCGAAGGCACCGATAAAATCTTTGACTACACAAGCGGCGACATGCTTAAAATTCTTAACGGCAAGTTCAGCAAGTCCAAGTACAGAAACGGGACGCTAAGCCTTACGATTTCGGGCGGCGGGCAAGTTCTTTTCGATAACGTCACGACTTCGACCAACTTCAACATAAACGGCACGAGTTACAAAATCAGCGGCTCCAAACTTGCCAAGAAATAAATCTGCGCGGACAAAATTTTTTCCCGTCAAAGTGGCGGGATTTTTTTATGCCGTGTTATAATCAGTCAAAAGTTTTGGGGAGGTATCGCTTTGAACTTAAAAAAATCTGCCGCCGCGTTTGCTGAGGCGAAACGTTTCATGCCGGGCGGCGTCAATAGCCCTGTGCGTTCGTTTAACAGCGTTGATTCAAATCCGCCGTTTATTTCTCACGGCGCGGGCAGTCACATTTTCGACATTGACGGCAATTCTTACGTTGATTACGTTTTAAGTTGGGGTCCGCTGATTCTAGGTCACGCTCACCCGCGAGTGGTCGACGCTTTGAAAAATGCCGTCGCTCGCGGCACAAGTTACGGTGCTCCGACTTTGCTTGAAACTCAACTTGCGCGGCTCGTGCAGAAAATTTTTCCGAGCATGGAAGTTATGCGCATGGTCAATTCAGGCACAGAGGCGACGATGAGCGCGTTAAGAGTTGCAAGAGGTTTCACGGGGCGCGAAAAGATTATAAAATTCGTCGGTTGCTATCACGGGCACAGCGATTCATTGCTTGTCAAAGCGGGCAGTGGCGCGGCAACTTTTGGCGAGCCGTCAAGTCCTGGAGTTACTCGCAGAACGGCGCAGGACACAATCACTTTGCCCTTTAATGACTTGAACGCTATCGAGAAAGTTTTTGAACAATGCGGCGAGGAGATTGCGGCAGTTATCGTCGAGCCTGTCGCGGGGAATATGGGGCTTGTCCTTCCCAAAGAAAATTATCTGCGCGGCTTGCGAGAGGTTACTAAAAAGTTCGGCGCGTTGCTGATTTTCGATGAAGTCATGTGCGGCTTTAGAGTTTCTCTCGGCGGGGCGCAGGAAAAATATAAAATAACGCCCGATTTGACTTGTCTTGGAAAAATTATCGGTGGCGGCTTGCCCTGCGCGGCTTACGGCGGGCGCGAAGACATTATGCGCAAAGTCTCGCCCGACGGCAAAATTTATCAAGCGGGAACTTTGAGCGGCAATCCGCTTGCGATGACGGCGGGCATTGAGACTTTGACGGCGTTGTTGGAAGAAAACTTGACAGAAAAAATTATCGCGAAGACTTCAAAATTGGTCGCAGGAATAAAAAATGCCGCGCAGATTGCCAACGTCGTTATTCAAACGCCGCAAGCCGGTTCAATGTTCGGGATATTCTTCAGCGAACGAGAAGTAAATAATTATGAAGAATCAGCCGCCGCGAATCAAACGCAGTTCAAAAAGTTTTTTGCGGCAATGTTAGAGCAGGGAATTTATCTTGCGCCGTCGCAGTTCGAGACGCTGTTCATGTCGGCGGTTCACAGCGACGAGGACATTTCGCGAACGCTTGACGCGGCAAAAATTTCATTCGAGGCTTGCAAATGATTGACGAACTTAAAACTTTTGTGGAAAAAAATATCGGTGCGTGCAAAATTCTGGTCGTCGGCGACGTCATGCTTGACAAATATTATTTCGGCGAAGTCACGCGCATTTCTCCTGAAGCTCCTGTGCCGATTGCCCGCGTCTTGAATGTTAAGGAAACTTTAGGCGGTGCGGCTAATGTTGTTCACAACTTGGCGTTGCTTGGCTGTCAAACGTCGATAATCGGGCAGGTCGGCACGGACAATCACGGCGAAATTTTCTTGAGCAAGTTGAAAAGTCTCGGCGTCGATTATTCTGGCGTGATTGAGACTGGCAAGCCGACGACGACGAAAATCCGCGTGATTAGCGGTCACCAGCAGATGATTCGCCTTGACTTCGAGGACGCAAACGAACTTGACGCCGCCGCGAGTGATAAGCTCCTTAAAAACTTTGCCGCGCAGTTGCCGAGCGTCGACGCGGTTATTATTTCCGATTACGGCAAGGGCGTTTGTACGAAGAAAATTTGCCGCGAGGTTATTAGCGCATGTCGTGCGCAGAAAAAATTCGTCGTCGTCGACCCGAAGGGCGATAATTGGCAGAAATACTTCGACGCGAGCTTTATCACGCCGAACTTGAAGGAACTCAACGCCGTCCTGCCTAAAAAAATTTCTAACGTCGACGAGCAGATTGAGGAGGCGGCGCACAAAGTTATCGACGAATTCAACCTGCGCGGATTAATCGTGACGCGCTCGGCGGAGGGCTTGAGCTTGATTGACGGCGAAAAAATTTCTCACATCAAGGCGCGGGCGCAGGAAGTTTTCGACGTATCTGGCGCGGGCGACACGGTGATTGCAGTCTTCGCGTTGGCGTTGGCAGGAAAAATCGATTCGGCGGCGGCGGCTTATCTTGCCAACGAGGCGGCGGGCGTGGTCGTTGCGAAAGTCGGGACTTACGCCGTCAATCGCGCGGAACTTTTGGGTGCACTATGAAAATTCTGGTTATAAATTTAATGCACTTGGGCGACTTAATGTTAGTGACGCCGGTTTTGACGACGCTTAGAAAAAATTTCCCGACGGCGCACTTGGCACTTTTAGCCGATAAAAAGCTTGCCGACCTCGTGCAGTACAACAAAAATCTTGACGAGTGCATTTTGATTGATAAGACGATTGCCGACCTGCTCAAGACAATTCCCAAGCTCCGCGCAGAGAATTTTGACTTGACGATAAATCTTCACCGCAACGAGCGGGCGAGCGCGTTGGCGGCATTCAGCGGCGCAAAAAAAATCGTCGGCTACAGCAAGCCGCTTTTCTCTTTCTTTTTCAATAAGGTTATGCCCAATCCTTCGATTGCACGTCATATCAAGCGCGGTTTTAAAACTGAATATCAGCCCGGCACTCAACATCAAGTTCATTCGCACTTCGACGTTTTGCGCGAGGCTTGTGGCATTGAAAAAATTTTCGATAACGGCTTGGAAATGTGGATACCTGCCGAAGTAGAGCGCGAGGCGGAAAAAATTTTCCTTGAAAACTTCGGAGACAGGAAAGTTATCGCTTTCAATATCGGCGCGAGTTGGCTGACTAAACGTTGGCTTGATTCTTACTTTGCAACCTGCGCGGACATTTTGATTGAGCGCGGCTTTGGCATTGCGTTTCTTGGCGGGACTATGGACAGAGAAATTGTAATGAGTTGTATTGAGAAAATGCGCCATAAGAAAAGTGATTGCGTCAAGATTTTCACGGGCAAATTTTCTCTGGCGATGCTTGCGGGCTTTTTGGATAATTGCGTTTTGTTCCTTACGACCGATTCGGGACCGATGCACATTGGCGTTGCGCGTAACATTCCGATTGTCACGATGTTTGGCGCGTCGCCCGTACCAGGCTTTTATCCTTACGACGCGAAAGATATTCTGGTCAAGTCGCCGGAGCTGTGTCACCCTTGCGGCGAGCACACTTGCCCCCGCGCAGGCGATGACAATCTGGCTTGTATGAAAAAAATTCCCGTAGAAGTCGTTATGCAATGCGTTGAAGAGTTGTTGGCGGCTTATGGTCAGCAAGCTAAAAAAATTCCTCGTGTGCATGGCGCGTATCAGTGCCGAGTTATCAATTTGGCTAATTTGACAATGAAATTATCTTGACTTATATTGGCGCACGGTCGGAGAGTTTTCTCGTTGACGGAGAAAAATTTTTCTGCTAAATTTGTAACGAAAAAGAATTTTAGATGTATAAAGGCTTGAAAACAGAGAGGAGCCTGATAACAATGGCAGACGAAAAAATCTTGAAGGACGAAATCATGAGCGACGACGAACTCGATAATGTGGCAGGCGGAAATCGTCTTGAAACGTATGGAGACGGTAACGAACTGTACAAACGCGGACTTTTGAGCGCATCCGATGCAGTTCATTCCGCTCCCGTGCGCGATATGTTGCACAAAATGGGTTACGGCGGCTACAAAGACAACGGCGGCTTGTTTAATTCCAACGTTTACACCGACAAAACTGGCAATACCATTTCGCGCGAAGATTTTTGGAAGAATTTCGACGCGGAGAACGGCACGAAGATTATTCGGTAAAAATTTCGTCTCAACATAAAAAAAGCCCTTCGGCATATGTCGGAGGGTTTTCTCGTGGAAATTTTTAAAAATTTTTCTTGACAACCGTTTTTTTTTTTTATAATAGAATCGCCTTTCTGGAGTATGGAGTATGACTTTCGATAAAAAATTTTTGTAGAGAGTGTAACAAAATCAGATTCACGACGTATAAGCTACAGAAAGAAATAGAGCCGCAAGGGACAAGCTGAATTGACAGCACAGCCGAATAAACTTCTATCTAAATCAAAGTAGACTGATAACAATGGCAGACGAAAAAATCTTGAAGGATGAAGTCATGAGCGACGACGAACTCGATCAGGTCGCTGGCGGTACGTACAACAACACGGCAGCTGACACCCGCGCACTCAATGATATGGGGTTTAAAATCGAGCGCAGAAGCGCAGGAGATTGCTTCTGGATGCCGACCAACAACGATGCTCAAAAAGACGTTGCTAAAATCTTCAACCAGTTTGGTGTTACTGTTGACCAATCTTGGGGTGCCACTAGCAACAAGTACTATCACGGGGGGCAAGAAATTACTCGTCAGCAAGCATTCCAGATTGTCGCTGACGCTACTGGCCAACGCCTTCCCGAACTCGGTTACTAAGATTCGGTTTTAAACGCGGCTGACGGGCGGTCGCAATCAGTAAAAAAATCCCTTCGGCGGCTCCGTCGGAGGAATTTTCGTTTGACATGAAAAATCAAGTGACTTATACTAAAACAAAATCGCCGCGAGGAGGCAGTCGACTTAATGAAGAAACTTTACATGGTCGGACTCGTGCTGATATTGATATTTGCAGTTGCAATGATAGGTTACGGGACTTGGTTGAACAAAAGCGGCGAGAATCAAATCGTCGAGCGCATGGAAAATCGAACAGTGCCGTTGCAAGGAGCAAAAGTTCAAAAGCGCGAGATAAATCAAAAGATCGTACTCGAAACGGTGAACTTATATTCGGAGGAAATGGCGGACGCGGTCGCGCTGATTGACGGGCGGTTGGAAAATATTTTCGTCAGAAAAAATTCCAACGTTCGACGCGGCGACGTGATCTTCCAAATTGTCAACGATGAAATTCCGCTCAAGATTCAACAGGCGGAAAGTTCGATAGCAAAGGCGGAAGCTCAACTGGCGAACGCGAAGAACAACTACGCCCGATACACGCGCTTAATGGAACGCGACGCCACGTCCAAAGAAAAGTTCGACGAGGCGGAGGCGGCTTACTTTGCGTCGGAGGCGGCGTTGAAAGAAACGCAGACGATTAAGGAACAACTTTTAATGCAATCCTCGCGTCAGGACGTAATCGCGCCAATCGACGGCGAGATTTTAATTTTATATAAGCAACAAGGTTCGTACGTGACGGCGGGCACACCTTTAGCACTCATAGGAGATTTTTCGCGGCTTAGCTTTTCAATGCCTGTGGAAGACAAATACGCGCAACGCCTTTCAATAGGCGACAGAGCCGAATTGAGCTTTACGAACAGCCAAATCCTGCGCAAGGCTTACGATACGGAATATGCGGCGGGCAACAAGGGCGACGAACAAATTTTCTCGGTTCACGTGACGGAAATAACTCCGCCGCTCAATGAGACGGCAAGCTTGCGGAAAATCGTTTGGGAAATTGATAACCGCGTCGGACTTTTGGAACAGCAAGCATATAGCGGAGTGGTTTTGAAAACTGCGCGGGGCAGGAAAGTTTTAACGGTACCGCTTGCGGCAATGATTGATTCAAGTCGCAACGCGGTTTTCGTCGTGACGGCGGAAGATACTTTGGAACGCCGCGCAGTCAAAACAGGTTCAGACGACGGCAATTTTATTGAAGTAGTTTCGGGACTTTCTGAAGGCGAGACTGTCATAACGTCGGCAACCGCCGGACTCGAAAACGGCACGAAAGTTACCGTGACACTGACGGGAGGCGACGACGCTTGAGACAACAAAACAGTCAAATCTTTAGTCAAGAGGCATTGGACAAATTACGCTCGCCCGAAAAATTGGATACAATGTTACCGATAACGACGCCCGTTAGTTGGATGGCGTTAATCGCAATCTTGGTGTTGTTGTTCTCGGTTGTGCTGTGGTCAATTTACGGCGCGTTCACGGTCAAGGCGGACGGCATGGGCTTAATCATGGACTCGGCGGGCGTCATGAACATTTCGCACATTGCCAACGGAAAAATTTCGCAGTTGTATATTAGTCCCGGCATGTCGATAAAGAAAGGCGACTTAATCGCGCACATGGAGCAGGCTTCTCAATCCGCCGATACTCGCATGGCTCAATACGGCATGGGTTTGGCGTCGAGTGACCGCGACGCAATGGGGCGCGCTTATCAATACAACGCAAAAGAATATCAACAAACGGTCGCCGAAGATATTTACAGCGACTACGACGGAATTGTTGATGAAGTTATGGTTGACGTAGGCACAATGATTTCTGCGGGCACTCCGATTTGTTCCGTGCGAATCACTCAAGACCGCGACGAGTTGACGGGGCTTTTGTATATTCCCGTTGACAAGGGCAAGCGCGTCGAATCCGGCATGACGATACAACTTGCGCCAAACGGAGCCGACACTTCGCAGACCGGTTTCTTAATCGGCGTCGTGCGGAGCGTCTCGCAATACCCGATAACCGCGCAGGGCATTCAACAACATTTGGGCAACGCGCAACTCGCGCAATGGATTTTGCAAGCTCAGCAGTCGTCGGTTATGGAAGTAACTTTCGATTTGGTTAAAGACGAGGACGACAAGTCGGGCTACCTTTGGACTTCGCATGTTGGGGAACACAAGCCAATAACGGCGGGCAGTTTTTGCACAGGCTCGATTATAATTGAGCGCAAGCCGCCGATTGAAAAAGTTTTCTACAAGCTGAGCCAGTGGTTACGGAGCAGATAAAGGCAATGCGTAATGCGCAATGCGTAATGCGTAATGAATTGGGAATTAAAAATGAAAATAATTGATTCGATAAAAAATTTTTTTGCAACCTCGCGCGTGAAAGTGCCGACGATTTTACAAATGGAGGCGACCGAGTGCGGAGCGGCGTCTCTGTCAATGATTTTGGCGCATTATAATCTTTGGTTGCCGCTTGAAAAGTTACGTCAAGAGTGCGGCGTCAACCGCGACGGCTCAAAGGCAAGTTGCGTAATTCGCGCGGCGCGTAATCGGGGTTGCAATGCCAGCGGCTACCGCTGGAAAGCCGACCGCCTGCGCGAAGTCGGCATGTTCCCGCTAATTATTCATTGGGAATTCAATCACTTTGTGGTTTTGGAAGGAATCAAGGGCGACACGGTTTATCTGAACGATCCCGCGATGGGGCGGCGAACCGTCAAGTGGGACGACTTCCGCACATCTTACACGGGCGTTGCGTTGCACGTCGTACCAAACGAAAACTTCAAGCCCGAAGGCGAACGCTACAACATTTTTAAAGCCGTCGCCGAGAAACTCGCTCAAGATAAATGGGCGGTGCTTTTTATTTTGCTTTTAAATCTCGGCATGATAATTCCCGGCTTGGCGTCGCCCGTGTTCAGTCAAATCTTTTTGGACGACATTTTAGCGAAAAAACATACGGATTGGATGTTCAACTTCTGCTTGGCGATGACGGTCTCTTGGGTCGTGTGTGGCGTCATGACGTGGCTACAAGCGGTAATCTTGACGCGCTGGCAAAAGAAATTGACGCTGGCGGACTCGTCGAGTTTCTTTTGGCACTTGCTCCGCCTGCCAATGGCGTTCTTCAATCAGCGATTCGCGGGCGAAGTTGCAAGCCGCGTAAATTACAATGAATCTATCGCGAGCGTTTTGAGCGGACCTGCGGCGTTGGCGATTTTAAATTTCCTCGTCGCGATTTTTTATCTGCTGTTGCTCCTTCAATACAACGTTACGCTGACGCTTATCGGCATATTTTTTTCGAGCATAAATATCGTCGTGTTCTTCGCGTTGCGGCGGCACTTGACCGATATGAACATGAAAATTCAACAAGACGCGGGCAAGGAATACGGCACGACAATGAACGGCTTGATGATGATTGAGACGATTAAGGCGAACGGCAACGAGGCTGATTTTTTTGCGAAGTGGGCGGGCTATCGCGCGAAAGTTCTCAAAGCAGGTCAAGACGTTGCGCTTTGGCAAATGACCGCGACGATTATCCCGACGCTACTCGGCGGCATAAACGGCGCGTTGATTATGACAATCGGCGGCTTTTCAATAATGGACGGCGTGTTGACGGCGGGCATGTTCACGGCGTTTCAAAGTTTAATGGGAAGTTTTCAAGCTCCTGTGAATTCATTGCTCGGACTTGGTTCAACGTTGCAATCAACCGAAATGCAAATGCAGAGATTAAACGACGTGCGCAAGTATGAAATCGACAGTTTGAATTGCCGCGAGGAAGAAGTTTCTGATGAGCCTGTCGCGCGGCTTAACGGCGAGCTTGAGCTTAAAGATATTGATTTTGGTTACAGCCCGCTTGAAAGACCGTTGTTGAATAAATTTTCGTTGCACATTGAGCCGGGACATTGGGTCGCGGTTGTAGGCGCGAGCGGTTCGGGCAAGTCGACTGTCGCAAAGGTCGTTACGGGCATTTACGAGGAATGGAGCGGCGAAGTTCGATTCGACGGCAAAATTCGCAGAGAAATTCCCCGCGCAGTCATTGTTAATTCAGTCTCGGCGGTTGACCAAGATGTTTTCCAAATCACGGGCACGATAACGCAGAACTTGACGCTGTTTGATGATTCGGTTCGTCGGAGCGACGTGATTCAGGCGGCTAAAGACGCTTGCATTCACGAAGACATTTTGCAACTTGAAAAGGGCTATGATTCTGAAGTTTCGGAGGGCGGCTTGAATTTTAGTGGCGGGCAACGTCAACGCTTGGAGATTGCGCGGGCTTTGGCAAATAATCCGTCGCTTTTGATTCTCGACGAGGCAACGAGTGCGCTTGACCCGATGACCGAGCAAATTGTTTTGGAAAATATACGTCGGCGCGGTTGCAGTTGTTTAATCGTGGCGCACAGGCTTTCGACGATTCGCGACTGCGACGAGATAATTGTTTTGGATAAAGGCGTGGTCGTCGAGCGCGGCACTCACCGCGAGATGATTCAACACAACGGGGCTTATAGTCGTTTGATTTCGGAAAGGAGCCAAGAAGGCAATGAGGAATTATGAATTAGGAATTAGGAATGGAGGTATTGTCGATGAAATCATTCCACATTCCTAATTCCACATTCCTAATTAAACTCTCGGCGGGCGAGCGATTCAGACTTGAAGACGGCGAGCGGCTTGCGCTGATTGAGACGGGCAAGGTTGAAGTTTACGCCGTGACCCGCGCAGAAGGTTCATTTCGTCAGCAGTTTTTGGTTGAGCTGGCGGCGGGCGGCGCGGCTTTTCCGAGTTTGGACGAGTTCGAGCAGACCGAAACTTTAATTTACGCCGCCGAAGATTCGCAGATAAAAATCTTGACGTTTAATGAAGTCGCGCCCGAAGATTTGAAAGTTTTCATGCGTCGTTGGTTCGCCGAGTTAATAAAGTTGTCGTGGCTGAGACTTTTGGCGGACAAGGGCGACGATACTTTAATCACATGGCTTGACGGCACAGTCCTTGAAGGCGCGGAAGATTTAACGGAGGCATTTAGCGAGAATCAGGGAATATTTTCAATGCTGTTGGGCGTGCGGTTCGCGTCGGAGGACAAGAGATTTTCGACGCGCGTGGAAGTGCGCAAGAGAAATCAACAGCGACTTTTGGACAACTCGATAGCAAACCTGCTCGGCGAAGAGGCAGCGATTTATTCAGAGACGACTGAACGCGCGGCGCGTTTGGAAGAAGTATCGTTTATCGTGAAACGCGCGGCAACGGCTTTGAACATGCCGACCGACAACATAAAACTTGACGCGGAGATTGTGCGCAAGCTTGACCAAATCAGATTGATTCGACGGCTGATTCAAAAGGGCAACATGCAAATGCGCTTGATTGAACTTGAGGAGGATTGGCACAAGAACGACAGCGGCGTTATTATCGGCTACTACGGCGAAGAAAAAGTTTTATCGGTGTTCGTGCCGCTCGCGCCGGGCAGTTATAAACTTGTCAACAGCGAAAACCCCGACGGCTTTCCGATAACCGACGAGGTCGCCGCGAAGATTGACAAGAGCGCGTTTGAATGTTACGCGGGCTTTCCTGCGCGGGAGCTTGGAATCCTCGACCTCATGAAATTTATCTTCAAGCAGTGTTGGTTCGCGGATTATCGGACAGTCATCGTGATAAGTCTTGTGGCGGGCATGATCCCGTTGGTTATGCCGTTCGTGACGGAAACGATTTTCCAAGACATAATCCCGATACTCGACCGGCAAGGCTTGGCGACGGTCACTCAAGTTATCATGGTCACGAGTTTTACAACGGCGAGCTTAGGCATTGTGCGCACGATTGCGGTCATGCGAATCACGACGCGCATGAACATGGCGACGGAGGCGGCACTTTGGAACAGGCTTTTAACTTTGCCGACGAAATTTTTTAGGCAATTCACTTCGGGCGAGCTTGCAAGCCGCATGAACGGTATCAGTGTCATCAAGGGTTTAGTCAGTGCGGACTTTATCGGCGGGCTGTTCGGCTTTGTCTTCAGCTTTTGGAGCATCTTTCTGATGTGCTACTACAGCTTAAAGCTGACGGCGGCGGCGGTTGCGGTTTGGTTCGTCTACGCGATTGTCACGGCGTTTATTTATCGGCGCGTCATCGGGTTCAACCGTGAACTCATTGCCGCCAACAACAAAGAGGCGGGCATTGTTCAACAGATTTTCAAGGGGCTTGCCAAGTTCAGAGAGCACGGCGCGGAGAATCAAGCTTATTGGCTGTGGAGTTCAGTTTTCGGCGAAACTTGGAAATGGAATTTGAAACTGCGCTGGCAGAGCAACTACAACGCGATTATCGGTAGCGTTCAACCGTTTATTTTGACGATGTGCCTGTACTATATCGCGGTTTACGGCATGAACGACGCCAACGGTCAAAGCACTATCGGCTACGCGCAGTTTATCGCCTTTCAAAGCGCGTTTTCGAGTTTCAACGCCACGATTAACGGGATAATTCCTTTGGTCGGTCAATACTTCGCGATTCAACCGCACATTGAAAACTTGCGCCCGATTCTTAAAGAAGTTCCGGAAAGTGTCGGCGAGAAAGCGGACGCGGGCATTTTGAGCGGCGCGATTGAACTTAACAATGTGACTTTCGGCTATGTGGAAGGGCGGGACGTTTTGCATGACGTGAGCTTTAAAATTTCTGCGGGCGAGAACGTCGCGATAGTCGGCAAGAGCGGTTGCGGCAAGTCGACGCTTGTCAGATTGCTTTTGGGCTTTGAAACGCCGCGCAGAGGTTCAATCTATTTCGACGGTCAGGACTTGACCGAGTTAAATTTGCCGAGTGTGCGAACTCAAATGGGCGTCGTGCTCCAAAACGGGCAGCTCATGCAGGGCGACATTTTCACAAACATAATCGGCACGAACGCTTTAACGCAAGAGGACGCTTGGCAAGCGGCGGAGGCGGCGGGCATTGCCGAAGACATTGCGCTTATGCCAATGGGCATGCAAACCGTCATAAGCGAAGGTTCAACCAATATCAGCGGCGGGCAACGGCAGAGGCTTTTAATCGCGCGTGCACTCGTAACTAAGCCTTCAATACTGATTTTCGACGAGGCGACTTCCGCGCTCGATAACCGCACTCAAGCTATCGTCACCAAAAGTTTGGAAAATCTCAACGCGACGCGGATTATCGTTGCGCATAGGTTATCGACGATTAGAAATTGTGACAGGATAATTGTCATGGACGCGGGCAGGATTGTCGAGAGCGGCGGCTTTGATGAACTCGTTGCTCGTGGCGGAATTTTCGCAAACTTGGTTAAACGTCAAACTGCTTGAAAGCAATTAGGAATGAGGAATTAGGAATGAGAAATTTTTTGATAACCTGCGCGGCGTTAATTCTTATTTCAAGTACGACCTTTGCCGCCGAAGGAATGACTTTGACGCTTGACGAGGCAATATCTCTTGCCCTTGAAAATAATCGGCTTATCGAACAGTCAGAAGAAGACAGAGAGGCGGCGCGTTGGAATTTATCCACCGTGCGCAGAAGAGCCGGACTTAATTTCAGTTGGTCGTCATCGCTCAATCGAATTGGCGGCAGATATTTTCGCAGGAGCGGCTATCGCGGTCGGCATGACGAAGCTACTGCCGCAAAAAAAATGGGTTATGATGTGAACATGAGCCTTTATCCGTCTTACGAAAACGAGAACTACAACAGCTTGAATATCTCGATGCCGCTGTACACAGGCGGGCGTTTGGAGAATTTGCGGGAAGGGGCGCGGTATGCTTTGAACTCGGCGGACTTGTCGTTGGAAAATTCTCGGCAAACTGTGAAGTATCAAGCCGCCTCTGCTTATTACCAAGTCTTACAGCGAAAATCATTGGTCGGCGTACAGGAGCAGGCGGTTCAACTTTTGGAAGAGCATTTGCGCAACGTCTCAATTCAATATGAAGTCGGCACAGTTGCAAAGTCGGATTTGCTCGCCACGAGCGTTCAACTCGCCAACAGTCAGCAAGCTTTGACGACCGCGCAGGGTAATTATCAAACTGCCGTCGCTCAACTCAACAACGTTCTGGGCTTGCCCGTCGACACGAAGATTGCCGCGAGTTCAGAAATAAATTTCGTTCGCTACGACATGAGCGAGGCGGAATGCATGGAATACGCGCTGAGTCATCGTCCCGACGGAATTGCCGCAAGCTACGCCGTCAAGCAAGCTCAAGCTCAAACTGCCGCCTCAAAGAGCGGTTATCGCCCGCAAGTTAATGCCGTTGTGCGGGGAAGTATGTCTGGCGAAAATGTTTTCGGCTCGAACCACAACGCCGAGCAATGGTCCGTCGGCTTTCAAATAGATTGGAATATTTTCGATAACGGCGTCACTTCCGCGCAGGTCAAGCAAAATAAATCTCTCGAACGCAAAGCCGAGTCGCAAGCGCATCAGCAAATCGAACAGATTCAACTTGAAGTCCGTAGCGCGTACATTGCCCTTAAGACTGCAGAAAAAAATATCGCAATTACTGCCGCCGCCGTCGATAAGGCGGAAGAAGAGTTTGCAATCGCGCAGGTTCGCTACGTCGAGGGCGTCGACACCAACTTAAACGTCATGAACGCGCAGGAAAAAGTTGTCGAGACCCGCAACAATTACTACACCGCGCTTTACAACTACAACACCAGCCGCGCTCAACTCGAAAAGGCTATGGGCATTCCCGTCGCGATTGACGCGCTCATTTACGCCGAAGCTCAGCAACAAGGCAACTCCGCTGATAAGTCTTTGGAAGCCGCAACTGTCAATCAAGATGATTACTTGCCGAAAAATCTTACGGAAGAACCTTTCGACAAATAATATTGCAAGCTCAAAACTCAACGTCTAAATTCGCGCCCTTAGATAGCGCAACCCCCGAAGGTCTGCTAGCAACAGATTCTTCGGGGGTTTTTGCTTGTGATAACGATGGTTCAGTTCTTTAAAAAACTCGTATACGTATTATAAACCGTACAAAAAAAACTTTTTCAAGCGTCGAAATCTACTTCGGGCAGAGATTCTACGATGTCAAGGGTTTTCAAGCTAACTGTTATCGAACTCAATATCAAGTCCAAAATATAGCGCGGGTTGTCGTGTTCAATGCCCCATGCGTTCGGGTCGTTCACTATCCCGCTCGCTTTGTCCGTTTTTATCTGATAGCGTTCAATTACCCACTCCAAAGGACTGCGACCATTGACGACGTATTCAAACGCACGCGCAGGAATATTTTTTATCGTGATGTGTTCGTTGTAAGTCAAAGTCGTCTTGTCCTTCGATAGCCGCATTTTCTCAACGCGATATGTTTCCATTACGCATTGCGCATTACGCATTTCTAATTGCACTTCTGCGGGCGGTTGTGATTCGTAATTCAAATGAATTTCGGCAAGCTGACGACCGGCGCGGCTCAATTCCCAAAATTTATCGCTCAAAATGATTCGCGGCAATGATTTTTTCAGCTCCGCACTAAATTTCTCCCGATAACTACGCAAATGCAAGAATCCATACACGTAATAGAAAATATCTTCCTTGCTAACGTCAATTCCGTATAAAAGTTTTGCCCGATTCCAAATAAAATCGCTGATTCCGTCCCGTCGCGTCAAATTGTCGCCGAATAAACTGCCCTGCCGCGCCTTCTCATAATAATACAGCGGATAACATTGCGTTCCGGCGTCTAAAGCGTTCACGTCGATAATTTTGTCCGTTATGAAGACTGATAAATCTTTTTCGCCGCCAATACCGCTTACACAGATTAAAAGATTGTCTTCGCGCCCCGTCGGGAAAAATTTCGGCATTTGATACGTCATGTCGATTAAAATTCGTTCGTAATAAAAATTTGTCTTGCAAAACGGTCGATACATGCTCTCAACGACTTTTGAGGCGTCAAATTCAATTTTAAGCCCGCGATTCTTATTTTGAATGGTTGAACGGTTCCAAACAATCTTTGTCGGGTCAATTTCGGTTGAATCATGCGTGTTGTAGTAATCAATCGTCGTTTGAACGTTTCGAGCCAAATTTTCCCGCGAAAAGTTGTAAATCCATGCGTCGCGACCTGTACAAACGCCTCTTGAACGTGCCATGTAAAAATTCCCATATATGGGAATTTTCACTTCGTGCAACGGAATGAAGGTTTCAAAGATATTTCCGCGCTGATTAATCCAATCGCCCTTGTCGTTGGGGATAATCGGCGTAAAAGT
>JBGUYA010000020.1:0-5376 GCA_045118435.1 Quinella sp. | reverse complement strand
CATTTCCGGCATACGCATATCCATTAAGATTGCGTCGTAATAATTTTCGGGCGAGTTCGCAAACATTTCAAGCGCAAGCTTACCGTTCTCGGCGTGCTCAACTTCTATTTCGCGCATTTGCAAAACCATCATCATTATTTCCGCGTTGACTGGCATATCTTCCGCCAATAAAATTTTGCGCCCCTTGAGTTCGGCTTTCTTCGCGACTTTGGCGGTGCCTTGATTACGTTTTTTGATTGCCTTCTTAAATTCCTCAAGCAACGCGCCCGAAAACAGCGGCTTGGCTATGAAGCTGTCGACGCCCGCCTTTATCGCCTCGTCCATTATGTCATCCCAGTTGTACGCCGTCAGAATTATTATCGCCGTCTCGTTGCTGATAATCTCACGGATTTGCCGCGTGACTTCGACGCCGTTCATTTCGGGCATTTGCCAATCGACAATGATTAAGTTGTAAGGCTCGCGCCGCGCGTGACGAACCTTGACCATTTCGATTGCGTCCTTGCCGTTGAGTACAGTTTCGGCGGCGACGCCCATTTTTTCCAAAACCAATTTCGCGTGGTCGCAAGCTATCTTGTCGTCGTCAATGACCAAAACATTCAACTCGCGCAGGCTAACTTCAACGTCGTCATTCGTCGGCAAAACGGCTTTCTCGGAATTTATCAGCGTTACGGTCACGGTGAAAGTCGAGCCGACGCCCTTCTCGCTCTCGACTTCAATCTTGCCGTTCATCATGTCGACGATACTTTTTGTAATCGCCATGCCCAAGCCGGAGCTACCGTATTTGTTCGTGGCGGAAGAATTTTCTTGGCTGAACGTGTCGAAAATCTTTGGCAGATATTCCTTGCTCATGCCAATGCCCGTGTCCTTGATTGTGAATCGAAGCGTGGATTTTTTATCGAAGTCGGCAGTCTTCTCAACAATTAAATCGATCTTGCCGCCCTTTTTCGTGAACTTGACCGCGTTGCCCAAAATATTTATCAGCACTTGCCGCAACTTCACGCTGTCGCCAATGTAAAACTCGTCGAGTTGCCCGCTAATGCGGCAGTTGTATTCAAGCACTTTTTCCTTGCATTGCCCGCTAAAAATCGTGTTGATTTGCTCAATCAGTTTTGGGAAGGAAAATTCTTCGTTGCGAAGGGTCATGCGCCCCGACTCAATGCGGCTCATGTCGAGTATGTCGTTAATCAAGCTCAGCAAATGTTGCGCCGACGTTCCGATTTTTTCCAAGTAACCTTTGACGTTCGCGGAAATGTCCGGCTCGTGCAACGCGAGATTGTCCAAGCCGATAATCGCGTTCATTGGCGTGCGGATCTCGTGGCTCATGCTTGACAGGAAAGTTGTCTTCGCCTTGCTCGCCTCCTCTGCAGTCTTGAGCGCGTCGCGCAGTGCTTGACGTTTCTCCATTGCGTCGCGCATTTCCGAATCAATATTCACGAAGCCGACGCCGATAACGTGATTGGAAATTCTGGTGCCGTCGTCCGCAATGCCTACGCTCGCCATGCGAATCATCTCGTAAACTTCTTCGTCGTTGCGATTTGCCAAGTAGCGATAAGTTATGACCGAATTATCTTTCAAACTCTCGCGAATGTTATCCGGCTCAATGAACTTTAAAAATTCCTTGCGATATTCTCCGGTGACGTAGAGATTTGCGTACTCGGTGAACTTTCTGCTGAAAATGAAACCTTCGCCCTCTGCTAGCCCGGTCTTTAACTCGGTGTCGGCTCGATAGCAAACGCCCGAATCATCAGCAAGATTGACATAGTAAACACTGCGATAATCGCTCGCCAAAGCGCGAATCATGTTGTCTTGCTGAGCTTTTTCCTGTTCTTGCGCCAAAAGTTCTTCCTGCAGTGCCAGTTGCTCTTCAAGCTCCTGTTGCTTAATGCGGTTCTCGGCGTCGGCGGTTTCCTTTTCCAACTTGGCTTTGTCGGCTTTGCGCAGTTGAATGATTATCAGCGCGAACAGCCCGATTAAAACCAACGCCGTTATGATTGAGTGCGTCAGACTTCGCGAAATAATTCCGTCGGTGATTTCGCTAATTTGCTCGCTTATGACACTCTCGCGAATCAGATAAGTCAGCATCCAATCAGTGCCGTGAACAGGAACATAGCACATCGTTTCTTTAACGCCGTCATAGGTGAACGCGGCGAAACCTTTTATCCCGTTTTCAAAATCACGCTTGACTTTTTCTGCAAAGTAGCCTTTCTCGAAGTTGGAGTTTGTCAGTGCCTCGTAAAGAGTTTTTTCACTGGAACGCCCGCCGAGCACCGCGTTGGTCAGCGAAATGCCATCTTTGGTGTAAATGTTGCAGAAGGTTGTACCGTTGTCCGCCGCTTGCAACGAGACTGATTCCAACATGCGCGACATGTCAATTTCCATAAAACAAGCCACGAGAGTTTTCCCGACGAACGGCAAGTTGTCTGCGGGCATCGCGACAATAATTTTTTTGTTGTTGCCGCCGATATTTTTAATAAAAATTTCCGTCTCGGTGATACTTTTATAATCGAAGTCGTAAATTGCAATGTCGTTACGCGTGCCGCGCGAAGTGTAAATCAAGCCGTCCGAGTCGACGAAGGCGAACTTTTCCAAGCCGTAAAGCTGTTTCATCTTCGCCTGATAAGCTTGCAACTTCTCGACGCTGCTCAAGTCGTCTTTCTCCATTAAATCCATTGCAATGTTCATGTCGTTGATGTAATCGCTCAGCTTGCCCGCAACGACCTGTTCGCGCCTACCCGCGAGTTCGTCAAGGTAAAGAAGGCTCACGGTTCGGATTGCCTCCGCATTGTCTTCGCTCACGCTTTTTCCCATCCAAAACGTGCCGGCGATAAGTATCACCACGACGACAAGTGCCCCGATTATAAATTCCTTGATGATTTTATTCTGTTCGGTCTTCATCTTTCCGCCACCTCCGGAAAAGTTCACACCTTGAAGTTTTTCTGCTATTGTATTCAAAATTTTTCCGTTGTGCAATTCCCCGAAATGAATTATTATTTGGCTGCAGGTATTAGGTTTTAGGTGTTAGGTTTTAGGTGTTAGGTTTTAGGTTTTAGCTAACCCCTAACCCCTAACCCCTAACCCCTGACACCTAACACCTAACCCCTAACCCCTAACCCCTGACACCTAACCCCTAACCCCTAACACCTAACCCCTAACCACTAACCACTAACACCTAACCACTTAAACTGGAGGCGATTGACTTTGAAAATAGCCTATGCGCAAATGAAAATCGCGGCGGGTCATCCCGACGTGAACTTAAAAAAAATTTTGCGACTCATTGACGAGGCACGAGCCGCCCGCGCAGATATGATAATTTTTCCGCAGATGACCTTGTCGGGGCAAATGCTCGGCGAAAACGTCTGGGCGCAAGAATCTTTCCTCAACGACTTGGAAAGTTGCGGCGAAGAAATTATCGCGGCGAGCAAAAATATTTACGTGGTCTTCAATGATTGGTCGGAGGAAAGTTACGTTATCGCCAAAGACTGCGCGGTCGTTGAGACTTACGACTTGCCGCTGAGTATAAATTTTATCTCCGATGACGAATTTTTCAGTGACGACGCGAAACTTGGCGTGAGATTTCTTTCTGAGCCGTTCAATATCGACAAAGAAATTTTCGGCGAGGAAGTCAATTATCCCGTGATTTATGTCGGGGCGGTCGGCATTCAAAATACCGGCAAGACAATTTACACGTTCGACGGCGGGAGCGCAGTCTTTAATTCTCGCGGCGAAGTTGTTCAACGCGCCGAGCCTTTCGCGGAGTGTTTGAACTTTGTCGAGCTTGAAGAGATTGACGACATGCCCGCACTTGAACTTCCCGACGTTGACGAGACGGAAAAAATTTATCACGCAATTCATTACGGCGTGAAAACTTTTCTTGAGCAAATCGGTATGAGCAAAGTTGTTATCGGCGTGAGCGGCGGGATTGATTCGGCGGTAGCCGCCGCGCTTTACGTTCAAGTTGTCGGCGCGGAAAATGTTTATCTCGTGAACATGCCGAGCGTCTTCAATTCCGCCACGACAAAAAATCTCAGCGAACAACTCGCAAAAAATCTCGGCTGTAAATATTTCGTCGTGCCGATTCAAGAGTCTGTCGATTGGACGGTCAAGCAACTTGAGGAGCGCGGCATTGTCGTTTCAAACTTTGTCAAAGAAAATATTCAAGCCCGCGACCGTAGCGCGAGAATTTTGGCGACAATGGCGGCGGCAGTCGGCGGCGTCTTCACCTGCAACGCCAACAAAGCCGAGACGACCGTAGGTTACGCGACGCTTTACGGAGACGAGGCGGGCTTTTTATCTGCGCTTGCCGACCTGTGGAAGTTCCAAGTCTACGATTTGGCAAGGTACATGAACGCGGAAATTTACAAGCGCGAAGTCATTCCGCAGGGGATAATTGACATTGTACCGAGTGCCGAGTTGTCGACCGCGCAGAACGTCGACGAAGGCAAGGGCGACCCGCTCCGCTATCCGTATCATGATTATTTGCTCCGCGCGTTCGCCGAAGACGATTTAACGCCCGAAGACATTTTGCGCTGGTATGTGAGCAGTCAAGTTGAAGACAACATCGGCTGTGAGGCGGGGCTTGTCGAAAAATATTTCCCGACGGCAAAAGATTTTATCGCGGACTTGGAACGTTGGTGGAAACAATTCACGGGCATGGGCATTGCCAAAAGAATTCAATCGCCGCCTATTCTCGCCGTGACTTATTGCCCATATGGAGCGCGGCAGGAGTCGCAAAACGGTCCGCACTTCACAAAAAAATATCTTGAGCTTAAAAACAAATTGCTTGGTGGCAAATGATGAAACCGACGCAGGAACAGATAATAAAATTCTTTCACGAGAACTCCGTCATAGATTATTTGGAAATAGAAGTTGTGCCGACGCCCGACGGCGAAGCGCGGCTCGAACTGTGCGCGGACTCACGACACGCTAACTTGTATTCAATGGCGCACGGCGGAGTTTTGGCGATAATGGTAGATACGGCAATGGGCGCGAAGTGTCTCGCCTTGAATAAAAAAGTTGTGACAATTTCGTTGAACATAGAATTTATGCACGCGGTCATGACGAATACGCCGCGAGTTTTCACTGAGGCAAGTGTCTTGCATGACGGGCGCAAAACTATGGTCTGCGAGTGCAAAATACTCGACGCGAAGGGCAAGCTCTACGCCAAAGCAAGCGCGACTTTCTTTGTCGTCGGCAACCTTGACGAGATAAATTAAGGAGGAAATTTTATGGCGACCCAACAAGAAGTCATTTACAAATTTATGCAGAGCCTCGACAACTCGACGCTCAACGGAGCCGCCGCCTTCAACGAGGCAATCAAGGCAAGTTCCAACTTTAAAAATTTTAAAGCACTCAGGACAAAGTTCCTTGCCGACTTGA